>NZ_JAELTP010000742.1 GCF_016428915.1 Pandoraea sp. ASV26
CCCCCCCCCCCCCCCCCCCCCCCCCCCCCCCCCCCCCCCCCCCCCCCCCCCCCCCCCCCCCCCCCCCCCCCCCCTCTTCCCCTCCCCCCCCCCCCCCCCATATCTACACACCACACGGTTCGTCGGCAGCGTCAGATGTGTATAAGAGACAGGTGCATACGCCGTGCGACGGCAAGTAGGATGCTCGTTGGCTGGTATAATTCGGACTGCTAAGAGAATTGATGAAGGCTGAATAGTGGAAGAGGTTGGCGCTGTCTCTTATACACATCTCCGAGCCCACGAGACGATATTGTGTATCGCGTATGCCGTCTTCTGATTGAAAAGAGGGGGGGGGGGGGGGGGGGGGGGGGGGGGGGGGGGGGGGGGGGGGGGGGGGGGGGGGGGGGGGGGGGGGGGGGGGGGG
>NZ_JAELTP010000743.1 GCF_016428915.1 Pandoraea sp. ASV26
GTGGTGCTGTGCTGAACCAGGGTTTGATACGCCAAACCAGTGCGTCGGGGCGCATATCCAAAACACCGTCCAGGAACCCTTGCTGCCCTTCGCTCATTGGTTCTCCGACGCTGCCTGCTGCATACTACTTTGCAACACGACGCTGCTTGAATTCTTAGCAAGACACTGCTTGCCGCCGACGTGCTGTCATCAGCGGTACCAGACCATCCACTCGTCTGCGTCTCTGTGGCCGAGCAGCGCACTGCGACGTACCAAAGCTTTCTTTCTCTTTCGCAGTACCCCTTCCACGTCTCAACAAGTACACTCACACTCATACGCGCCGTATTGCTACCGCCTATAGCCCAGCACTTCGGCCCTTGTGTCCCAAAACGAGGCCTGTTCCGCTTACACCCCTTCCTCATAC
>NZ_JAELTP010000744.1 GCF_016428915.1 Pandoraea sp. ASV26
GGTATATACTTAAACACGCAAATTTATTTACTCTTCTTGCCCGGTCGAAATGACTTGTCAATCTTGACAAAAAGCCTGCCGCCGCGGACAGTGTTACCCTTTGTATCGAAAAGGCGGATGAAGCGATATCCTTGGCGCAGGCGGTCGAGGCGGATGCATGCCCATGCCAGCACGGGCGAGTTTACCATGTGGGACACAGAAGAAGTGTCTTCTTCGATTTTTATGCTAGAAGGATATGAAGCATCAGTATCATAGCACGTTTAAATGGGAAATAAAAAGGTTGAAATTAATAAACTTACCGGAGGAAACTGAGCTCTTCGACAACGCGTGGAACATTGACAAATTCAAGCGTCTGGCCTTTTATGCCAAAGGATGGATGGTCAGATTTGCATACCCTTGTTC
>NZ_JAELTP010000745.1 GCF_016428915.1 Pandoraea sp. ASV26
GGTTACAGTGTTGCCACTTACGTCTTCAAGACCGCTGCACTTGTGGTCCTCCAAGAGACGGTGCTTGCCACAGAAATGGCCATTGCAGAAACTGCAATCTCCAACAATGCGCTGGGCGGCTTCCTTGCAGTCCTTGGCACTGCAGCGAATCTTCTTGCCAGGCATGATGTCTGTTGTCGGTGTGGTACGGTGGTTGATGTTGGCCCAAGGCGGTTATTACTCGTAGTAGTCAAGTGACGGCTTTCGGGGTTCCGGTGACGGAGGTGATGTAAGGCGCTTCGGAGTCGAGTACGAGAAACAGTCCTGCGACGAGTGTAGAGCGTGTGGCGGGATGAGAAGATGGAAAAGATGAAAGAATCAAGTGTAGATGAGCTGATGAAAAGGCTGATGATGGTCTGGAGT
>NZ_JAELTP010000746.1 GCF_016428915.1 Pandoraea sp. ASV26
GCGCCTCATCCTCCTCCGCCTCTGGCCAGCCACTTTTGGCGGCAGCGGTTCATCGTACCCAACTCACCAAGGCAGCTCAGGACAAGGACATATGCCGACAATCGGAAGCGCAGACTGCTCCACCAGAAGGGCCAGCGAAGCACAGGGACAACAGAACCACCATGTATATCGCGACCCCAGCAATCCGCATAGCAGTGCGGCAAGTCTCTACAAGAAGGACGGCGCGGCTGTATCAGTACATGCTGCGAGCACGAGCAGCAACACGGAGGCATGTTCTCGGACCCCTACTTTGAATGAAGGCGGTGTGTCATCAGAACAGAACACGGGTGCAAGGCAAGTCATTTCTATCGAATTAGGGGATCGGACGGCGCATGGCGGCAAGTGATATCACATCTTTTGGGC
>NZ_JAELTP010000747.1 GCF_016428915.1 Pandoraea sp. ASV26
GGCCAGAGATGGCCAGAGACGAGGGTCATGGTGGCCATAAAAGTGGCTATTGGGTGGACCGGAGAACGGAGCAGCACAGGCCTGGCTATGTTTCCAGTAGTTTTGGGGGAGGATGAGAGCGCCTGGAAGCCGCTAGGATGAGTCGATCCACGGTACAAGAGAGCCGGGGGCAACACCCTACTTACGAGTAGAAACACGGCGCTGTGGAGCGGGAAGGGGGGAGTGAGTGCATCTTGCATTGAAAGACGGCGGCGGACGAGGCCAGGGTTGTATTTTTTCAGGAACGGCATGTACACGTATACATGGAAAGTGGCGGGCGGCTGCCACACCACACCTAGCAGCGAGGCAAACTAGGCAGGGCAAAAAAAAAAATTGAAGAGATTTTTGTTACCTTTGCTACAG
>NZ_JAELTP010000748.1 GCF_016428915.1 Pandoraea sp. ASV26
GCTTTAACCATCCCCTCGCTGGCCCCCGGGCAATATCCCCCCCAAACTCCTCAACACCTCCATAATCGGCATATCCCTCGTGCCCGCGCTCCTCCGCTCCCTATCCTCCCTCTGCTTCAGCCTCGTCGCCGCAACCTGCAGTACTTTATCCGCCTGCCGCCCCGCCACATGCACGCGCTGCTCCAGCTTGTGCACGTTGTCAGCCAGGTGGTCGACTTGGAACTCGAGCCCACGCTGGGCCTTGACGAGGCGCGTTTGCGTCTTGGCGCGTATATTTTCAAACGGCTCCATTTCTGCAGTGAGGTACGTGCGTATGCTAGCTTCGTCGGCGTCTAGCAGCGATGGTTCGGGGAGGTGGATGATGAGTGGTTCGGAGGTTGGGGGTGGTTCGGACTCGAAGAG
>NZ_JAELTP010000749.1 GCF_016428915.1 Pandoraea sp. ASV26
CGCTTCGGCCGCGATATTCTCCCCGCAGAGCTTGAAGCTTCGCCTCTGCAACACCCCGTTGCCGATTCAAGCCTCAGACCTCGAAAAACGGCCTCGAGTATCCGCTCACGCCCTCGGTTCGTCGTCTGCGCCGTGTCGAATCCGGCCTGCTCACCACGACCCCTGGACCCTGGCGCCGTAAACCCTCGGCGCTTGGTGCTCCCTTCTCTGCACGTCTGTCTGCTCGAGCTGTTACCGTGCTGGCCGTTTCGAAGCAGTGGACAACATCTTCCATGATATAGACTGTCTTTCTACTTTCGCAAATAATCTCAAAATGTCGCAAAACAGGTAAGTTGCATCCTTCTACTGCCGGCGGTGGAAGCGGTAACACATTATCCGCCATGGCTGCGCACTTCCCTTTTT
>NZ_JAELTP010000750.1 GCF_016428915.1 Pandoraea sp. ASV26
GACAAGGGCGATGAGACGGATGGGCGGTGATTGTGGTCCCAGTTGCCCGTGAAGATGGGCTGCGGTGCAAATGACAGCATCGTGTCTGGAGGAGGAGACTTGTTGGGCGCGTCGAGTTGCTTGCTTCCTTGCATATAATTTTTATCTCTCAGGAGCCCGGCTCTAGAGATAAAAGCATCTGGGGAGATATAGTCTAGAATTTGAAGTTGTATATGCACGGCTTGGGAAGTGAAGGGCGTTGGGTTTAGCTTCCTCCGTTCCAATTAAGTCATGTCTCGGATTGAGTCGAGGGCGGCGCTTCACGACCTGACGCGGTTGTAGCAGTCGTCGCGCAATCACGTGTGGCGAATAAATAGAAGTCAGTACCTAGGGCGGACATGGACCGCTGATGCTGTAGGGGAG
>NZ_JAELTP010000751.1 GCF_016428915.1 Pandoraea sp. ASV26
GTGCGGGAAATAGCCTGATTCCAAATGTATGGTGGTAATTCTTACGTACCAGCCGTGTGAGAGCCTGCACTTGTCACGGAACTTCCAGAGAGGTGACTGATTAGAAGTCAAAAGCAACAAGCCGTCAAACACAACTGCTGCCCTGTAGTCCTACATGCCATTTCGATTAACAAAGTTGATATCGTTCCAGTTGTACAGACGTACAGTTTAACCACCACACGCCCCCACCGAAAACCTTTCAGACGAACAGATCCGCCTTTAAGCCAGCCACTCGGCCCGCCAAAACCTTGTAACCCCCACGGGAGTCGTCCAATCTGTCGGAGTTGCTCTTTTGGTCAAAATCTGAACGAGGCCGAATCGAAAATTGCTGCGGGGAAGACTTTCCTCGTAATGGAAAAGTAC
>NZ_JAELTP010000077.1 GCF_016428915.1 Pandoraea sp. ASV26
CTCGTAGATCGCTTCCATGCCGAGGTCGTCGAAGGCGAGCACGCGGGCGGCACGAATCGCCTTGGACACGAGGTAGGCGGCGCCGCCGACAGCCATCAGGTACGCAGCCTTGTGCTTTTTGATGGCTTCGATGGCGGCCGGGCCACGTTCCGACTTGCCGATCATGACGGCGAGGCCCGTCTTCGAGAGCATCATGTCGGTGAACTTGTCCATACGCGTGGACGTGGTCGGGCCGGCCGGGCCGACGACTTCGTCACGCACCGGATCGACCGGGCCGACGTAGTAAATGGCGCGGCCCTTGAAGTCGACCGGCAGCGGCTCGCCGCGGGCGATCATGTCGGCAATGCGCTTGTGGGCGGCGTCGCGACCGGTGAGCATCTTGCCCGAGAGCAGCAGGGTCTGGCCCGGCTTCCAGCTCGCGACTTCTTCCGGCGTGAGCGTATCCAGATCGACGCGCTTGCTCGTCTCGGTGTTCGGCGCCCAGTGCACGTTCGGCCAGGCGTCGAGCGACGGCGCAGCGAGGAACGACGGGCCCGAGCCATCCAGCGTGAAGTGCGCGTGACGCGTTGCGGCGCAGTTCGGGATCATGGCGACCGGCTTGGACGCAGCGTGCGTCGGGTAGTCGAGGATCTTCACATCGAGCACCGTGGCCAGACCGCCGAGACCTTGTGCGCCGATGCCGAGGGCGTTGACCTTCTCGAATAGCTCGATACGCAGCTCTTCGTTCCAGTTCTGCGGGCCGCGCTTGATCACGTCATGGATATCGATCGGGTCCATGAGCGATTCCTTCGCGAGCACCATGGCTTTTTCTGCCGTGCCGCCGATACCGATGCCGAGCATGCCCGGCGGGCACCAGCCGGCGCCCATCGTCGGCACCGTCTTCACGACCCAGTCAACGATCGAATCGGACGGGTTGAGCATCACGAACTTCGACTTGTTCTCCGAGCCGCCGCCCTTGGCTGCGACCGTGATGTCGACCTTGTCGCCTTCCACGATTTCGTAGTGGATGACGGCGGGCGTGTTGTCCTTCGTGTTCTTGCGACCGGCTTCCGGCGGCGCCACGATCGAGGCGCGCAGCACGTTGTCCGGGTGCATGTAAGCCTGACGCACGCCTTCGTTGATCATGTCGGTGAGACTGCGCTTGGCGTCCCAGCGCACGTTCATGCCGACCTTCACGAACACGGTCACGATGCCGGTGTCCTGACACAGCGGACGGCGGCCTTCGGCGCACATGCGGCTGTTGGTCAGGATCTGCGCGATGGCGTCGCGTGCTGCGGGGCTTTGCTCGGCCTCGTAGGCACGACCCAGCGCCTGAATGTAATCGTCCGGATGGTAGTAGCTGATGTACTGAAGGGCACCGGCGACGCTCTGAATGACGTCGTCTTCTTTAATGACGGTAGACATGAAACGGCTCTCGACTTAGTGGGGACGGGTATGGGGAATGACTTGCTGTGGGGTTGCGTACGCCGGGGCGTGGCTCTCGTTGGTCATCTTGTTGACCACGGCCATGACAACGGCGGAAAGCAGGAAGACGCAGTGAATGATCACTTGCCACATGATCGTATGCGGCGTTTGCTGGGCCGCGTCGATGAACGTCTTGAGCAGATGGATCGACGAGATGCTGATGAGCGCCATCGACAGCTTCACCTTGAGCACGCCGGCATTCACGTGATCGAGCCACTCCGGTTCGTCCGGATGGCCTTCGACGCCGAGGCGCGAGACGAACGTCTCATAGCCGCCGATGATGACCATGATGAGCAGGTTCGAGATCATCACCACGTCGATCAGGCCGAGCACAACGAGCATGATCTGCGTTTCGTCGAGCGTCGTGGCGTGCGAGATCAGATGCCAGAGTTCGACGAGAAACTTGTAGACGTAGACGCCTTGCGCGGCGATCAGTCCCAGGTACAGCGGCAGTTGGAGCCAGCGGCTGAAGAAAATGAGGCGAGGCAGGGGACGCAAGGGGCGCAGCGGCGCGTCGGACGGGCGGCCGGGAGTCGACATGGCTATTTTGACGGAGTGGGGGCATTGGCTCGCGGCCAAGGCCGCAAGCTGTCGTTATCAAATACAGGCAAAGCAAATGCGAAATGCGAAATGCGAAAACATCGGGCGCTACGGTCACCGCCGATACGTCACGGATTGCGCGTCGCCAATTCGGTATGGCGGGCATTTTACAACGTCTTGACGGGGACGCCGCGTCCGATTCAGTCGCGGGCCGGCAATAGCCTGTTGCGCGCACCGGCGCCCGGCAACGCCGCGAGCACGATCCCGGCGACCGTCAGGGCCAGTGCGGCGCCTTGGGAGACCGTGAGTCGCTCGTCCAAAAAGATTACGCCGTACGCGGTGGCGGCCACGGGCACCATGGCGGTGAAAACCCCGGCCAGTTGTGCGCTGACGTGACGAATGCCGCGCATCCACAGGAAGAACGAGAACACGCTGGCGGCGAGGCCGTACCAGAGGATGAGCGCCCAATGGCCGGGCGTGAGCGACGCGTAATCCACGGCCATGAGGCCCACCACGCCGAGCGGCAGCATCAGCGCGCCGCCGATCAGATGCGTATAGGCACAGATGTCGATGGCGGAGAGTTCTGCGGCGAGGCGTTTCGAGACGATCACGTAGATGGCTTCGCAGACGACGGCGCCGAGCACGAGGGCGTTGCCCAGCCAGACGCTGTTGCCCGCACCGGAGGCGCTGGCGCCATGCGGGTCGCCGCGCGAGAGGTTGAGCAGGGCGACACCGGCAATGGCGAGGCCGACGCTCACCAGCGTGCGGCGCGACGGGTGCTCGCGCAGCACTGCCCACGACAGTAGTGCCACGCAGGCGGGCAGCGTGGCGGTGATGACGCCGGCGGCGGAGGCCGTGGTCATTCGCACGCCTGAGAGCATCAGTAAGGTGAAGAGGAACGTGCCGAAGAACGTCTGCACGAAGAGGTGTCCCCATTGGCTGCGGGTGACGCGTCGCATGGCCGACGGCCGGTAGCGTGGGGCCAGCGCGATGATGGCAATCACGAAACGCCACAGGGCGAAGGCGGCCACGGGCATGACCGCGACCATGGTCTTGCCGATGCCGACGTTGATGCCCACGAAGGTCATGGCCAGGGCCAGCGCAAAGCTCGGAAAGCGGGCGAACAGGCGGTCCGCTGCCGAGGGCACCGGCAGGATGTCAGCGGAGGATTGAGGCGGAGATGTCGAATTCACGGGCGCTCCGGGCGAGTCCGGGGTGGCGAGACAGGGATGATGCGGGTAGGATTGTAGCGAATTCGCCACAGTCGGCTGCGATGCGACGCCGCATCCCGCGTGAGTCCCGCACGCGGGGTGCGGCGTTTGCGTGCACCAGTGTAAGGCGTTAGTAAGTCGCTCGTCTTAATGTGGCGTTAGCGATTTGTTTTGGCTTGATTGCAATCGTTTTGCATATCCATAAGAGGGGACAACTCATGGCAGCAATTGAATCGGTATTGCAGGAGCAGCGCGTCTTCGCGCCGCCGCAGGCGCTGGTCGCCAAAGCGAAAATCTCCGGCATGCCCGCCTATGAGGCGCTTTGCGCCGAGGCCGAGAAGGATTACGAGGGATTCTGGGCGCGTCAGGCGCGCGAGAATCTGGCCTGGCACAAGCCGTTCACCAAAGCTCTCGACGAGACCAACGCCCCGTTTTATACGTGGTTTGAAGACGGTCAGATCAACGCATCCTACAACTGCCTGGATCGTCAGATCGAGGCGGGTCTGGGCGACAAGAACGCCATTCTTTTCGAAGCCGACGACGGCACGGTGACGCCCGTCACCTATCGCGACCTGCTGGCGCGCGTGAATCGCTTTGCCAATGCGCTCAAGGCCAAGGGAGTGAAGAAGGGTGATCGCGTGGTCATCTACATGCCGATGTCGGTTGAAGGCGTGGTTGCCATGCAGGCGTGCGCCCGTATTGGCGCGACGCACTCGGTCGTGTTCGGCGGCTTCTCGGCCAAATCGCTCAACGAGCGCGTGATCGACGCCGGTGCGGTGGCCATCGTCACGGCTGACGAGCAGATGCGCGGCGGCAAGGCGCTGCCGCTCAAGGCCATTGTCGACGAAGCGCTCGCGATGGGGGGCTGCGACCATGTGAAGTCCGTGATCGTCTACCGTCGCACGGGCGGCAACGTGACGATGAAGGCTGGGCGCGACGAAGTGTTGCAGGACCTCGTCGCCAGTCAGTCGGACCAGTGCGAGCCCGAGTGGGTAGGGGCGGAGCATCCGCTTTTCATCCTGTATACGTCGGGCTCGACGGGCAAGCCGAAGGGCGTGCAGCACAGCACGGGCGGCTATCTGCTGTGGGCGTCGCTCACCATGCAGTGGACGTTCGACATCAGGCCGGACGACGTTTTCTGGTGCACGGCCGACATCGGCTGGATCACGGGGCACACGTATATCGCTTATGGGCCGTTGGCTGTGGGTGCGACGCAAGTGGTGTTCGAGGGCGTGCCGACGTACCCGAACGCGGGCCGTTTCTGGGAGATGATCGGCCGTCACAAGGTGACGGTGTTCTACACCGCGCCGACGGCGATCCGTTCGCTGATCAAGGCGGCTGACCAGACGCCTGACGTGCACCCGAAGCAATACGATCTGTCGTCGCTGCGCATTCTCGGGTCGGTCGGTGAGCCGATCAATCCCGAGGCATGGATGTGGTACTACGAGAACATTGGCGGGGGCCGTTGCCCTATCGTCGACACGTGGTGGCAGACGGAGACGGGCGGTCACATCATTACGCCGCTGCCGGGCGCCACGCCGTTGGTGCCGGGGTCGTGCACGCTGGGTCTGCCGGGCATTGCGGTGGCCATCGTCGACGAGACCGGGCAGGACGTGCCGAACGGTCAGGGCGGCATGCTGGTGATCAAGCGCCCGTGGCCTGCGATGATCCGCACGATCTGGGGGGATCCGGAGCGTTACAAGACGAGCTACTTCCCGCCGGAGCTGGGCGGCAAGATCTATCTTGCGGGAGACGGTTCGATTCGCGATGTGAAGACTGGGTACTTCACGATCATGGGCCGTATCGATGACGTGCTGAACGTCTCGGGTCACCGCATGGGCACGATGGAAATCGAGTCGGCGCTGGTGGCGAACCCGATCGTGGCGGAGGCGGCGGTGGTGGGGCGTCCGGACGACACGACGGGCGAGGCCATTGTCGCGTTCGTGGTGCTCAAGCGTTCGCGTCCGACGGGCGACGAGGCCAAGCAGTTGGCGCTTGAACTGCGTAACTGGGTGGGCAAGGAGATCGGGCCGATCGCCAAGCCGAAGGACATCCGTTTCGGGGACAACTTGCCGAAGACTCGTTCGGGCAAGATCATGCGTCGTTTGCTGCGTGTGATTGCGAAGGGTGAGGAAATCACGCAGGACACGTCCACGCTTGAGAATCCGGCCATTCTGGAGCAACTCAAGCAGGCGCAGTAAGCGCGGGGTTCCCGGCCTGCTATGGCAGATCGCTCGCAGACCGGCGCGGCCGGCGTGACTGACAAGGTGGATGCCGGCGATAACGTTGGCGTCCACGTCAACGTTATTGCCGACGCCAACGCCAACGCCAACGCCAACGCCAATGCCAACGCCAACGCCAACGCCAACGCCAACGCCAACGCCAACGTCGGCGCCAGCGGCATGCCGCCGGACTTTGCTTCCGGCGGCCCGTTGCACGATGTCGATTGGCATGGGGCGGCGGCGGCCGTGGCGTCGCGCCATTGGCGTCGCACGTTGCGGCTGGTGGCGGTGCTCATGGTGATTGGCTTCGTGGTGACGTTCGTGCCGCAGTTCTGGGCACGCGAATGGGCGTCGCTGCGATTTGCCGGGTGGCCGCTGCCGTTCTACATGGGGGCGCAGGGTGCGATCCTGATCGACATCGTCCTGATCGTCGTCTATGCGTGGATGCAGCGACGCAACGACGCGCGTTACCAACGTGAGTTGCATGTGTTGCGCGATGCCCATCGCGACAGTCTTGGCCCTGAGGGGGCGGGGCGCAGTCGCGCGCAGGCTCCGGCCAGTTCAAGAAGTGCTTCCTCTCGCGCCGCGTCGGCGCCGACCTACCGATGAGTTTCACGCGCAGATTGCTGCGCTACTACCTGTATTACACGGCGGGCTTCCTCGCGTTCGTGCTGATGATTGGTCTGCTCGAGCGGGTCAATGGTCCGGGCGTGTGGATCGGCTATGCCTTCTTGTTCGTGACGATTGCCGTGTACGCGGTGATCGGCCTGATCTCCCGAACCTCGGACGCTACCGAGTACTACGTCGCGGGCCGTCGTGTGCCGCCGATGTTCAATGGCATGGCGTGCGCGGCGGACTGGATGAGCGCGGCGTCGTTCATGGGGCTGGCGGGATCGCTGTACGTGTCGGGTTACGACGGCCTCGCGTACGTCATGGGATGGACGGGCGGCTATTGTCTGGTGGCGTTTTTGCTCGCGCCGTATCTGCGCAAGATGGGTCGCTATACGGTGCCGGATTTTCTCGGCACGCGTTACGACAGCAATCTGGTGCGGGCGCTGGGCGTCTTCTCGACGATTCTGTGTTCGTTCGTCTATCTGGTGGCACAGATTCAGGGCGTGGGCCTGATTGCGTCGCGCTTCATCGGGGTCGAGTTCACCATCGGCATCTTCTTCGGGCTGGCGGGCATTCTGGTTTGCTCGTTCCTTGGCGGGATGCGCGCGGTGACTTGGACGCAGGTTGCGCAGTACATCATCATGATTACTGCGTTCCTGGTGCCGACGGCCATGATTGGTCATCAGACGGGCAACGGATGGTTTCCGCAGTTCAGTTACGGCGAGGCGTTGGCGAAGGTCGAAGCGCTGGAGCGGGAGATTCAGCAGTCGGTGCCGGAGCGCGAGGTGCGCGACTATTACCGGGAGCAGGCGGAGCAGATGCAGCGTCGTCTGGATGGTTTGCCGGACAGTTTCTATAGCGAGCGTGCGGAGTTGGAGCGGCAGTTGCTGGATACGAAGCGTCGCAACGGTCCGTTGCGGGACGTGAAGATGCTGGAGACGAAGCTCGATGCGTTCCCGCGCGACGTTGGCGAGGCGCAGAACCAGTGGCTGGAGATGCGTAATCAGTATGTGGAGCGCAGTGAGCCGCCGCATGCGATGACGGAGCCTTTTCCGGCGCGGGACGACACGACGCGCAGTTCGCAGCGTCTGAATTTCCTGTTGCTGATGGTGTGTCTGATGATCGGTACGGCGAGCTTGCCACACATCCTGACGCGCTACGGCACCACGGCGACGGTGCAGGGGGCACGCAGTTCCGTGGGGTGGACGCTGTTCTTCGTGGCGTTGTTGTATGTGAGCGCGCCGGCGTTGGCGGTGATGCTCAAGTACGACGTGTTATTGCACCTGGTCGGTGCACGTTATGAGAATCTGCCGGGGTGGGTGACGCAATGGCGGCACGCGACGCCGGTGCAGATGGACATCTCGGATGTGTATCGGGACGGGGTGGTGCAGTGGGGGGAGATCTGGATGCAGCCGGACATGCTGGTGCTGGCCGGTCCGGAAATCGCGGGGCTGCCGTATGTGATATCGGGATTGGTGGCGGCGGGTGCGTTGGCGGCGGTGTTGTCGACGGCGGACGGGTTGTTGCTGACGATTGCGAATGCGTTATCGCACGACATCTATTTCCACATGGTGGATAGAAATGCGTCGAGCCAGAAGCGGGTGACGACGTCGAAGATTCTGTTGTTATGTGTGGCGATGTTTGCGGCGTATGTTACGTCGCTGAAGCTGGGGAATATCCTGTTCTTGGTGGGGGCGGCATTTTCGTTGGCGGCGTCGTGCTTGTTCCCGGCGTTGGTGCTGGGGGTGTTCTGGAAGCGCACGACGCGGCTGGGCGCGACGGCCGGGATGGTGAGCGGGTTGTTGGTGTGTGTGTACTACATCATGACGACGTACCCGTTCTTCACGCGACTGACGGGGTTTGCGGGCTCGCGATGGTGGGGCGTTGACCCAATTTCGGCGGGTGCGTTTGGGGTGCCGGTGGGGTTCGCGGTGGCGATCGTGTTCAGCTTGCTGGGCGGACGCCCGAGCGAGCGAGACCGGCATCTGGTGGACCATTTGCGGCGTCCGTGACGAGAGGCGGGCAAAGAAATTTTGCCGGGTTCGCACGAAAGGGTATGGGATGTTGCTGCCGACCTGCTATAATGCGCGACTCTTCAGGAGAGATGGATGAGCGGTTTAAGTCGCACGCCTGGAAAGCGTGTATAGGTTAATAGCCTATCGGGGGTTCGAATCCCCCTCTCTCCGCCACGGATACATAAGGCTTTGCAGCGAAGTGCCCGCTCTGCTTGTGCAATAGATGCGCGAGTGTGCAATAGAGCGGGCTGCAAAGTTCACTTCAAAGGCATCACCTTCTCGGCTTTACGGCGATACACGCGACGCGTGGTCCGGCTATCCGTGTGCGATAGCAGCGCCTGAGCATGCTCCAACGTCTCCGCGTCACTTGCTGCTTTGGCACGCAAGTCGTGCTCTGAAAATCGCTCGGAGACGTCCGTCTCCTCAAGAACTCTGTCCATGAAATCGCGCCAAAGCGAGTCCCATCCGCCTGCGCGTCCGGTCAGTTCGTTGATGTACGGTTCTGCCCGGCGATTACAGAATAGGTGAGTGGAGTTCTGCGCCGACCTGGCATCGATAGCCTCCCTCACGCAACGACGCAGTTCTTCGGTCCATTGATACAGCGTTCGTTTCCCCGTCTTCTTGGCTGTCTTGTTTCGCTCGATCAGAATCCCATCGTCGGTAAAGTGCCTCTCCGGTTGAAGGCGAAGCAAGTCGCCGCGCGCCATGCCGGTAATGCCCTTGAGTCGAATGTAGGCCTGGACCATTCGAATGCCACCACGAGGCCGCTTGGGCTTTATCGACATACACGCATCAACCTCCCAGTCCTCCACGTATCGGGTGCGTGCGTCCTCGCCCTTTAAACGAACCTCGAATTTGAACGGATGGCGATCAAGGTATCCCCATTCCACTGCTTTGGTAAAGGCATGTGACAGCACTTCGATTTCTCTATGGGCGGCGGTGACTGCCGGAATTTCCTTAATGCTCCCGTCGGGCTGCTTCACTTTCTTTCGACGGAGATTGACGTAGGCATAGATGTGTCGCGGTTTTATGCCACCCAAAGGCGCATCGTGAAATTTTTCGCGTAGCTGTTTCACTGCGAGTTGGTTTTGCGTTTGCGTAGTGGGAGCTTTGGTCGGGACAACTTCGAGTGCATAACGATCAAGCAGTTGGCCAACGGTCTTCGCCTTGTCCAGGGTTCCGAGACGTTCGGCCCAGACCCGATACGATTCCGGGAGTGTCTTGCCAAGACGAAACTTCTTTTTCCCATCCCAATGCAGCTCCATGCCGGGAGGGACTTCGTAGTAATAAGCCCCGTGATAGTGTCGCCATCGAGACGGAAGACCTCGATTTTCTGGTTTGCGCGGAACTGGCATCAGGCGACGCTCCAAACAGGGTTCCAGTCAGACGATGACTTTTCCGGCATGCGTCCCCCAAGAAGTGATTCCACATGCGCTCGCAACACAAGTACATGGCCGTCGGGCCTCACCCGATGTTCGATGCCCATAGAGCGAAGTGCGAAGACTTGGTTGTTTCGCCGCCGTCGCCCCGTCAATTCAGACAGTTCCTCGACGCTGAGAAAAAGCGATGCAGTCAATTCAGTTCTCCTTCGTTGCTAACCAGAAGCTTCCGAGCCCCTGATTCCAAAATGCTTGGCAGTTGTCCAACTTCGCGCCAGCCTCTTGAGCCGCTTCAAATGCAGTCACGATGGCCTTCACCGGGTCGTCGCTCAAGATGTGGTCGATGGGATCTCGCTCGGGGATCGTAATGCCACGACTCGACCAATAGCGCTTCTCGTTCATCTTGTGCTCGGCAAAGTCCTTGGTCAGATATTTGCCGAGGTAAGCCGCCAGCTTGTGCTGCTGAGCTTTTTGACGAAACGGATTGCGCACATTGACGTTGCCGTTGTCCGCACCGACGATGGATATCCAGATCGCGCGGAGCACCCTGTAGTTCTGCCGTCCCTTTACGGCAATGTGCAGGTGCCATGCGCCCCGTTTCTGACGTTCCGGGACTGCGACATATTGGAAATCCTGAATCCTGTTCAAGCGGCGGCGTAGGGCGTCGAAATGGCGCTTCAGGCGCTCCTTGTCCTGCATGTTCTCCCTGTAGGTCAACGTAATCATGCGATCCGCGCCAATGGCCTTACAACGCAATCTGACTTGTTGTTTGGCCCGCTTGGCCGCCGCCATTTGGTTATCGTCCGAGTTTTTCGATTCGCCTCGTTTCGCTTTTGGCAGGGTGTGAAGCCTCTGAGCGCCCATGTAGCGGTCGAATCGGGTGACGGTGACCTCCACCTGACCCTCTCCAAAATTTCGTCCCCTGATGATCCACTCTCGTCGGAAGGCGGAATCGTTCACTAAACTCGGTTCTTGCATGGCAGCTCCTTTGTCATGTGTCATCGCGGAGAAGGCGTTGGCCCCGGTGTTCTGCATCGGGGCCTTTTTTTCATCCGGATCGAAGTCGAAGTGTTTCTGTCCTGGCTGGATGCGCTTTGCCACCTCCTTTCTCGTTAAGTGTTACGGATATAAATTTAGGGCGCGCTTCGCGCGCCCCCGCCGTCCTCGACCCTGCGGGCGGCGGCGGTCGCGCGAAGCGTCGTGCCTTCTTCGATCCGCGCCACTTTGTCGGCGGGAGCGGAAGGACGGTTTTCAGTGAGGGGAGGTGTGGCCAGCGGCGAGGCTTCGGCGGGCGTCTGAGGTGCTACCCGCTGCTCGGTCGCGCGGGCCGCGCTGAGTCGCGCGTCAACGGCCTGGACGTTGCAGGTGCGTCCGGGGGCATCCCTGGCTTCGGCATCGGCGCCGACACTCCCGACGCTAGACGTCCTGACGCGCTCCACCTGGAGGACGAGAAGGATCTCCGTGTTCGACGCCGCATCGGCGTTGCTATCGAGGAATCGGGGCAGGAAGGACAGTCCCGTGTTGTTGTCGGACGCTTTGTTGGTTGTCAGTCCGCCAATGAGGATGATGTCGCCATCCTGCGAACTGATTTCGGTGCTCACTTCGCGAGTGTTTAGCGTCGGTGATTGATTGACTCCTGTCGTGGTCTTCACAAAGTCGCTGATTTGCTGCGAGACGTGCAGATCGATAACGCAATCCTTCACGGTCGGCCGTAGCTCGAAGATGACGCCTGAAGAGTGGTATTCGACCGACTGAACCGGTTCGCCGCCGCCACGTGGGTAGGAGACGGACTTCAGCACCGGGACTTTCTGCCCGACGGTGAGCTTTCCCCGCGAGCCGGATCGAATCCGCAGATTCGGGCTGTTGATGACCTGAAACCGAGTGTCTTTCGAAAGTGCGGAGAACACCGTGTCGAGATCTCCTGCTGTGATGCGCACCGAGTTGCTTAGCCTCTCGCCCGTCACCTGTATGGATAGCCCTAAGCCTTTGGATAGCAGGTCCAGGGCGAGCTGAAACGCTGAACCATGTTCGCTGCTTTGGGTGACCTCGTAAGCCGTTGCTCGCACAGCGACTTCGCCGACCGGCGTATCGACGCGCGGTAGTAAGTCCTGAAGCGTCAGAACTTCAGTTTGCGTCCCACGGAAAACGAGCGTGTCGCCTTTCTGGTCGATGAGCATCGCCGCAGACCCGTCGGGAATATTGCCGCCTGCTCGGCCATCAGGTTCGGCGGGGACCTCGCGGTTCACGGTGAACTGCCCTCGAAACACTGGTCTGACGAGATTGGCGAGATAGGCTGTATCTCGATACTGGGGGCGATAGACGTAGGTGGATTGCGGTTCTGCGTCTGTGCCAGTGCTTGATCGCTTGAATACGAAGTCGACACCCTGGCGTCTTTCGATACCGAACCCGAGCGAGTCAAGAAATGCAATCAGGAACGCACGTAAGTCGCCGCGTCTCGTATCAAATCGCATCGAGACCATCCGCTGGTCATCGAGCACTTCGGGGGAAAGGACGTAAGGCGTCTTGATGACTTCGCCGTAGAGCAACGAGACGAGCTGCGCGACATTGACGAACTGGAAGTCGAATTTTCCGGATGAAGTGCGTAGGCCCGATCGAAGCGACGGGATACCTTCGTTGGTCCAATCGGGCGAGCGGGGGTGCTCGATGCTGTCCCGAATCGCTGGGCCGTCATCGTGAAGGGCTGGCCCTCGGTAATCGATGGGGGCGGGCACGATGCGAGACTCGTCCGCAAATGATTGGGTTGCTGCGATCAACATCGCGCCGGCCATGAGGGGCTTCATCGCGTTTCTCCGAAGAACCGAGAAACGGGCTTTTGACCCGACCACGCGGTGACCTGTTGACCATCGACCTCACCGATGATCGCGAGGCCACGATTGCGAAATGCTGACGGTGGCTCGATGCGTAAGCGACCCGTGTTGTCGCTCAACACGACATAGCGCTTTCCTGTGATCGAGTATTGCCCCACGACACGCCATCTCTCACTTAGCGCAGGAATACGGGGCGCAAGATCGTGCGGTGCATTGGTGGGAGCAGCTAGACGCCTGTCCGATCTGACCGCAGCGGACGATGAATCTACCGCCGGTTCGGGATGAAAGAATCGCCAGAGGAACACCCCGACACCGATCCAGCAGCCCACGAAAAACACGCCTGTCATCCACAGCTTGGGATTGCGCAGCATGTTCTGCCGGGAGTCGATGGCGCGCTCTTTCCCTTTCCCGCCCGCATACGATTGATATAGCGGAAAAATGGCTTTGTCGTATGTTGTGGTCGTGGTCCCCAGTCGCGCCGCCTTGGTGATCCGGCCGCCGCCGAACATCTCGACGCGATAGCGATTGCCCAGCCCCAATTCCTTGAGCTTCTTCGTGACGAACGTGACTTCGATTACCGAGCGTAACTGCCGGTGGAGATCCGTGATCGACTGGATCATCAACGCGACGTCGCAAGACAGACCGGTTTCCGGATGTACGTAATGTCGATGCATTCGGAAGAAGCGCATGTGCTCGGGGCTGATTTTGTGCGAGACGGACCAGAATTCCCACGCCTCATCAATCGCGACAAGGTCGCCAGCTTTGACAAGAGAATCAACGTCAGGCTTCGTTTCATCGGGGAAGAAGCCGCTTTTGATGACGTCCGCGTTCGTGATCGAAATCACCGCGCCGAGCGTCATCGGGTCTGCTTTCTTCACGTCTGTGCAGTAAGCGTGAATGGCGTCAGAGTTGATGCCGTCGATATTGGTCACTACACGTCGTCCTGCCAAAACCGCAGTCACGATGACGCTGCTAACGACCTCATAGCTCTTGCCCGATCCCATCAAGCCTGTGTATGCGTTGATCGCCATGGCGCTCACCCAATGACCGGCAAACGCCGGATGAGAAAGCGCGCTGCCATGGCGCTAACGATCATGGGCGCACCTTGTGAGACGGCAAACAAGTCGAGCCAATACCAGACCCCGGTAGGGATGCCCGAGAAGGCCTCGTTAAGCTTGGCTACTTGCGGGAAGAAGTTGCTCGATTTGATGGCGATGACGAATTCGGTGACGACATACCAGAGTGCGAAGAATGTCGCCCACTTGACCACCGACGCGCGGAACATGAAGCCCAAAGCGGCGTTAAGGACGCTCGCGATAATGGCAAACAGTGGCATAGGGACCTCAGGCAGAAAGAACGATCAAGAGCGCCATGACGGCGAACGCGGCGATCATCACCTGGCGAAGCTGTGGCCCGACGCGCTCGGCAATCTCGCAGTGAGCGTCGATGGGAATGGCGTGATCGAAGACCTGTAGCGTGGTGCGCGGGCAGGAAGCGCCGTGCGAGGGCATCGTCCAGGCGTTGAAATCGGACGTCAGTCCCAAGATCGGATCGATGATCATCTTCGCGGTGGGCGTCTCTTCGAATTCGGGCTTATCGACCTCGGGGGCGCCACCTAGATCCATATCGACTTTGACCCGGTTGCCGATATTGACAGTCGGACGGTTGACGACATTCACGTCCTGCACGCCCTCGGTGTTCTTGTTGCGGTCGGAGCCGGGCTCGCCCTCTTCATCGGGATCGCGCGCGGTGTTCGGGTCTATTTCCGGATAGGGTCTAGGATTGACGCGCGGATCTGTTTCGGGATCAACCTGCGGGCTTGGATCTTCGCGTGGGCGGATTCGAGGCGAGATTGGCACCGTCTTGATGTCTGGCGGATTGGCGGGCTCGAATACGTCACCGATGTGCGGTACTAGCTTGGGATTCTCTTTGACCCATATCACCACGTCCTCTTCGGTGACGGGCTCCGAGTCGCGATAGGGGAGCCCCACATAGTCGGGCGCTTCTGCTGCCTGCTGCCACGACGCATCGACGATGTCGGCGAGCGTCCTGGCGCTGATCGGCATCTTCATGAGTTCCCGGTTCATGCCGGCGCGCGCAGCATCCAGATCGGGGTAGATCGATTACGTGGTCATCCGGTTGAGCCCGTAGAAGGCGTCGCGGGTGATGTCGAACACCGCGGGGTTCAGTTCGAGCGTTACCCATTCATGGGGGGCCGGACAAAACGGCGGGGCGTCGGCGTAGCAGGTCCGGTGTTTGTTTGTCCACATGCGCTCGGCAAAGCCCGCGAACTCGCCGTAGTGATCGAACGTCTCGATGATTTTCAGTTGCGGATCTTTATCGCCTGGCTGGAACAACCAGCGCGTGCGCAGTGCCTCCAACTCAGAAATCGACGTAAAGGGGATGCGAATCCCATATTTCGGATAGGACAAGGCGATGCCGGTGGACTCTTGCGGCAATAGCGGAAATTCGTGACATGCGACTCGGGTATGCGTGGGTGAGCACCCATCGGTTCGATAGACGTGCGCCCCGAGGCGTCTGAGCATTTCGAAAAGCGGCTCGTCGGAGGGCGACGTCTTGAAGTCCGGGTAGGACGGTAACGTGACGGGTTCCTTGCGCGGGAGCTTGCTCACGAGTGCGACGGAGCCGTCATACGTCTGCCCGATAGCGACCTCAGCGTCGCCCAACGTTGCGATCAAATGGCTACCCGCGCCGACAATGCCGAGGCCCGCGAGGATCGTCAGCCAGACAGGTGCACCGGCGAGGGACAGGCCAATGCCTGCGCCAGTTGAGATGACATTTAGCGCCGTACTCGATGAGGAGATCGCTTCTAACGTCGCGATAACGCGAGCGTCGTTGGCCGCGAAACCTCGGGAGGCGGCAATTCGTGTGATGACGCCCGCGATTGCGCGATTCATGACGAAGTTCGCGACGGGGAGGGCTTGTGGCGTTGCCGGCTGTTGTGCGAGGAGGGCGAGTAGCGCTAAGGCCACCATCGTTCGTTTCATCGTTATCCCCGCAGTCCTTGGACTACCGCCCATCCGCATACGATTCCCCAGGCGAAGAAAGTCAGATCCCAAAGTTCTTGCGTCGGCATGGTGTTCTCCGGCGAGTTATGCGGCGCGCCGCGCTGTGTGGCCGAGCGCTCGATACGCGCGATGGAGCACTCGGCCATGCCCAACGATTAGCCCTTGATCACAGCGAGCACGATCCTGGCACCGCGTAACGTGGCATAGACGGTGACCAGCGACAGGGCGACGGCAAGGATTGCGGTGACGGTTGAGCCCATGTTGATGCCCGAGGTTAGCGACGAAAAGTCAGGGCCGGCGCTGGCCTCTGCTTTGGCCAGGCACGACGCCGTACCCAACGTAATGCCGAGGCTCGTTCGCGTGACAATCGAGCGAAGGTGTTGAAGGGTTTCTTTCATGGTTACTTACTCCGATTGAGATGCCGGGATGCGCCCGGCGCGCTGGCTCAACCTCGGCGGACGAGTCCGAGGATTGCGCCCACATGGACACTCACAAACCAAAGACCGACGACGGTTGTGAGTGCCAATGTCCAGAATCCCGCCATCTGCACGGTGTCGAGTGAGGTGGCGGGTGCATGTACTTGCGCGATTGCGGGGTCGACGGAGACCAAACTGAATTGCTGGTCGTCCTCGGGCGGGCAGAGTTCGCGGTCAACGGCGGTAACCGCCATCGGTGGGCGAGTGGGTTGGCAGGCCAGCAGACGGATGGTTTTATCTGTCACGCGCAGCCTCTGTGTGCACATTGCTGACCCTTCGCTGCGCGAATGCATTTAGGACGCGGATGGCCGTCGTAGTCCAAGATTCGTGCGGCGAGCGAAAGCCTTTGCTTGGCGCGTGCCGGGCCGAGGCCGTTGCATAGGCTGAGTGAGAACCGACTGAACATCGCAACCCCCAATTTCCATCACACTATTGAGCTGTGACGGTGTTAAGAATCTGGCGGGGGGCCGGATATAGAAGATGAGTTATCGGCGTCTACATGAAGACGCGACGCAAGGCGGGAAAATCAGGTTGTGGATTTGCCGGAAGTTGCGGGGCGCGCGCCGCTCGTGCAGGGATGCAGGGCTACAATGCGCGGGACTAGGTGACCATCCATTGACTGTGAGAAGGCGAATTCCGCAAGGTATTCGCCTTTGGTCGTTTCTTTGAGACCGTCCGGCAGCATGACTCGACCGACGACGGCTTGATCGCCTTCGCTTGTCGATTGGTAGAGCACGCACTGTGCGGTGCGCATGTCGTAGGGGCGACCCGTCTTGCTTGAGATGCCTTCGAGTCGCGTGACGTCGATGATGATGAGCTTTTGTTTGCTGGTCATAAGGTCACCGGTTGCATGTGAGCGGCAGCAGGGGAATCCGAGCTACCGATGCCTAGGAATTAGACATGCCTAAAGTATAGGTGTCCATGTCTGGAACGTATTTGGGGAAATTCCGAGATGCGCGAGCGTATCTGCGAACTCATTGAACATGTCGCCGACGCCGACCGATGTTGGCGCGAGATGGAGGACTTCACGGGTATCCCGTCGAAGCGGTGGCAGAACGTCTCGCGAGGTTTGCAGCGCCCGACGTCCGAGATGATTGAAGCTATTGGCGAAGTCTGGCCGCAGTTCGCTTTCTGGTTGGTAACGGGGCGCACGGACGAAGCCAGCGGGCATATCTCACCCGCCCTGGAGCAAGTGGCTCGGGACTTAAACAAAATCCGGAAGGCTGGGTAGTCGCAGCTAAGGTGCTAAACCGTTGGTTGCAGCGGCGTTAGACCGCGAGAACGTTTCATGGAAATGCCCCCGTTGCCTCGTTGAGGTGGAGAGCGCCAATCAGGTACTGGGGGCGACCGGCAGTTGTTCTACTTGATGTCGTCGCTTTACGTTGGAAGGTGTACGGCGAACGCAATGTGGAGGCAGTAATGCGATATCACTGCGTTCTATGCGGTTGAGCCGCTAAGGAAAACAGCAAGATCGTTCATCGGCTCCCGGCAAAGCGCCGGTAAGAAATTTCGTAAGCCTTCGCGGTCACCATTCGGGCGCTCGTCGTCACGGTGGCAGGCAACTCGCCACGGGTTTCGTCACAGACGAAGAAAGCAAAAGTGCCTCTCGCAATGAGAGGCACCAAATTGCTGAGCGCCCGCGACAACGTCAGGACAGCAGGAGTGTGGGGTTTCCTGCAAAACTCAGATCGTCGTCCAACCGTTGGGTCACGTCGAGAACTTCGTCCGCGAGGTCTCCCAGTTGCTCGAAGTATGCGTTTGCGAATTCGGAGGGAATGGCTTCCGCACTTTCTTGATTGGCCGCCACCATGCAAAGTGCGACGAGGCGTTCGGAAAGACAGTGCAGTTTGTCGAGAGAATCGCGAACAGCGATGGGAGTAGATACGAGAGAGGTCATGCTGTGTGTCCTCATGCTAACCGTTTCAATCCTGCCCCTCGTGGGACGAGAGGGGGTGGGCAGGCACTGGACTGGGTTAGCGGACCGCTGATCAGTCGGATTGGGCGGCACACCCGAAGGTGTCCCAGCCCAGGCCTGCCCGTTGATTTCGTAGGCATGCATGAGACCGCACACGAAGCCGCGATGCATTGCGGCTGTGTGCCCGGACAGATCAATCGGGCCGCTAAGCCCGGTCACGTTTGGGGCGTGACGAGAACAAGCTTACAGAGACCGCTTGCATGCAACAAGAACGGAAGCGGGGAATTATGCAAGATAGAGGCGAATTCGGATTGGTCTTAGGGGAACGTAAGGATATTTCCCCGAAGACGTCATAGAGATGCCAATGTTGATTGCGACATCTCGCTTGACCGCAGTCTGTCGACGTTAAGCATTGTGCTGTTCGATTTCAAGATGCTTTGTTGCTCGCCATGATGCGATTCAACGTGTCTTGAATGCCTACGCATTTGGCCATCAACTCATCGAATGTAACGTCACCTCCTACTAGAACGTTATCTTCGATCATCGCAGCATAGTCCTTTGCAAGCGCATCCCTCGCCGCGTCTGTCGGTACGATGCACAAGCCTCCCGACACGGCATGCCCGTAGTCGATGGTGTTCCCGTCTCTGTCCCTTTCAATGAAGAAACAGGACTTGTGCTCGGCCACCACTGATGCGACATCAACGTCAGCGAGGAGGGCATCGAATTGGGTGCTATCGGCAATCGACATCAAGTCATGCCAGTGGCGCGCGTAGCGCTCGCCGCGAATTCGCCCTTGAGCGCAATAAACATGCGCAGCGGTCGCCTTCTCCCAGAACGTGCGGGATAGGCTCATCACAACAGGCTTCGCTTCGGGGAACGCAACGCCCTCAAGAAGCCCGTCCATATCGCAACGCACGGGCATTTCCATATGGGGCTCCCCGGTCGCGCGTCCACCAAACTCCAATTTCACGACCGGCGATACGTAACCTGTTCCGCTGGAGAGGGCTGAATAACGCAGCAGAACAGTGTCCGAGTCCTTCCCGGTCAATTCGGCAGTCGCGTCCAGTCCCTCCTCGGCAAGGGCGTTATTGATGACAGGAAGAACGTGATTGTTGATCCACACCGGAAGTTCGCGTCGTACGGCGGTCGTCCATTTGCTGGATTGGCTGCGACTTGCGGGCAGGAATTCACCCTCTGGGATTAAGTCCGGAATCAAGCGACGGATGTCGTAGGTCAGATCGATATCTTCGGAGAATCGATCTATGAGTTTGTATGCTTTGGAGAGAGAGGTCCCACCCTTGAACGTCAAATGGGCCGCTATTGGAGAGTCAAATAGCGCGCGCAGTGCCCAGACCACCCACACGTCTTTTTCCAGTAGGTGGGCGGGGCGTCCGGATTGCGCGCGGGAGAATTGCAGGGCTTCGTACTGTTCATTCCTGTTGAGGTCAAAGAAGTACTCAGCCACGCAACGACTCCTGCCCGATAGCCTTCGCCATCCAAGACGGAAGAACGGCACGTGCGGACGTCAAAGTGTTCCAGTCGGCTTCGGACAAGCGCCGATGGAGGGCCCCCAATGATTTGGTGACATGAGCTTGCCCCATCCATGCTAGCGCGCGCACCGCCTCGCCGGCTGGTCCGCTACCCAATGCGAGCATCCATTGGGGCGCATGCCTGATTGTCACCACCGAACGACCAAGGTTTAGCTTTCGGCTTCGTCCAGATGATAGAAATATCTCGCGAGTCGGGACCTGCTGCGTCAATCCAAGGGCATTTGCCGAATTTGCGCCATGAGATACAACGATTTCGCCTGATTTCTCCGCGAACGCTCGCACGACTCTCTCGGGCGACGGCGAGCGTGTGCCAAATCGACTGGTCACCGGAGCAACGTACATCCCACGGGCCACTCGCAGAAGTTCGCCAGATTTTGCCAGGCGCGAGAACGCCTGATCGATGGCCGCCCGACTCCCCAAATGTAGGAATTCCTTGGGCGACAGAACACCACCCTCGGTGAGCGAGCGTGCGTGAATGCGGATCGATTCGGGTAGCGTAGTCATTGGAATGCCTCATTTTGTCAGAAATTATATATCAATTTCTGACATGCCGCGAAAAGTCTCATCTCGAGGTGGTTGAAGTACGTCTTGAGTTGGCTGCAGCGAGTATATCGGTGCGCAAAAGGCCTTGCGCCGCACGGCTCACTTGACCTGCCCCTGACGAGGTCGTTTGAAGGCACGGCGCCTGTACTTCGCAATAATTGACTCGAGAGCGACTGCTTCCGGCTGCGGCCAATCGACTAGCCATCCGAAATAGGCGGCTTTCGCTGCATCACCGAAGATTGGCTCGAACAAATGCGGCGTCACCCAGGCTCAAGCCACTCTTAGGCGTCTTGAGCTTACTTTCTCTCACCATCTTTGGGCGCATTCCCAATGCCCGGCCTTGGTGGATAGAACCCTTGGCGACCCTCTGAGTAATCATCAGTGAACTTGGTGACGTGCAGAGCCGCGGCAACTGCCGGAGCGGCCGGCTCGTTTTCGAGGACTATGATTTGACCGGGCCCCGACCATGCTGAGAGCCAAAAGTAGAAGCTCTCGTTCACGGTTGTAGGTGGAACGTCGCGATCAGTATCGGTCGACTCCTTTTGAGCATACGCCTTCAGCGGCGAATCGAGAACGACGGTTCCCAGATGCGGGAACCCCATCTCAAGAGCGTGTTTCATGAGCGCGATGGTAAGAGCAGACCTGAAGATACCTCGCTTACCTGCACCATAGCTGAGTCGGCGGCGGCCATCGAGCACCAAGTCACCAGCCTCAGCATCAACGTGGACGGATTGAATCGAGGTAAAACCCCACGAGGCAAGCATCTCGTGAGCGTACTTTCCGACCTCATCGCCGTTGGCGCCAACGTTTCGATTCAGAGGTGTCTTCTTCTGCTTCTTCGCTTCCGTTAGTCGCTTAATTTCCTGGGTCAGACGCTCGACTTCGTCGAAGGCATTTAGAAGCGACGACAGCTCCGTATGCTGCTCCGCCAGTTGACGTGGATCAACGTCGAATTCATGTCCCGCTGTTTCGAGGACTTCGGCCTCCTCTCGTTCGAGCGCCTTCAGCGATGCGGATAGCCACTGAACGTCAGCGGTCGCCTTCTCGATGCGCGTCTCCTCATGCTGTACGGACTGCAGAAGTCCTGCGCGGAGCTCACGAATCTTATCGGCTTCGGCCGCGATGGCCGCGCGGTACTTCTTGGGTGTCCTGGAGCTTAGGTCAGCGGAGGCGATGTGATGGTCGACCGGTGTGCCGCAAAGCGGGCAGGGTGTCTCCGGCAGCACTTCGAAAAACGCGATGCCCTCGTCTGTGGCACCCAGACGCGCGATGTCGCTAGAGTATTTCTGTTCCAGCAGCAAGAAGCGTTCTCGGATAGATGTGGTACTGGCCAAGCGAGTTGACGCCTCGCCTAGCTTGTCGCCCTCCGACGAAATCCGCTGCCGGAGCTCCCGCAGCGCCGAGGACCTCGCCTCATGCTGCGTGGAAAGCCTATCCAAGCCTTCGTCGACTCGAGCGAGCGCCTTGGCTGTTGCGGTGCGATCAGCGGCGGCGGGGATGCCTGCAGCTGTGCGCCTCAAATCGAGCTCGGCCGCTTTGAGCTGGCCCGCGATTTGGTCCTTCTCCGACGTGCTCAGATAGGTCTCAATGGCGGAGTCGTCGAGGCCGGATAGAAAAAGCGAGAAGGAAGCGATCCGCTTCGGTGCGTATTGCTTCGGGCCGCTGGCGAACTCCTTGGCGATCATGCTGGTTTGAGACAGCAGCGCCCAATGACGCAGATCATCGCCCGTAATTGCCCCTTTTTTGCTGCGGTTGTGGAGGACTAATTTACCCTCCGCCCCGGACAGCTTAACTAGGAGCTGGCTCAGTTCCTGCTCGATTGGCTCCCACCGATTCGGGCCGTTTTCGCTGACCCCAAGTTCGACCATCCGGACGAAGACCGTGGCGGCTCCGCCAGCCATTGCCTTGCGGACCACGTACTCATGCTCGCCTTGAGTGAATAGCAGTTCGAGCGAGTCATACCCGCTCGATTCAGGGAACTGTTCGAGTGCTGTTGTGCCGCCCAACAAAAACCACAGGCAGTCGTAGATGTGTGATTTCCCGGTATCGCTGGGGCCTAGGATAAGCGTTTGAACAGAATTGAACGAAACCTCGGCCGGAGTAACGACGGGCCCCCTCACGGAAAGCTTTTTTAGTGTTATTGCCATTGATGCCCCCTCGCTCCTGCGCCTTCAAACTCCGCACCCCACAGATGACCCTGTTGGGCGAACCACTCCGTCATCTGCCGCGAGTTGAATGCCGTGAACACCGTCGCGGCCCATTCGCAGCGCATCTTCAACTCGCGCAGATAGGGTGACATAAGCGCACCAACCATCGCCCTTGCTGCGTCACCGGCGAAGTAGGTGATGCCAGTCTCGTCCATCGCTACATCGACTAGGCCGCGAGTACTCATGAGATGCAGCCCCTGCGCGATGATGTCACGGCGACTCAAGTACTCACTGCCCCGGTACGGAACGGGTGTATGCAGACTCGAGGGGCCGCCAAGGTCATCCGAGTAGATGACGGCATAGTCAAGTAGCACCAGCTTCTGAAGGTCGGCTCCCGAGGGCTGAAGCGAGTTGAGCAGGTAGACCATCCGGACGCCGAGCTCGAATGGCGAGTTGAAAGTTTCGACGGCTCTAGAATTCTTTTTCATTTTTTCACCCACATGAGCTCGCCGTTATTAACAAGGTGATGGCAGGTTCCTGGAAGATCGCCGCCACGCAACTGAGGCGACAGGCGGCTCTCTTGAACTTGGAGGGAGGAAGCCTTATCGACGGCGGCATCGAGTCTGTCCATGCCCGACTTGAGCTTCAACTGGGCCACGGTCGGGCGTATTCCGGCGAGCACCATGTTGAGCAATCGCTCGAACTCAGGCTCAGTCGGATAAATGTCTCGACTGAATCTCTGGAGTCCCTCCGCACAATAGAAGACTTGGCGCTGCGCCATGAAGTGATCTGCGTAGTCGCCGGTGCCGATATCACCCAGCGTTACCGGCGCCCCCCCGTGCTCGGTGTAGACCCTCATGAGCTCTTCGACGTAGACGTCCTCGTGGGACGCGGGCGTGGCTGGGACCGGGTCATCGTCTCCACGCTCGGCTACGATGCCAAAAGTCGCGTTGTGGACCGCGCGATCAAGCTCGTGCCATGTTAGGAGCTCATTCACTTGGCACTCGACAAATTGCTGAAAGTCGAAGTCGTCGATAGCGGACATGACCTCCGATGTGAGCTCCGAGGCTCGTCCCGTCATTCCATGCGTTTCATTCTGCCAAGCGGCAAGAAACCCAGCCTTGAATGCTATAGCTCCAGCGGCCATGGCGTTGTGAAGTTCATTGCCGACGGCCTGGGGACAGCACAGGTAGTAAGTCTTCGGGCGGGGGTATGTCTTCAACGCCAGCTGTTTGAAGAACTTCGCCATCTCAGGGTACGCGTCGCTTTTTGTCAGGCCGCTCTTGTAGTGCTTTGCTTGATAAAGGTCCCACTCGTCTCTCTTGAGGGCCTGACCGAAGCGTGCCTCGATGTCTCGACCACCATCACCGGCACCACCGAGGCGCTTCACGAAGGCATACTGAGCCCCGGTCGGCAGGATACGTTGCCGAGTAGCGGCCAAGATGAACTCCTCCCACTGATCCGGGTTGAAGAGGAGCACCTGCGATGATGGCTGGATGACACCACCTTTGGCGACAAGCCGATTTTGCTGCCGCGTGCGGGCTGTTCCTTGTTTTGTCGACATGATTTTTGAAAACGTCCCTTTTCCCGAAATTGTCGCTTATTTAGGAGGATCACGGCGTGAAGCTGAGACAGCTTGAACTTGTTCGCAGCCCTGTGCTTCTGCTTGAAATATGCAAAAAAGATTCGGCCAGATTTTCTCACGACCGCACGCGCGGGCTTTATATCATGACCTCGGGTCAAGAGTTCATCGAGGATCGCTGCGAGCGTGTCCGCGTCGCGCGATTCAGGCTCGGTAGTCCGCAGATTTGATTCAGTGCGCGGACTGATGCAGCATTGTTGCCTACCCCGGTTCTAGATAAGCACACGTCGAGTGCCTCCGCAGAGACCGACAGGGTGATCGCGAGATTGCCCATATGCCTTCGAGCCGCAACCCCCCCGGGAGGGGCCGCGATTGGCAACTCTTGAGCGTTCATTTGCGACTGCCCGCCTCGTTAGGAGCGGGTTCGATGAGTCTCTCGTGCCAGTACTCCCTCCACCGAAGCTATATCATTCAGCTTCTTCAAGAGCGATGTGCCCGCGTATATGGTGCTGGTCGAATCGCCGAACCCACCCCCAAAGGTTCTAGCAACGACAAATCCAGTACGCTGAAGCGCGGCGGCGATGGAAGCAAAGTCGTCCTCTATTTCAAACGTTGCCGGAACCAACTGTTCGATCAACTGCTTGTAGATTCCCTGCTTCGCCATTTCGCGGACGTTATCCGAATAGATACCGAAAGCAATCAACTTCGCCAGAATGACGAGTTCCTCATAGGACAGCGACGCAATCTTGTCCGCGTAATGCAGAAATTCATCTGCAACGATCTTTCTTCGAACTGTCTGTCCGGCGAATATCGCTGCGAGCATCCGAAGATTAAGCCTTGCTGTTCCTTCTTGGGCGGCTCGAACGAAACGATGCGCGATAGCCGCTACACCTTCAAGGTCTGAAATGTCGAGGATTCGATTCCCCAAACGAAGCTCCTCCTCGAGAACACTCAGCGCCTCCTGCTTTCTTCGCATGTTCACACGCTCGATCGCCTCGCCTATTGCCAGTGAGACAACTGCGCCACCGGGCAACTGAGCGGCGGAAAGCGCGTCCGAGATGATCGCTGTTGTAATGGCGATGATTGATGTGGACATTATTATCCCGACCTTTTCGTCAAGGAGGTGTGACTCAGGACCCATTTTCGTTAGTCAGAAGATCAATGATCTTATCAAAAAAAGTCGCATATGTAGTGACTTCCAAGGATGGTCGGTATTCTCTATGTTCGGGGACTAAATTGAAATTTCCATTCGAAAAAATGGGAAGAATGCTGGCGTAAGAATGCCATGAAACCGATGAGGAAGCACTATTGGTGATGAGAAATGTCCGGTTGATCTACGGAGACGTATTTTTCCCGTGGGTAATATGAATCTAAGTGCGTCCACGCCGCAACCGCATGGACGCTATTCTCAGTAGTTTTAATCTTCGGGGGTGTGTGTGGGAGAGACGATCTTGGATTGGGTCTTGCGGACATGGGGATTGATAACGATCGTGGTATCTATCGGCGGATTCTTCTGTCGCGAAGCGATCAAGGCAAAATTCTCGAAGATGGTGAACACCGACGCCGAGGCCGTGAAGCACAGATATCAGCAAGATTTGGAGGCACTAAAGCATCGATTTCAGCTTGAGTTGGAGGCAGAAAAAATAAAGTTTCTACAAGAAATTGACGAATCCAGATTGCGGCTCGAAGTTCGCAAGGCGCTTGCGCTTCATCTGGCCACCCAGCGGCTAGAGTCATTTCAGAAGCTGCACAACTTGACCAATGAGGTCTCAACTCTGCTTCCCGCAGTCGCATCTATCGGAGGGGCGGGGAGGAATTTGGAGCATACCAAGGCATACAACACGCTTTCCGAATATAAAATTTCGCTTCAGCAAGCGGCCATTCATTTGCCACTGGAATTAAATTCACAGATGATCGCATTGGCATCCGACTGCTACACATTGCAAGATAAGTCGCGGAGTAACGTTTTGACTGACGAAGATCCGCTAACTGCTAACATTGTTAAGAAGGGCGGACTCATACAAAATGAGTTGAGAGAACTATGTCGTCGAATTGTGCGGGATGTAGATGTGAATTTGAATGCATCTTGATCTAGTATTTGTCGTGTCGGAGCCGATTTTTTTCTTTTGCTTAATTCAATTCAATGCTCATAAAAAATATCAAGAATCGTTGGCTAACTTCGACAGCGTCAGCGAAGTGCTTCTTTTTGGCAAATTGCTCTTTGGTAATTTTGCTGCCTGTCTTACTTGCGACCGGCGCAAATTTCCCCGTATGGATAGGAGGGCCCACGTTGGTCTTCCTGCTCGTCGGGTTCGCGATATGGGCGGTGCCCAGGAGCATTGCCATTGGACGCTCAAGGACCGGTGTCGCAGTATTGCTTTCCCTACAAGCAGTGATGATCCCATTGTGCCTGGCGGAGGCCCGAAATATTGTCGCTGACGCATTGCACCTTCCTCCCCAGTCGTTTGATGTCACCGTTGCTTTATTAACAGTGCTACTTATTCCAGTGGCTTGGTCGGCGTTGATAATCTTGCTAATTGTGATCGCATCTTTGGTACTCGTGCTCGCGGCGATGCTCATTGTGTTTGCTATTTCCTTCTTTCGACTATCTTCGATATTTGTCCTCCCCCTCGCAACGTTAAGCGATCGTTTGCGCGTCTGGTGCGTGGCACTTCATTCTTATCAAACGACGACCGTAGCCCATATGATGGGAGCCTTAGTTGCTGCGCTCGTTGTTTGCGGACTACTGGCGGGTTATGGGGCATTGGTATTTGATCGCGCCACGATCCGATTTGCCGCATACATTCTTGATTTCAGCGTCGCAAAAGATTATCCAGGAATACGCCACGGAGAACCAATGCGGTTGCTAGAGAATGGGGTTGTTGTTTACGCGAAGCGTGATGGAATTGAAATTACGTTTGAGGTAGATTATTTCGTAAAGTGATCCTAAATTCCGTTGTCGTGTTCCTGGCTCAAGTCACCTGCCGCCTCGGCCGCGGGTGTTCGAGATCACCGTGATAAGGAGGGGGCAAGAACATCTGGACACGGTCCGGGCGTGCCTTCCGCTGTGTCTCGCGAAAGTTGATGCGTTGGCGGAAGATTTGGCCCGAAATTGGCGTGCCATGGTTGATAAAGTAAACGAAACAAATCAATCATCTGTGTGAGCAACGACACCCCAGGTATTGCACGTTAAATAGTACCTAGTACATTGATTTTTATGGAGATTTATGGAGTTCGGAACACGGTTAATAGCCTATCGGGGGTTCGAATCCCCCTCTCTCCGCCACTGATGTTTAAAGGGCTCCCCGCAAGGGAGCCCTTTCGCGTTTTACTATAGGGCGGATGTTTACTATTCTAGGGACCCCCCTCCCCGCTGGAGGCAGTTCACAAACTAAGTGCACTAGCTCCGCAGACTTGCATCACCGAAGTCTCACTCCTTGACTTCCTCCACCCTCGGGCTCGCAGCCGTTGCTTCATTGCTCGCGCTTTTCTTGGAGCGAGCGGACGTGAGCGCCGTTTGTGCCATATCCAGGACGCGTTCTGCGAAATCCGATGATTTTCTTAGCGCTCGCTTGAATCCATCAGACGACACAAGCTCGTGCCAAGGGCCGCCGTGAGAGGGTTCCCCTTCGATCATTCGGAGAGGGGCTTCCTCCAGCCGAGTTAGTGCCGAGGCAAACAGGCGGGAGGCAAACTCTGGGTCCAGTCGCGCTGCTTCCTTTCTGTACCCCTCGTACGCCTTTGCGACAGACGCTTTGAACGCATAGTCTTCTGCGAGTTTGAAGCGTTGCTGAATTTGCTTTGTCGCGATCCACGCGAACCAGAGCGGGGCTCCTACGCTAACAATTGACAGCACC
>NZ_JAELTP010000752.1 GCF_016428915.1 Pandoraea sp. ASV26
GTCTACAGCGATTCCCACAACGAATTAAGCGCCTTCATTGGTAAAACTCCATGCAAATCAAATCGTCTATTGTTCTGCGCAAAAGTGGCTTCCCCCACTGAACCGTGTAAATAATTTCGCTAACGCCAGAATTCTCATTTACAAAGTGTCTGGCACAGACCGCACAGAAGACACCGGTAGACGACTACGCCATCGAAAACGTCGGGGATATTGACCTAGTCAGCGAAGCCTATGAAGTAGCCCTTTCTCGCGTGCTGAGCTAACCACAACTGCCAAGTTGCATCGCCCGCATCAGTCTCATCCGATACCGTATGCAAATTCTGATCTTGTCTACTTTGCATCCATCGTTCAACGCTGGGACAGAGCTCGTTCGCCTGCATTTCAAGCCAATCGAGTATACAG
>NZ_JAELTP010000753.1 GCF_016428915.1 Pandoraea sp. ASV26
CGATTAGCCTGTACATGGCAATTAGGCAAATTCTCCGTTTCGAAGCTACAAGACTCACGTACAGCCTGGTTAGAACGAAGGTGCCAAGAGCACAAAGACAAATCTTTAACTTCGATTGCTTCATTGGTAGTGCGAACAAAGTGTCGAAACAAAGAAGAATGAGAGTAAATAACGAGCAATTCAATTTAGACTCTCCTTTACGGAGGTATATAAAGTCCAGCTGGAAGCTTAATCTTGGTCTCAGGCTCATGCAAACAGTTGTTGGTGTTCTTGATGCGTCGCAAATTCATCCACGACGCCCCGCCCACCACCTGTCATTCAGGCCACACCCTCCTCGTCTGGTTCGTCACTCACGGCTGCTTTCGACTTTTCCTTGCACTCTGTCACGGCGAGGACTGTGT
>NZ_JAELTP010000754.1 GCF_016428915.1 Pandoraea sp. ASV26
GCTTTTCTACCGCAGTTCGCAAGGTCCGCGTGAAAATGCGCGGCTGTGTCACGATGGCACGTGCTGCCCACGTTGCCCGGGGATTGAAGAGCATTGTTGCGGCGGGGGGACAACCTGAGTGGCTCAAATTAGCAAAGTTGGGAGGTAGTGGCGCTATGAAGAGCCAAAGGTTTTTGGAGCAGTTTATGAGGAGAGTTTCATCTTGTTAAGTAACGTCGGTGTGGAGTAGGACAATCGTGATGCTAGCTGCCGCGCAGTTTTGGGGATGGTCCATATTCAGGTCGCGAACCGGTAGGTACACCGTTAGGGTGGAATTACTTATTTCACCGCAGGTCTTATGACTAAGCCGAACTGCCATAAATCGCTTTATGGCCTGTCTCTTATACACATCTCCGAGCCCA
>NZ_JAELTP010000755.1 GCF_016428915.1 Pandoraea sp. ASV26
CTGTATAATACCATTCTGCATGTACGGCGTTACGGGTTACGGGATTGCAACTGGGTTTTTTTTCTACTCGTTTTTCTTCTTTTCGAATCGCCGGATTGACACCTGTCGCAGTCTGGCTGCTACCGAAAAAGGAATTTGTGTCGCACGCAAATGTGGTCTAGCAATCCTCTCGATCACGACTACTTTTGATGATGACACGGATTTCGCAACGAATTTTGCTTTTATTTCTCTCGACTCTTACCTTCTTCTTTTATGTTCGCTTTTCCCTCGACACAGGCACTCGTCTGGCATTTGGGCAGATACCCCGGCAGAAGGCGAAAGGTTTTAACAACAACTACTGGATTGGAACTGGGGAATCACTTGGCTGGCTCCATGGAACGTTCCTCTGGCGTAGTTTATTG
>NZ_JAELTP010000756.1 GCF_016428915.1 Pandoraea sp. ASV26
GCCCTCCTGAGCCCTCCTTCTCTGCGTGGCTGCATGCCATGGCTTTGCACGCTACAAGCCGCCAAAGTGCCACAAATAGCAACACGCGAGAGATCATGGCAGCAGACCAGGAGCATGAGACACCTCGAGAGCAATTCGGCAATAAAACGGTTTGCAGATTTTGGGCTAGCCGGCAAGGTATTTGTGGTAACGGGTGGTGCTCGCGGCCTGGGGCTTCATCTTGCCGAAGCGCTAGTAAAAGCCGGCGGCAAGGGTAAGTTTCACTTCACTCACGGTTCCGGTCGCATCTTCCTTTACTGACCTTGTGGACAAAGTTTATTGCTTAGACCGCGCCGAACAACCGGACGAGGAGTGGCTCGAAGCTCAGAAAAAAGTTGTGCCCGAGTGGGGTGGCTCACTAG
>NZ_JAELTP010000757.1 GCF_016428915.1 Pandoraea sp. ASV26
CCCCCCCCCCCCCCCCCCCCCCCCCCCCCCCCCCCCCCCCCCCCCCCCCCCCCCCCCCCCCCCCCCCCCCCCCCTTCCCCCCCCCCCCCCCCCCCCGCTCCCTCCCCACCACACGGTTCGTCGGCAGCGTCAGATGTGTATAAGAGACAGGTGCTGGATTGGAGGACTCGTGTAAAGCGGCCTGTCTTGATGGCTTTGCAAAGCTAGACAGGCATATATGGTTGTAGAAAGCATACGCGGTGGGAGAGGGACTGTCTCTTATACACATCTCCGAGCCCACGAGACGATATTGTGTATCTCGTATGCCGACTTCTGCTTGAAAAAGGCGGGGGGGGGGGGGGGGGGGGGGGGGGGGGGGGGGGGGGGGGGGGGGGGGGGGGGGGGGGGGGGGGGGGGGGGGG
>NZ_JAELTP010000758.1 GCF_016428915.1 Pandoraea sp. ASV26
GCGCAAAGCATCATGTTTGCGCGCAGATAGCGGCTTCCATAAGAAGCTCAGAGCTCGCTTCTGCCGCTTTGTCGATACTAGGTACGTATGCTCCGAAAGGGAACGTGGTGAGGGGGCCGGGCCAGTCCTGCATCCGCTCAGCCCTTTGCGCCATTGCCAGCCAAACAGAACAAAAACCCAAATGAAGCAGAGAAAAAGACAGTTCTGATTGCTATAATAAAGCCGCTTCGAGTTAGAATAGTCTTCACCTGCTCCATGTAAAGCTGGCTTCTTACGGCGGCAAGTAGTCGCCTCGGCACCGCTGGTTGTCTGTTGCCTTGCCTTTGCCTTGCGCCAAAAGCGGCTCGCTCCATACCTTGGCGTGATTCGGCCATTGTTGCTCGTCACACTGTGCGCACTGT
>NZ_JAELTP010000759.1 GCF_016428915.1 Pandoraea sp. ASV26
GTACATGCGTGCTCAGCGACGCCCGATAGTAATGATGGCCAATCCGGCCTGGAGGAAGAACTAAAAATGGCCAACGTATCGCGCGAGCGAGCTACGGCTACGATTCTTAAATGTGTTACAAGGGCTGGGCAACTGTGGATTGGAGCACATACCCCATGTATTATACAAGGCGTCCCGTCAGTTATTGACCGAATAATCTATACGGACGGTCGCTGTAATTGATATGTCCAGGTTATAACGTTGGAGTGCTTGAATATAGGAGACTATGCTAAGGATTTGGGATTTGTAAGATGGTGAAGCTGAGGACCAAGTACAATAATACATCATATGGAAGTTATTTAGCCCCTTATCGGAAGCTCGACGGACAATGCGATAACGACTGCAACTGTCGCATCTCACT
>NZ_JAELTP010000760.1 GCF_016428915.1 Pandoraea sp. ASV26
ATCGTCTCGTGGGCTCGGAGATGTGTATAAGAGACAGGTCCTGCTGCGCGAGCGCCTCAAGCAGTTTGTTGTAGCACACACGCGCGAGGTCTAGAATCTCGAAAGCGGTCGCGAGGTCGTCTTCCTCTTCTTCGGCTTCCTCACCGCCCTGATATCTAGTTAATACATCGAGAGTTTTGCTTTTGAAGGCAGGATTTGCGTTACCTCTCCTTCCTCGTCATCAGAATCATCAAAATTCTCATCGCCAGTGAATTGAAACAACGGCTTCTTCGCATCGGTGGTGTTTGTCTCGCCCTCCTTCTTTTCAGCAGCTACAGCGACACCCTCTTGTGTAGCCGTTTGCGCCTCGCTGGGGGCGGGCTTCGAGGACGAGGCTTTCGAGGCAGAATTGCCATTGGGC
>NZ_JAELTP010000078.1 GCF_016428915.1 Pandoraea sp. ASV26
GCGCATTCTGAGTGGTGAACCACAGCGACGGCGTCTCGCCGAGGGTGCGCCAGGCGTTGAACGCGCCCGTCACCAGCGCGACGAACATGGCCAGCGTAGCGACCGACGACAACCGTTCCCCGTAGGCGGCACGCGCGCCGACCGGCCAGTGACGCCAACTCGGGATCAGGCATCCGGCGACCAGCAACGCACCGGTCCACGACGCGGCGGCGCCGACGTGCAACGCATGAACACCGATCGCAAGCCACGGTATGGACGCATCGGCCGCATGCCCCGTCCCCGCGCGGGCCAGCGCCAGCACCACGGCGCCGATGGCGTACACCACTCGCGCGTAGCGTTCCTGACGATGCTCGCGACGATGGTGCCGGTCGCGGGGATCGTCGGCGACGGGCAGCACCGCGAGCAGGCGACGGCGCGCGTCGTACCAGGCCCAGGCGCCCGCACACAGCAGCGCCGCGCCGAGCCCGGCGACCCATTGCATCCGGCCGAAGTGGGATTGCGTGAGCACCAGCCACACGTCACCGAGCATGGCCGACGTGCTATCCCAGTCGCCGCCGGTCATCGCCTCGGTGCTCGCGAGCACGTACGCCACCCACGCAAGCACGGCGAGCCCGGCCGCGAAGGCGGGCAGCACGCGCACCGTCAGACCGCGCCGCACGGCATGCGGGTTGCGCAACAACAATACGCCGAGGGCGAGCGCCAGCGCGAGATTCAGCAGCCCCGCCGTGGCAGGCTGCCACGTGCCAGCGGCCAGATCGCCCGGCATCACTTCACGGTGAACTTGAAGTTGCCTTGCGTGCGATGGCCGTCGCTCGCCACGGCGACCCAGTTCGCCTGGTAGTCACCGGCGGGCAGCGCGGGAAGCGACAGCGTGAGCGTCTTGCGTGCGGCGTCGAGTTCGGGCTTCGCCTGCGTGACCGGCTTGCCCTGCGCGTCGACGACGCTCAGCTTCGAGAGGGCGCCTTCGAGCGTCGAGTCGAACGTCACGCGCACCGACTTCGGCGCTTCGACGCTGGCCTGCGCGGCGGGCTCGCTCGATACGGCGTGCGCATGGGCCCACGCGCCCTGGGAGAGCCCGGCGAGGCCAAGGACAGCCGCAAGCGTGAGTCCCTGCGTCGCGCGACGCAGCAAAGCGGTGGCACGTGGGGCGTTGGAAGCGATCTTGGAAGTACGCATATCGAGTTCGGCTAAGAGGCAAAAAAGCGGAAAGGTCAGGAAAGCGGCGTTTTCGGACGCGCCGACTACAAGCCGACGACGGCCGACGACCGGCCCACGGCGTGGCACACGCGATGCCCGGACGGCGGTCTGGCCCGCACAGATACGCGACCTGCGCCGCTCGCGCAGTATCGCAGACCTTGCAGACCGGCGCAGCCGCCCGGCGGTTCCAGCGGGGAGCGTCGCGCGGCAATGGGTCGCAGCGGTGACGGGGCGATTTGTCGGTTATTTGCAACTGAGTTGCAAAATTCGGATGTCCGCCGTATCATCGCCTCGTATTGCAACTCTGTTGCATTAATTCGGCTGCGGATGGCGCAGCGATGGGTGGTGTCGCTGGCGTCACCCCGTCGTTGTCGCGGGTCTCGCGCCACGCGGTGTCCGGTGAACGGCTGGCATCGCCACGAATGCGCGCCGACGCGCCCGTGCCGCGTGACGCCGTGCCGGTCCCCCCGACGGCGCGCGCCAGCGGCGTCACGAATTGCCGTGCCTGCCATCCCAGGCGGCGGGTACGGCATGACATCCCGGGCGGGTGTCGTCGGCGCGCATCCTTCGGGGGGATCGCGTGCGCTGAGCGCGCCTTGCCCGCCCCACAAGATCACAGGACTTTGCTGACATGACTCTTCCTCTCGCGCCATCCGGCGACGCCGATCGCCGCCTGCCCGTCACCGTGCTCTCGGGCTTCCTCGGCGCAGGCAAAACCACACTGCTCAACCACGTGCTGCGCAATCGCGACGGCCTGCGCGTGGCCGTGCTCGTCAACGACATGAGCGAGGTGAACATCGACGCCTCGTTCGTGGAACGCGGCGCGGCCAACGCGGGGGCGGCGCTCTCGCGCACGGAGGAGCGTCTCGTCGAGATGAGCAACGGTTGCATCTGCTGCACGCTGCGCGAGGATTTGCTCATCGCCGTGCGTGAACTGGCACAGGATGGACGCTTCGATTACCTGCTGATCGAGTCGACGGGTATTGCCGAGCCGATGCCGGTGGCCGCGACGTTCGAGTTTCGCGATGAGGCCGGGCAGTCGCTCGCCGACATCGCGCGTCTGGACACGATGGTGACGGTCGTCGACGCCTTGCATGTGCTCGAAGACTTCCAAAGTCTGGACACGCTCGCGCAACGTGGCGAAGTGGCCGGTGAGGAAGACGAGCGGCGTCTTGCCGAACTGCTGACCGAGCAGATCGAGTTCGCAGACGTGGTGGTCGTGAGCAAGGTGGATTGCGTTGACGCGGCGCGGCTCGATGCGGTCAAGGCGCTCATCGTCGGTCTGAATCCGTCGGCCCGCATCGTGCTGGGCGAGCGCGGGCAGGTGCCGCTGACCGACGTGCTGGGCACGGGCCTTTTCGATGCCGGGCGCGCAGAACAGATGGCCGGCTGGGCGCAGGCGCTCGCAGGCGAGCACGACGCCGAGGCCGACACGTACGGCGTGACGAGCTTTGTGCTGCGCGAGCGCGCGCCGCTGCATCCGGCGCGCTTCGCCAGCTTTATGTCGATGCCGTTCGACGGTCTCATTCGCGCCAAGGGATATGTGTGGGCCGCGAATCGTCCGGCGTGGGCGCTGGCCTACTCGCGCGCAGGCAACACTGCGACGCTGGAGCCCGTGGGGCATTGGTGGGCCGCTACCGATGCGGATCAGTGGCCGCCTGAAGGCGACCCGCAGCGCGCGGCGATCGAAGCCAATTGGGAAGCGCCGTGGGGCGATCGCATCAACGAAGTGGTCTTCATCGGACGCGACATGGATCGCGACGCCATCGAGAAAGCGTTCAACGCGTGCCGTCTGAGTGTCGTGGAACTGTCGCAGGGCAAGCGCGCCTGGCGCGGTGCCGAACATGCCCTGCCGCTGGAAATGGCAAGCGAAAACGCATGAGGGATGAAGGATCGGGCGGGCCGCGAAGCGTGCGCGAGCGCGCGCCGAAGCGTACGACACAGCGCATGGCACAGCGCAATGCCGGCACTTTCGGCAGTATCCAAAGTGGCAACATTCCCCGCAGTCCCGCCGCCTCGGAAACGCGTGCGCGGTTCACGCTCTCGCGCAGCTTCGTGTTCGAAGCCGCGCATACGCTGATCCGGCGCGACATTGATCCGCCGGGTATCGACGCGAGCCGACGCATTCACGGCCATAGCTATCGCGCGACGGTCGAAGTCACGGGCGGTCTTCAAGGCGCGAACGGCATGGTGCTCGATCTTGCTTGCATCGATGCGGAACTGACCCGCGTGAGCGAGCGGCTCGACCATCGTCTGCTCGACGACGTCGCCGGTCTCGGCCCGGCCACGCTGGAGAATCTGTGCGCGTTCATCTGGCGCGCGCTGGCGCCGCGTCTGAACGGGTTGTCGCGGGTGACGGTGAGCCGCGACGCACGTGGCGATGCTTGTTCGCTCACGATGACCGACATCGACATCTGACTCGTCGGCGCGATTGCGCAAGTCATCATGGGAAAGGAAAGCGCGGCCGGCACCGTGGGGTACCGGCCGCGCGGGAAGTCGCGTCCAAGGCTCCACGTACGGCGGGAAGTTGACCGTACGTGGCGTCTGCCTGTCTCGCCTTAGAAGTCAGGCGTTTCCACCGGACGCAAGTCGAACACGAGCACTTCGGCGTCGGTGCCGTTCGAGAGCGTGAGTGCGGTTTCGTCGCGCACGCGCACGCCGTCCCCTTCACCCAACGCGACCCCATTCACACTCACGCTGCCGCGTGCGACATGCACGTAAGCGTAGCGGTTCGGTGCGAGCGTCAGCGTGGCCGACTCATCGCCGTCGAACAGACCGGCATAAACCCGCGCGTCCTGATGGATGTGCAGCGAGTTCTCGGCACCATCCGGCGAAATGATCAGGCGCAGACGACCGCGCTTTTCTTCCGGCGTGAAGTGCTGTTGCTGATACTCCGGCGCGATGCCCGTCTGATTCGGCACGATCCAGATTTGCAGGAAGTGCACCGGCGAGGTGGGCGAGTGATTGAACTCGCTGTGTGCCACGCCGCGCCCGGCGCTCATCAACTGCACGTCGCCCGGCTCGATCACCGAGCCCGTGCCCATGGTGTCCTTGTGTTCGAGCGCGCCTTCGAGCACGTACGAAAAGATCTCCATGTCGCGGTGCGGGTGCTTGCCGAAGCCCTGTGCCGGGGCCACGCGGTCGTCGTTGATCACCAGCAGATCGGAAAAGCCGACTTGCTTCGGATCGTAATAATTCGCGAACGAGAACGTGTGGCGCGAACTGAGCCAGCCGTGATCGGCAACGCCTCGGTCGGCAGCTTTTCTGATGTCCAGCATGATGGGCTCCTGTGTCTTCATCGTTTCGTTAAGAGGCTTGATCGGCCTCGATGAATGTCATTTTAGAGTCCTGACAGAGAACTACAATCCGCTTGAATGGAGAATCATTGTCATCTGAAATGTGACAATAAGCGCGCGTGACAACGGCCCGTATTCCGGTGAAGCGACGGACGATTCCTATGGTGGGGGGTATAAGCGGCTGAAAGCACCCGCATCGGTGCGCGTGCCGCCGCCTGATGTGCGAGACTACGAACCTTCTTTCGCAAGGCCAGCCGGCCGGCCAATGCAGCATGGCCGTCAAGGCAGACCGTTGTCTGCCACGTTTGCCCGCGAGGCTCGATGGCCGAATCGTCGTCCGACGCACCCCCAACTGGAGATTTGTCATGAGCCGCACCTATGCATTTCGTATCGTCAATGTCTTTGCTGAAACCACCTTCGGCGGCAATCCGCTGTGCGTGTTCGAAGACGGGCGCGGCCTGAGCGACGACGAAATGCGATTGCTCGCAAGGCAGTTCAACCTGTCGGAGACGACGTTCATTTTCCCCTCGGAGACGGAGGCGGCCGACGCGCATGTGCGCATCTTCACGCCGGGCTACGAGATGCGTTTCGCCGGGCATCCGACGCTCGGTACGGCGCATGTGCTGCGCGCCATGCGCGAGCTGGGCGACGACGTGACGCTGCAATTCGCCGCGGGCCTCGTGCCGGTGAAGGCCGAAGGCGATCACTGGACGCTGACGGCGCCGTCGTCGGGCGAGCCGAAGATCAAGAAGGCGAGCGAGGCGGACTCCGACATTGCCGCGCTGGTGCGGCTCAGCCGCGACGATCTCGCACAATCGCCGCAATGGGTCGACACCGGGGCCGATCAACTGTTGATCCCGCTGCGTGACGCCGACGCCGTCGCGCGGGCGCAACCCGACAGCGCACGACTGGAACGGTGGCCGCTCTCGAGCCTCGAGCGCAAGACGGGTTACGTGTTTTCCATCGATGGCGAGAAGGACGGCGAGTTGCAGGTCACGGCACGCTACTTCTTCACCACCCAGGGCGGCGGGGTGAGCGAGGACCCGGGCACCGGTTCGGCTTGCGCCAACCTCGGCGGCTGGTTGATCGGGCAGGGCTATCCGCTGCCGGTGCGCGCACGCGTGAAGCAGGGAGATGCCATCGAGCGCGCGTGCCGGCTCACGCTCGAAGTCACGGCGAATCGTGAGATTCGTGTGGGCGGTAACGTCATCGAACTCGCGCGCGGCGAGGTGCGCCTGTAAGGCGCGCGGGGGACGAAAGCCGTATGTATGCATTGGCAGCACCGGTCGAGACCGAGCTGGACATCAAGAAGAGCCGGTTTATCGGTATCGTCATGCCCGTGGCCTCGCGAGAGGCCGCAATGCGCGAACTCGACGCGTTGCGCGTGCGATACCCCAATGCCACGCATTACTGCTGGGTGTTGTTGTGCGACGGCGCGTCGGGTTTCGACGACGATGGCGAGCCGGGGGGCACGGCAGCCAAGCCCATGTACAACGTGCTCATGCACAAAGGTCTGGCGAACGTGCTGGCGGTGGTGGTGCGGTACTACGGCGGTATCAAGCTCGGCGCGGGCGGGCTGACGCGCGCCTATGGACAAGCGGTGAGCGAAGCCCTGAAGCTGGCGACGCTGACTGCCGTTGAACCGACGACAGAGCCACGTTACCGCTGCACCTTTGCGCACGAAGCGACGCTGCGCCGGCTCGCGGAGCGTCATTCGGCCGAGGTGCTCGAGGCCGCCTACGACGACGCCGTCATGCTGCGATTGCGGCTGAAGGTGCGCGACGTGGAAGCGTTTGAAGCTGACGCAACGCAAGCGCTCAGCGGCGGGTTGATCCGGTGCGACTGAGCGGCTGAACGGCTGAACGGCTGAACGGCTGAACGGCGGCAACTGCACCGGCGTCCACCGCACCGGATTCCGAGCGCCGTGGTACCGCACAGGGTATCGCTCGGGTATCGAACATGCGCCGGGCACGCCCGGGACGTCGGCGTGTCAACGCGTCCCGGGCGTGCACGTCACATCAACGCAGCGCGGCGATCAACGGACGTTGACCACGCCGCGCATGCCGGCTTCGAAGTGTCCCGGTTCGAGGCACGCGAACTCCACCGTCCCCGGCTGCGTGAAGTGCCATACGAGCGTCTTGCGCTGGCCGGGGTCCACCGTCACGGCATTGGCTTCGGTGTGAGACATGCCGGGCATCTGCTGCATCATCTTGGCGTGCTCGGCGAGCGAGGCCGCCGTGCCCAACGTCATTTCGTGACGGATCTTGCCGTTGTTGATGACGACGAAGCGCACCGTGTCGCCACGACGCACGGTGAGCGTTGCGGGCGAGAAACGCATGGTGTCGCGCATGTCGACCTCTACGGTGCGCGTGGCCTGTGCGTCGTTACCGGGTTCGCCGATGGCCTCGGCGGCACTGTCGTGAGCGTGCTGCATGTGCATGCCGTGCGAATCGTCGGCAAACGCCGGGGGAACCAGCGCCAGCGTGACGGCGCCAAGAACGAAGGGCGCGGACAAGGCACGGATAAAGCGCGACGGGAAGCGTGAGCGAATCATGATTTGACTCCGGTGTTGCCCGCGTCGGCAGGCTGAGAATGGGTAGAGGGTAACGCTGAAGTGCCGCCTTGCCACGGGACGGCGACCGGCACGATCCACGTGTGCCGTTGTGAAGAAAGAAACGTCATCGAAAGGCTCGTCAAGCTGGCGACGCCGCGAGTGCTCCGCGAACACGCGAACACGCGAACAGGCGGGCAGTCTGGCGTCGCACGTTCAACTGGCAGACAGACGGGTGGCACGAACGACAGGCGAAAGTAAGCCGGTCACGGCATCGTGCGGAAAGTCGGTCCAACGGGGGAACGTAGACGGTCGGCAGTCGGGCAGGCGAGCGTGGCGTCGGGAGACGCCGCCGTCACCCTTGGCCCGGTGTGCGACCGTCAGGCGGCGAGGGCTTTCGGCGGGCGCTCAGGCACGTCAACGACGGCGCTGGCGGCCGACGTGCGCAGGAAGGGGATGGCGGTGGACGGCTGAGCGTCCGGCGTGCGAATGGCGACACTCGGCGGCAGGGCTGTGCACACCACGCAGGCGGCGCATGCCGAGCAATTGGCGTGATGGCTGTGCGTGTCGCCTGACGACGCATGGTCGTGCGAGGTGTCCTGATGCGCCATCGAAGGTGGCGCAGCGTCGTGCGAGGTGTCGCCGTCGTGGTGATGCATGCCCGGCATGGCGTCGCCCTGCCCTGACATCGTCATCGCCTGATGCAAGGCCATGACGGCCGCGACGTCATTGTCAGTCGCGCTAATAGCGCTCTGCATCGCCGACGCAGCAGTTCCCGGCACGCAATGCGTGCGCAGTGCGGCCATGGCCTGCAACGGCAGGGTTACGCACAACAGCCACAACACGAGAAGTTTGCGCCAGCGATTCATGCCGGGCAGTCTAGCATCGCCCGCGCGGCGCTCGCAATGCGTCACCAGGACGTCACGTGCTTCAATGCTCGAACAGATGAAATGCTTCGAAGTGCGTGCGCCGTCGTGAGAGCGCAACGAGATTGACGATGCACACTACGGCGACCAGCACGAAGAGGGGCGCCGAGACTTCGATGGTGTCGCGTGCGAGCAGCGAGATGAGCGTGAGCCCGATCATGAGGGTCAGCATCGCCCGGTGCAGCCAGGCAGCCAGCCGCAGGTGCCGCTCGGACTGCGCGACGAGTACCACCAGCGAGACGTAGAACGGTGCGGCGATCAACGCCAACACACAAAGGGCGAGCAACACGCCCAGCACGCTGGCGAGCAACTCCTGCACGTGGGCCGCGCTCGATTGCACGCCAACGACCGTCGCGGCGGCGAGGTAGAGCAGCATCAAACCATCCAGAACGATTGCGAGTCGGTTCATGACGTCTCTCCGGCAACCGACAACAGGCCCAGCCAGGTGGCTGCCGCCTCGATGCCCCAGGGATCGGACGCTGCCTGAATGCGATAGATCGACACGTTGCCGTTGTCGTCGGCACAGAACAGATCGCGCTCGAGATCGGCAACGAGGTCGAGCCGCTGCTGGCATCGGTAGAAGCCCAGGGGCGTGAGCTCCTCCACAAGCGCGGCGAGCGTCTCGGGATAGAGATAGAGCCGTCGCGGCCAGTCACCGTGGCGGAATCGGAATTTGCCGACGGCGCCTAGCACATGGGTGAGTGTGCCGCCGTGCCCGCGCACGTGCTGCATCAGACGGGAGGTATCGAGCGCCTTGCCGTCGTGGAGCTTGTCGGGGCGCAGACCGCCGGGAAGGGTAGGGTGTCCCATGGTTCACCCCGCATAACGCACAACGACGCGAGCGCACGGCATACAGTGCACTGCGGATGACGCATACGTATTCACAAACACTCCGTTGACTTCCGGAAAGTGAGTGCCCGGCAAATATTGATCTTGTGTCTTGATAGTTGCAGAGCGATGTCGGGGGCGAAATAAGCACTTTCGCTTAATCCGTCAGCATGAGGTGCTGCGCAAGCCCGTGCGGCAAGACGGTGGGAGACTCGGTGTAACACGCGGAAATGGAAACCGGCGGACTAAGCCGCCGGTTGAGGCCCCATCGGGGCATCGCCAGCCGCGTGTACCGGCGCGGCATGGTAAGGGCCAAGAAGACTTGGCACCAGGGGGCATTGCCGTGCTGCCTGTGAACCACCATCGATTCCCGGCCGTGCCCATGCAGTTTCACTGCGACTTGAGTATAGGTCGCACGCGGCACTCGTGAATCGGCTTTTTGGATGAGCGCACGCAGGGCGCGAACTATCGCGCGCACACGCACTCGAATTGGCGCACGATTTCCCCTGTGACCGTGGTTTCGTCAGCGCCGACTTTGCGTTCTAATGGCACCATTCACGGCGATATCGCAACTGGCGCAGCCCCGCACGGCAACCACGCCGCCCACCGCCGCCCCCAGTCAATACATTCCAACGATGGCAACGAATTCACTACAACGATGGGCATGGCTCGCTTGCCTGTGTGCAGCGCAGTCGGCCTTTGCCGCTGACCAGTGCGAGGGCATCCTCATGCTGGCCAAGAGCGCGCAGAACGGTTTTGAAGACATCACCGGCCCGCTCGCGGCCAAGAACGATCGCGGCGAGAGCTATCAGGCCACCTACTCGGTGCCGGGCGGCGACTGCAAGGTGTTCCGGGCCACGGGCCTTGCGCCGACCTACGAGTGCATCTGGGATTACCAGAAGATCACGCCGATGGATTTGCGCAATCAGGCGCAAGTCTTCGCCACGCAGGTCTCGCGCTGCACGCGCGGTGTGACCACGTTGCGCACCACCACGACGAACGCGGCTGGCCTGCCCGCCGAGTGGCAAAGTGCGAGCAGGAAGTACGCGAGTCCGGTCAATTTCACCGTCACGGCGCAGGATCTGGTGACGCCGCGTGGCGAGCGTGTGCGCGAGATCTCGCTGTCCGTCGAAAAACAAGTCGAGAAGTGAGGCAAGTGTTGCATTCGCCGACGTCGAATCCCGTCTCGGCGTAGGTATGTCCGCGGGGCGCCAAGCCTCGCCGGGCATGGCTTCGCGGCGTTTCTTGTGGGGTCGTGATGCCGCAGTTACAAACGGTTGCAGACCACGTCAGGCATTAACATTTTTTCGGTCGACGCTCGCTCGACTGACCCGGTACAGTCATTCGTGAGGCGTATGGCGCACATGCAACCCGCAGGTGCCGGATGCGTCCCGTGCCGACCGGTCCCACCTCAGGGCCGGGTGCCGTGGTTGAACCGAAATGCGTGCCCGACTTCGCTACTGTTTCCTGTTGCTGCTGGTGTGTGCCTACCCTGCCTGGGCTGACGGTGGGCGTGGGCGCGACCCGCTGGACGTGAACAAAGCGTCGCTTCGGGAAGACATCAGCCGTTTCAACGCCGATCGCGGCCGTGGACAGTCGGCCTATCCGAACTGGGCCGCACCGGCCGAACCGCGTGAGCGTCAGTACACGCCGCAAGGCGCGCCACGCGGCGAGCGAGGCGGCGAGGGCAACCGACGCAATCGCTAGCGGACGTCACAGTATCCGCTCGTGAGCGACGCCCAACGTCGGCCTCATCCCGCACCAGCCACGTCGTAACCCCCTTCTAAAGTGCCTCACTGCGCCCGGCCGCCTGGCCGGCGCACGTCCGCTTTTTTTTCCTCCCACCCCGACCGGATGGCTCCCATGTTGCACATGTGCAACATGGGACACGACCTCATCGATCCAACGACGTTTGCCTGTCGCGCTTGCCTGCTGCCTATTATTTCCGCACGTCACGACGAATGTGAGTACTTGCTAATCCGCTGATGTAAGCGATATATCAATCTCGTTATACCGGGATTAATTGCGGCGCGGATGGTCGGCCGATTTTTGTCTCCCCACCATTTCCCGGCCACTCGTGTGGTGATTTTTTCGCGCGGTTGCGGCCTATCAGCGTATGGCGGGGCTGTGCGAGAATCACGGCCGTTTTATCAGGGAGGCGCTGCTTCAGCCGGCGCCAGCAGGTCCCGCGCAAGGCGGGAGCAGGCACACAAAATACATAAACCAAGGAGAAGTCAATGAAGCGGAGTATGGCCAAGGGCATTGGCGGGGCACTCGTATTGGGCGCGTGCGTGAGCGCACCGGCATTCGCACAATCGAACGTCACGTTGTACGGTCAGGTCGACGCCTGGGTGGGCGCGGTCAAGAACCCGGGTGGCGATCGTGCCTGGACGCAGGGCGGCGGCGGCATGTCGACGTCGTACTGGGGCATGAAGGGTAACGAAGATCTCGGCGGCGGCCTGAAGGCCGTGTTCGTGCTCGAAGACTTCTTCCGTCCGCAGAACGGTCAGTACGGCCGCTTCCAGGGCGACTCGATGTTCTCGCGCAACGCCTACGTTGGCCTCTCGTCGGACACGGCGGGCACGGTCACGATCGGTCGTCTCACCACGTCGTACTTCGTCTCGACGATTCTGTTCAACCCGTTCGTCGATTCGTACACCTTCAGCCCGATGGTGTTCCACACCTACATTGGCCAGGCCGGTCAGGGCATCGTGGGCGACTCCGGCTGGAGCAACGCCGTGATGTACACGACGCCGAACTTCAAGGGCCTGTCGGGCAGCGTGTCGTACGCCTTCGGTAACAAGGCGGGTGAAACCGGTCAGAACAAGTGGAGCGCATCGGCGCTGTACTTCAACGGCCCGTTTGCCGCCACGGTGGCCTATCAGCAGGTGAAGTTCGACTCGACGCCGGACGATCTCGCCGGCATCGCGGGCTTTCGCAGCCAGCAGGCCGTGCAACTGGGCGCGACGTACGACCTCCAGGTCGTGAAGCTCTTCGGTCAGTATCAGTACATCCGCAACAACGTCACCGGTGGCGGGGTGTCGGAGAACGGCGGCCAGCTCGGCGTGTCGGTGCCGCTGGGCAACGGCAGCGTGCTCGCGTCGTACGCGTACACGAAGAGTTCGGGCACGAGCAACGTCAACCGCAAGACCTGGGCGCTCGGCTACGACTACAGCCTGTCGAAGCGCACCGACATCTATGCCGCCTACATGAACGACAAGGTGAGCACGCTCTCGGGCGGCGATACCTTCGGCGGTGGCGTTCGTATGAAGTTCTGATGTTCCGGGGCACGCGTCTTCCAGACGCGTGCCGGTGGAGATCGCGCAAGGGGCAGACGCCGTTTTGGGGGGCGTCTGCCCCTTTGTTCGTGCGCGACGTGATGACGTCGCAGCGCTGCGCACATTGGTATCAGGCCGGGTCGGGCGCGTTTCGCACAGCGGTTCCATGTGTCACCCATCCGACGTGTCCGCGCTATGATTTGCGCACCGCGCAAGACGGTATTCCCGCCATCTTTCAGCACAAACGGAGCAGAGACAACATGACGATTCAACACGTGGGCATCATTGGCGCAGGCACGATGGGTAACGGCATTGCACAGGCGTGTGCGGTGGCCGGGTTGCCGGTGACGATGGTCGATATCAGTGATGCGGCCGTGCAGAAGGGCGTGGCGACGATTGCGGGCAGTCTCGATCGCCTCATCAAGAAAGACAAGCTCACCACCGCCGACAAAGAGGCGGCGCTCGCGCGCGTGACGACATCGACTGACTACGCGGCGCTTGCCACGGCCGACATCCTGATCGAAGCGGCCACCGAGAACTTCGATCTGAAGATCAAGATCCTCAAGCAGCTCGAGGGCGTGGCCAAAGATAGCGCGATCCTTGCGTCGAACACGTCGTCGATATCGATCACCAAACTGGCTGCCGTGGTCGCCCGGCCGGAGCAGTTCATCGGCATGCACTTCTTCAATCCGGTGCCGCTCATGGCGCTCGTGGAGATCATTCGCGGTCTGCAAACGAGCGACGAGACGCACGCGCATGTCGAAGCCCTCGCCCGCCAGCTCGGTAAGTCGCCGATCACGGTGAAGAACGCGCCGGGTTTCGTCGTCAACCGCATTCTGGTGCCGATGATCAACGAGGCGTTCTTCGTGCTCGCGGAGCATCTCGCGACGCCCGAAGAGATCGACGAAGGCATGAAGCTCGGCTGCAATCATCCGATCGGGCCGTTGGCGCTCGCCGACATGATCGGTCTGGACGTCTGCCTGTCTGTGATGAATGTCTACTACGAGGAGTTCGCGGACTCGAAGTACCGTCCGTGTCCGTTGCTCAAGGAGATGGTCGCCGCGGGGTACCTCGGGCGCAAGACCGGACGGGGCGTTTACACGTATTGATGACCGGCTGACGCAGGCAAGCGCAGTGAAACGCCGGCGCGTCTGGCGCGCCGGCTCCGGGCGGTAACTGCGCGTTGCGCGCGATCGGGTGGTCAGTCGCGCATCAACTCGACGAAGTGTCGCCGGACGTGTGAGATGGCAAGGTGTCGGCGGATGACAGACTGCCGCCCCTGCTCGATGCGCTTGACGCCGACTGACCTGACGAACCGCCCGGACTCGCCTGATGCATGCCGAGCGGGCGCGTGACCGAGACGGTATAGGAACTCCCGGGCATATATCCGATATCGTTGAGTGCCCGGTTGATCATGCGCCCGGCGTCGACTCGGTCGGTCGCAGTGGCAAATGAGATGGCTTTCGTTCTGCTCCATGGGTCCAGAAGTACCGTCGAATGACGTGTGAGGTAGACGGCTTCCCGGAAAAACTCATGACCGATGCCATCCTGGTGCATCGGAAGCGGCGGCTGCGGTGTCGAGAGGTCCATCAGGTTGATGAGGTTTTCGGATTCCGTATACAGCACCAGGACATGGGGCGGCCGGTTTTGCGGCTTGATCGTGATCATGCGAAGGTGATCCCGCGATATGCCGTTCTGGAGCAGCGCGTAGAAGAGAATCTCCGCGTTCTCCTGACAGAACGCCTCTTCCGCTTCGTTCCACACGTAATACATTGCCGTGATCTCGGACGCGATGCGTTGTTGTTTGATCAACGACGCCCTCGGATCAATGTGTTTGCTCATCGCCTCGCGCAGGGCGGTGCGGTGATGGACGATCGAATTGTCGCGAATGGATTGTAGATCGGCACGATTGGTTCGCCGCAGATGCAATGCACTCAATTCGGAAAACGCGAGTTGAATCGCCTCCTGCGCGAATTCGTCGGGAACGTGGCGAACGGCGGCGCGAATATCTTCATAGCTGCCCGCGATGCTGTCGGGCGCATAGCCCATCCGGCTCGAACCACATCCGCCACCGCACAGTCTCAGCGGGGCGTGGGCGTGCCATTCTCCGGTGCGCTCGTCGTACGTGACCGGCACTTGCGCTCGCCTCTCGCTGCCGTGTGGCGCATCGATAAGCCAGTGATCGGCACTGATGCCGCGCTCCGCCCGGTAGTAACCGGCTTCGCCTTTCAGGTAGTGATGGCCGTTCACCACGACGATCCGCGACGGCTCGCCGGCGGGGAGCTGATCTTCCGGCAGTTGCTGTTCATAGCCTTGCAAATGTTCAGCTTCGCCAATGATGTTTGGCTGGGCTGCGAGCACGGGATCGATCGCTTGGCCGCGGGGGGAGGCGAGGGCCAAACGGGACGCTCCGCCTGAGTTCGCGGGTCCGAGTGCCTCGCTTTTTTCGCGCTCACTGCGTTCATCGGGTTCATCGGGTTCATGGGGTCCATGGGGTTCACGCGCTTCGTGAGGTTCATCGATTTCGCCGATCGGGGAAATGCGTTGCACATTCGGTTCGGGGCGAGCTTCGTGAACGCCGTGGCCCGGTAACGATTGCGCAACCGGCCGAGACGCTGACGGCGAGCGGGCCAACGAGGGCCGAGCGTCTTCCATGTGCGGTGCCGCACCCAAGTTGCGCGGGTCTGCAAATTGCAGAAATTCGGAAAGTTCTTCGGGATTGGTGGCCTTGCCCTCGAGATCATCGCTGACGATGCCGGCGAGTTGACCGGGGAGCCGCAGCAGGCGAACCTGGGGCAGCACGCCTGTGGCCAGATCCAACGCATCGGCCCCTTTCTGGACACGACTGCGAACGTCCGGATTGACTTCCTGTCCGCTTAACGTCTCGTAGACATCACGGACCGATTCTCCCAGGTAATGGAAGGGGGCTCGTGCGGCGGAGACGGCTCTCAGAAAGTCGTGAAAGGTGTAATCGGACTTGATGACCTGATGCACGACGGGCTCGGCAACCACGTCACTGAGCGCCGACGGTGCCGGAACATCGGCGCTCGGTACTGGCGCATTACCGAATGTGTCGGCGCCGCCGCCGCCCGCTTCGTCGCCGTCAGCCGGATCAGACGTGTGCCTTGGAATCGCACCGCCCGCCGGTGTCGCGAGATTGGCGACCAGCATGATGGCGAGCGCGGCGGGCCAGACGGCCCCATTCGGTGACAGCCCGGTGCTCGCGCGTTGCGGCGGCCGCGGGGGGTGTCGCCGGGACTCGGGGCGCGCGAAGCGTGCGCGGTGCAGCTCCACTGCGAAGCGCGAGGGCGTCCCGGCGTCCCGGTGATTTGCCGACGGGCGCATGCCGTAGTGAGGTGTTGTGCTGGCGAGTCGATGGTGTGACAGGTAGTGCATGAGAACGTCTCCTTGGGGAGCGTGGCGTGTCGAAGGGGAAGCGAGGCAGTCGCGCGGGAGGCGCAAGGTGGGGCTGTGAACTTGCCGCCCGAGTGCAAGCCTGCGCCGAGGTCAGACTGACGTGCCTTGACCGCCGCCGGGCACCCGAATGGGCGGGTCGCGGCGCACAGGGCCGGACTGCACCGATTCGCCACTCGAACCTCCTGAACTGCCGCCACTCTTCATGCTGACGGAACTGCCCATGGCTGAAGCGACACGCTCGCGGGGTGCGGGGTATGGCCGGGTGAGGGAAACCGTAAAAGGACTTCCGGAACGGTGTCCGGTGTCTGCGAGCGCGATATCCAACATGCTCTGCACTTCTGCAACGTCGTTGACCCACGGGAACGACGTTGCCTTGATCCGGCTCCAGGGGTCGAGCAGTACGGTGGAGTCGCGCGTCAGGAAGAGGGCGCCAATGAACGTCTCACCGGGAATGCCGTCTTCATGGCCGCTGACGGGCGGCTGCGGTGTCGACAAATCCAGCACGTCAATAAACGGGTCCGACTCCGTATAAAGCACCATGACATGCGGCGGGCGACCCTGAGGCCTGATGGTGATCATTCGGATATGGTGACTGAGTACACCGCGGGCGAGCAGATAGTGAAAGAGAATCTCTGAGTTTTCCTGGCAAAAGGCTTCGGGGGTGAGATCGAGGAGACTGTTCTCCACGTAGTTGTCATAGTGAATCGTCGTCACCATTGCGGCCTCGCGTTGTAGCTCGAACAACGACGAACCTGGGTCGAGTCGCATCAACTGCGGCACCAGAATACGGCGGTGTTCAACAATCGAGTTATCGCGCATTGGCCGAAGATCATCGCGATTGGTCCGCTTGAGATGCAAATGCGCCAGGTCGCTGTAGGCCTGCTGAATCGCTTCGCGCACATCGCGATCGGGGATGTGGCGAATCGCCGCCTCCACATCGTTCTTGCTCATCGCGACGCTGTCCGGTGTGGACTCCCGGCTGGGTCCGCATCCGCCGCCGCACAAACGTAACGGGGCGTCTGCGCGCCAGGCACCTGTCTGCGGGTCGAACGTCACCGGCACTTGTGCGCGCTCGCCGCGTGGCGCATTGATGAGCCAGTGATGGGCCTGTAGTCCGGGTGTCACGTGGTAATAGCCGGACTCGCCGCCGAGATAGTGACGGCCATTGACGATAAACAACTGGCGATGGGGCCCTGGAGGTATTTGCTCAGGGGAGAGCGACTGCTCGTACCCCTGAAGGTATTCGCGCTCGCCTTCGACGTGTAATGAGGGATGGAAGGACGCGCCTCCTGCACCGACCTCGGGCGACGCAGCGGCGTTCCCGCTTCGCGCGGCCGCTTCAAAAGCATTCTCGGCCGAAACCTGATCGACGGCGGGCTCGACCGGCACGTCGGCCTCGATCTCGGGCGCGGGAGCAGGTTCAGGCATTGGGGCTTCTCTGGCCGGGACAGGTTGAACCGGTGCGGATTCGTGCCGTAGCGGCACGTCGCTTCCTAGCGCACGCGGGTCGCCGAGCTGCAAGATGTCAGTGATCTTTTCAGGTTGCAGTGGCTTGCCTTCGAGATCGTCGGCGAGCACGTCGGCCAAGCGTCCGGGCAATCGAATCATTTGCACCTTCGGTATCAGTCCTGTGGCGGCGTCCACGACCCCGCCGACTCGCTGCGCCCTTTGAATCGCTTCCTGACCCACTTCATTGCCGCTCACGGCGGCGTAGGCATCGCCCATCGCTTTGCCAATATGTAGGAATGGCGCAGAGGCACTGGCCACGGCTCTCAGAAATTCCACAGCGGTGTACTGGGATTTGATCCTCGTCTGAGTGAGCGGGCGCCTTTCGACACTCCGATATTCTTCCGCCTGCCCGTCTGAAGGGGGCGCTGCGACGCTACCGGGCGAGTCATCCCCTTCATGTGAGCGCCCCGAGAGGCGGGGAAGCATCGGCGTGGCGCGCGCCGCAGGCGTGATGAGGTTGGCGACCAGCATCACGGCCAGTGCCACCGGCCAGGCGTTGCTCGACGGTGGCTGGGCGCTTTCGCGAGGCCGTGTGGGAAGCGCGTCACTGGCTGGCTTTCGGCCATTGCGTGTGCCGTGAAACGCGTCAGGGAAGGCAGGCGCCGTGAGCGCATCCGTCTCGCGCGAGAGCGTGGTAGCGCTGGCCTGATAGCAGGGGGGAGCATTGATCGCACGATAATGCGACGCATACCGCATGAGTGACCTCCGGAAGATTGGCTGAACGTGTGTGTAGGGCTGGGCGGACGTGGCGCCCGCCCAGGGCGCCATGGGGGAAGACTGCCATTGCGTGGCGAAGCAGGTTTGCGCTTCGGCGGGGTGCGCTGTCGATTCCGTCGCATTGACGCGAGATGAGCACGCGAAGCGCGCCGCGTCATGCGGCACGCTCGCGCGTCGATGGCGATGGCCGGGTCAGGGAGACCGTGTAGGGGCTCGCGGGATCGCGTCCCGTATCGGCAAGTGCGATCTCCATCAAGCGCCTCACGTCGTCGACATTGCGTGCCTCGGAAAACGAAGACGCTTTGATCCGGCTCCAGGGGTCGAGCAGCACAGTGGAGCCGCGCGTCAGGAAAAGCGCGCCTGCAAACAGGTCGTCGGAGATACCGTCCAGATGGCCGGCGAGCGGTGGCTGCGGCGTTGTCGCGTCGAGCAGATCGATGAAGGGACCCGCCTTCGTATAAAGCACCATGACGTGCCCCGAGACGCCTTTGGATTTCGCGGTAATCATGCGCAGATGATGGCCGGGTACGCCGCGCGTGAGCAGTGAGTGAAAGAGAATCGCTGCGTTCTCGAAGCAATAGGCCTCGGGGCTGAGGTGCGCAGGACCGCTTTCCGCATGGTGGCTGTAGTGGTCTGCGGTCATCCGCGCTGCCTCGCGTTGCTGCTCGAACAACGTCAAACGTCGATCGATTCGCATCAGTTGCGGCACCAGCGCATGGCGGTGCTCGACAATCGAGTAGTCGCGCAGCGGTCGCAGATCCTCACGGTTGGCTCGCAGCAGATGCAACTGCGCCAGGTCGTCGTAGGCCCACTGTATGGCATCGCGAACCTCGGGCTCAGGCAGGTGACGAATGGCGTCGCCCACATCGTTCTCGCTCATTGCGACGCTGTCCGGTGCGGCCTCTCGACTCGGCGCGCATCCGCCGCCGCAAACGCGCAGGGGAGCATCGGCCCGCCACGTGCCTGTGCGTGCTTCGTGAATCACCGGCACTTGTGCACCCGCGCCGCGAGGGGCGTTGATAAGCCAGTGACCCGCGCGCTGGCCGGGGGTTACGTGGTAGTAGCCGGATTCCCCGGCGAGATAGTCGCGGCCGTTGACGTGAATCATCCGGCGGCGCGCTCCAGGAGGGATCTGCTCGGAGGGGAGGGGCTGTTCGTACCCTTGAAGGTGCTCGCGCTCGCCTTCGATAGACATCGCCGGGTCAGCGACGGCGTCATTTGTCTCAGGCGCAGCGGCCTCGACGTCTTCCCCCTCCAGCGCCGCACGCGCATCGACGACCCCCTCGGCACGGTTCTCGCCGACCGGGGGCGCTGCCGGCGGGAACGCGTCGACTTCGTTCACGGCCGCGGGCTCGATCATCGGGGCGCGCCCGGCCGGGGAGGGATGCGTCGACGCCGATTTGTGATGCATCGGCATTTCGCCCCCGTACGCTCTCGGATCGCCGAATTTCACGAGATCGGCGATCTTGAACGGATTGGGCAGCATGCCGTCGAGTGCATCGGCCGTCATATCGGCAAGTTGTCCGGGCAGTCGAGTCAGTTGGACATTCGGAATCAACCCCGTAGCCGCGTCCAGGGCGATGCCAACGTCCTGTGCCATCTCGCGTGTTGGCGGATCCAGCGCTTCGCCGCTCATCGTGCGATATGTCTCGCCTATCATCCTGCCAAGATTCCGGAACGGTGCACTCGCGCTGGCCAATGCCCTGAGAAACTGCTGAGCCGTGTAGTCCGACTTGACCCAGGGGCGGTCGATCGAATGCATTTCGACTTCGCGATACATGTCCGTCGGCGCCTCCGGGGGCGGTGCCGTGACCAGCTCCGGTGCGATGCCAGGTGCATTGTCTGCGTCGTGCTGCCGCCCCGACATGTGCGGGATGCGTGGAATGCGTGGAACCATGGGGCTGGCGAGCGCCGGAGGTGCCAGGAGATTGGCGACCAGCATCAACGTGAATGCCGCGGACCAGGGGCTGACGGCCGGTGAATCAGGATTGGCGCGAGCGTGAATCGATCGGTCGTTGCCGATGCGCTTGTGGGCGTTGCGTGCACCGTGAAATTCGTCAAGGAAGGCCGGTGCCGTGAGCGCATCCGTCTCCCGGGAGAGCGTGGTACGGCTGGCCTGGTAGCAGGGAGGAGCACTGATCGCACGACAATGCGACGAATACCGCATGAGTAACCTCCTGAAGATGGGCTGAGCGTGGGTATGGCAGGGTGGGGCATGGCGCAGGTGACGCCGACCCGGTAGCCATGGCGCAAGGCTGCCATTCGTTGATGAGGCGGGTTTGCGCTTCGGCCGAGCGTGCTATCGGTTCCGTCGCATTGACGTGAGACGCCGACCGAAATCACGCCGTGTCATGCACCGGCATCGAACGTGATTGATCGTCGGCGTCGGCTTCCTGCCGGCCAAATACGTCGGGGTGCAAAATAATGGCGCCGTCGCTTCCATGCACACTGCCAAGGCTTCCCGTGCTGCCACGACTTCCGGAGCTGCTGAGGCTCGATATGCTGCGCTGGCGTGCCCCGAAAACGCGGGCGCCGAATGGCCGGGTGACCGACACGGTATAGGGTTGCCCGCTTTGGTGGCCGATTTCAAAAAATGCGTCGTCCAGCGTCTGAATGACATCGAGCTCGTTGCCGGCGCGCGAGAATTCGATGGCTTTGGTCGTGCTCCAGGGGTCCAGCAGAACCGTCTCTTTCTTGTTCATGTAGACGAAGCCCCCGAACGTCACGCCGCTGATGCCGTCCCGGTGATTGATGACCGGTGGCTGCGGCGTGGCGAGATCGAGCAGGGTGATGAGGTCATGCGCTTCGGTGTAGAGAACGAGAACGTGTGGCGAGCGGTGTCGCGGCGTCACCGTGATCATGCGAATACGGTCCTCGGGAACGCCTTTTTGCAATAACTGATGAAAGAGGACTTCCGCGTTCTCCTGGCAGAAAGCCTCAGCGTAGTGGTTCCAGTAGTAATGCCGGGATGTGATTTCCGCCGCTTGCCGTTGTTGCGTTATCAAAGGCGCGGTGCGATCAATGTGCTTCATTGCGTTGCGCAGCGCCCTGCGGTGATCGATGATCGAGTTGTCGCGCATCCCCGTGATGCCGGGACGATTCGATCGCATCAAATGCATATCGGCCAGTTCCCCCATGGCGTAGAGAATTGCCATTTGAATATGCTCGTCATGAAGATGACTGATCGTGCGCTCGATCTCCGGATACGTTCCGGCGATGCTGTCCGACGACAGTTCTTTGCTACTGCCGCAACCTCCTCCACACAGGCGTAACGGCTCGTGGGCCTGCCACTCCCCGGTCACGGCATCGAATGTCACGGGAACCTGCGCTTTGTCGCGTCTCGGTGCGTCGATCAGCCAATGATCGTCACTGCGACCTCGCGTCGCCCTGTAATAGCCGGCGTCGCCACAAAGGTAGCGTTCGCCGTTGATGAACACCAGACGCGACTGCGGATCGGGCGGCAATTGATCGGGGGGAAACACGTGTTCGTAACCGCTCAGGTGTTCTGCCTCGCCTTTGATGTGCCGCAACGTCACAGGTACGGAATCGGGATGTGCAACGTCATGCGCCGGAAGGAAGAAACTCGCCGCGTCGTCCGCATCCCCATGCGGTGCCGCCACCTTTTCGGGCGGAGGCGCTGGCTTGGCACCGGTGCGTTCGTGGGGCATTGGCGCAGGCTCGCGGCCTGGGGCGGCGCGCTGCGCGGGTTGCGACTTACCTGGTGAGTTACGAGAACCGGAACGGCCGAAACGAGACCCGAAGTGGGGACCGAGCAGGCGCGGATCTCCGTATTGCACGATCCCGGAGACCGCTTCAGCGCTCGGCTTCTTGCCTTCGAGGCTATCGGCGGCCACCTCGGCCAGTTCGCCGGGCAGTCGCAGGAGCTGCACGTCGGGTATGAGCCCCGTGGCGAAATCGACGGCTTTTGCGCCAGTCCGTACCTGTTGGCGTAGCGCCGGATCCATGTCATGACCGGAAAGAACGCCATAGGCATCGCCAACCGACTCGCCCAGATGTTCAAACGGCGCGCGCGCTGCACTCACCGAACGCAGCGCTTCGGAGAGCGTGTACTGAGATCTGACTGACGAACGCTCCAGGGGGCGCCTTTCCACGGCCCGATCGGCGGTGGCGGGCACAGTCGCCGAGTGATTCATTGGATGACTGGCAAGGCTGTCGAGGACGCCGGGCGCGTTGCCGGGCGGCTCGGTGGCGGTGGCTGGCTTGGGGAGTCCGCCGGCGGCCGGGGCGGCGAGTTGGCCGATCAGCATGACCGCAAAAGCGGCGCGCCAGACGGGGACGGATTGACGCGAGGCTGGCGGTATTTCACGCATACCTGCGAACGCTCGTCCGGAGCGCGCGCCGAGGAACGTGCGGGTGAAGTCCGGGTGGGTCGCGTGAGATTCATGCCTGCCGCGCGGGGTCGCGGGCAGACCATAACGAGGCGGGGCAAGTACGGCACGCTGATTCGAAACCGGTGACATGACAATTCCTCTCGAAGAGGGACTGTCGTTGCACGCATCGTCGGCGAAGTGTGCACTGCCGGCAGCCCCGGAGAGACGATGGCATATCGTGTGCCTGCCGGGCTTGCGCTTCAGCGGGGCACGTTGTCGATTCCGTGGTGCCGGACGTCGTGAATTCTGCGACACGACGTCCGCGTCAGACGTCAGCCGGCCAGTCGTCGGCGAGTGTCGTCGTATTCCTGCTTCAGACGCGCGATGATCTCGGCCGCCGGGCGAACGTCGTCCATCAACCCCACGCCCTGACCGGCGCCCCAGATGTCCTTCCACGCCTTCGCCTTGGCGAAGTTCATGGCACTCTTGTCGGCCGTGGGCAGGTCGTCGGGATCGAGCCCCGCGTTCAGAATGCTCTGGCGGATGTAGTTGCCGGACACCCCGGTGAACAGGTTCGTGTAGATGATGTCGTTGGCGCTCGCGTCGACGATCGCCTGCTTGTAGCTGTCGCTCGCGTTCGCTTCCGTCGAGGCGATGAAGCGCGTGCCGATGTAAGCGAGATCGGCACCCATGGCCTGCGCCGCGAGGATCGACCCACCGTTGGCAATCGAGCCGGACAGCACGAGGGGGCCGTCGAAAATCTTGCGCACTTCGCCGACCAGTGCGAACGGCGAGAGCGTGCCGGCGTGTCCACCCGCCCCCGCGGCAACGAGGATCAGCCCGTCCACACCGGCTTCGAGCGCCTTGTTCGCGTGACGCAGATTGATGACGTCGTGCAGCACGATACCGCCGTAGCTGTGTACGGCATCGAGCACTTCCCTGGGCGGCGCCCGCAGGCTGGTGATGAAGATCGGCACGCGATGTTCCACGCACACGCGCACGTCATGTTCGAGCCGCTGATTCGACTGATGCACGATCTGGTTGACGGCGAGCGGGCCGACGACGGCATCCGGATTCGCCGCCTTGTACGACGCGAGTTCCTCCGTGATGCGGGAGAGCCAGTCCTCGAGAATTTGCGGCTCGCGCGCGTTGAGCGCCGGGAACGAGCCGACGATACCGGCTTTGCACTGCGCGAGCACCAGTTCCGGGTAGCTCACGATGAACATCGGCGACGCCACGACAGGCAGCGCCAGGTTTTGCAGAATCTTGGGAAGGGCCATGAAGTCTCCTTGAGCAGGACGTTCGGCGGGCGGTGTCCCTTGCGTCGATGCGCAATTTGCAGAGGGCTATTTTTCGCGAACGATCGTTCGATTATAGGGGGATTCGCGCGTTGCCCGGTGAGCGGGCACTCGAAGAAATCTTCGGTTCTGACGGACCGGAACGCGGCGTATCAGGGAAAATCCCCTTGGGCTGCGCGGGGTCGGGGTCTAGGATGAAATCGCGTGCCAGGTGACGTCAGCTTTACGATGTCGCAGGACGGGCGCCGCGTTAGCGACCGTTGCGTTCGTCCGGCACGTCACGTCCTCAAACGCCGCCTGCCGTGACTGGCAAGCGGCGTTGTTTTTTTGGGGCGACGTTCGCACGCCCCGACACTCATACGGCGTACAGCGTGTCCGCTGCGCTGTCATAGCGCAGCGCACCGGCCTTTGCCAGTTCCGCGACGAGCGTGTCGACGAGGTCGGGCCACCCTGACGGCGGTGCAAGCATGGCCGCCGCGTTGCGCCACGCGCGCGCGGTGTCGAGCGTGGCTTTGAGCGTGGTGCCCGCCATGGTCCCTTCTGCCATCAGACGAAAGACGATCAGCACCTTGAGCGCGTTGCGCGCATTGCGTGCGGGGTCGCTTTGCAGATAGTCCAGACGTCCGCGTGCGGCAGCCAGTGCGCCGTCGATATCGTCGAACGGCCTGCCGTGTCCGGGAATGACCACCGAGACGTCGAGTTGCGCGATGAGATCGAGCACGGCAGCTTGCTCGGCGAATCCCGACTCGCCGTCGAGTTCCGGGAAGATCACGCCGAAGCCGCGTTCCCACAGGGCGTCGCCGGAAATCAGGATGCCTTCGGTGGCGTTGTAGAGCATCAGCGCGTGCGGGTCGTGTCCCGGTGCGCCGAGCACCAGCCACTCATGCTCACCGAACGTCATGGCGTCGCCGGGCGAGAGCGTCTCATCGAAGGTGAAGCGCGCGCATTGCTGACCCGTCGCCTCGAACGACAGACGTTGCGCGTCCCAATGACGGACCGAGTCAGCGTCGGCGGCGGGCACCCAGGTGCGGCAACCGTAGCGCGTCTGTAGCGCGGCATTACCGCCGCAATGATCGGAGTGCAGATGCGTGTTGACTAGCTGCGAGAGCGGTTGACCGTCGGGCAGCGCGTGCGCGACGAGTGCCAGCGTTTGTTCCGAGTGCGAGACGTAGCCGCTGTCGATGAGCGTGGGCTCGTCGCCGAGGAACAGCACATTGTTCGATGAGAGCCAACCGCGCTCGAACACGCGCAGCCCGCAGGGAAGGGCAAGCGAGGTCATGGGCGTAATTTGTGAAGAGGTGGCACAGGGGAGGGGGCGGCGCTTCCGGCCGGTTCAGGCCGGTTTGGCGCAGACGAGAATCTTCGCCGTCGCGGCGATCACCGTCTCACCGCGTTGGTTGACGGCCTCGCCGTCGAGCGAAACGATGTCGCCCGAGAGCTTCTCCTTCCACAGGCTGTCGGTGACCGTCCAGCGCACGGTGATGTCGTCGCCCGCATGCACGGCGCGGCGCAGCTTCATGTCGAATTCGAGGCCGAGCGGCTGCGCTGTCTTCGAGTAATGCGTGGCAAGCAGCGCCGCGAGATACGACATCTGCTGCGTGCCCGAGGCAATGAGTCCGCCGAAGCGCGGATTGGCGGCCGCATAGTCCGCATCGTGATGCAGCGGATTGAAGTCGTGCGCGAGCGCGGCGAATTCGCGGATCGTCTCGGGCGAGAAGTGGTGGGTGGCGGAGAATGTCTCGCCGACGGCAACGATTTTTCCCATATGCGGTAACGAAAGAGTCTTCACGAGTTGCCCGTGCCCGGGCCGCCAACGACCACGCGACGATGCTGCACCGGCGGGGCTTCGTTGGCTTTGCGACGCTCGGGCAGCAGTGACCAGATGTGGCGCTTGTCGTCGTCGGCCATGGTCGACCAGGCGGCGATTTCGCTGAGGGTTCGCCAGCAGCCCGAGCACCAGCCCGTCGCAGGATTCATGCGACAGATGTTGGTGCAGGGCGACGGGACGGGGGCGGTGTGTGTCGTCATGAGAGCCTTGGGGCGGTGTAGCGCGGCGCGAAATTCAGACAGGCAAGCCGAGCTTGGCGGCCTTCTCGCGCAGCTTGCCGTGAAAGCGCTCCTGATCGACGATGACGCGCTCATGCGTGCCGGCGCTCACTTTGTCCAGACCGTCCCAGGCTTCGACCTCGAAGCGCAGTGTACGGCCGGTGACGTCCACGAGCTTGCCCCGGATGCGCAGCGTGTCACCGGCAGGCGTGGCGGCCAGATGCGAGAACGAGACGAGCGTGCCGAGCGATTGCTCGCGCGGCCAGTCGAGATACGGGCGAATCGCCTGGAGGCACGCGCATTCGAGAATGCCCGCGAGATAGCCGGTGGCCAGCACGGCCGGCATGTCGCGGCAAAGTTCGACATCATCGTACAGTTCGGGGACCACGGCCTTTCTGGGCACGCGATAAGTCCACTCGAATGTCAGACCCGGTACAAGTTCGGGGCTCGGCATGGCACGTCTCCTCGATGGGGTTCCCGGCTATCGACGCTCAGGCGCGCCGGCGCCGCGACGCCGGCATTCGCTTATCCACTTATCCACTTCGTCACCTGGTCACTTAGCTACTGAGTCACGCAGGGCCACGTCGACGACGGGCGCGCCCGTCATCGCCACGAGTTGCTGCGGCGTGAGGTTGAACACGGCGTGCGGATGCCCGGCGGCAGCCCACAGGCTGGAGAGCTTGAGCAGGTCTTCGTCGATGAGCGTGACGGGCGAGACGACATGCCCGATCGGGCTCACGCCGCCGATCGAATAGCCCGTCTTTTCCTTGACGAAGCGCGCATCGGCGCGAGCGAGTTCACCCACCTGCGCGGCGACCTTCTTTTCGTCGACACGATTGACGCCGCTCGCGATGACCAGCACCGGCGTGTCGTCGGACGCGCGACGGAAGATGATCGATTTGGCGATCTGCGCCACTTCGCAACCGAGTCCGGCGGCCGCCTCGGCCGATGTCTTGCCGGTGGCGGGCAGCAGCACGATCGGTTGATCGTGGCCGATGCCGGCAAGCAGTCGCGCCACGTGGCGCGCGCCGTCGGGAAGATCCTGCGCGTGGGCGGGTTCGGGCGTGTGGGGTGTCTCACTCATGATCGGGTCGATGTCCTCGAATGACATGGGGGGCGCGCGGGTACGTTGTCCGGCGCGGTGTCAGGCACTCACGGGGGCGGCGTCTTGCAGCTTGGCAAGCATGGCGCGGCCCACGCGTGACGCGTTCGGGCGGCCGATGGCCTGCGAAATGAAGTCGCCCGTGCGCACCACTGCGTCGAGATCGATCCCCGTCTCGATGCCCAGTCCGTGCAGCAGGTACAGCACGTCTTCCGTCGCCACGTTGCCCGTTGCGCCCTTGGCGTACGGGCAGCCGCCGAGACCGGCAACCGACGAGTGGAAAATCGTGATGCCCGAGAGCAGCGCCGCGTAAATGTTCGCCGTCGCCTGTCCATAGGTATCGTGGAAGTGACCTGACAGGCGCTCGATCGGGAACACCTTCGCGCAGGCTTCCATCACCTCGCGGGTGCGCGACGGGGTGCCTACGCCGATGGTGTCGGCGATGTCGATCTCGTCGCAACCAAGTGCGGCGAGTCGCTGCACGACGTCGACCACGCTGGCGACCGGGACTTCGCCCTGATACGGGCAGCCGAGTGCGCACGAGATGCTGCCGCGCAGACGCAGGCCGTTGTCTTTCGCCGCCCGCGCGACCGGTTCGAAGCGCGTGATGCTCTCTTCGATGGAGCAATTGATATTGCGTTGCGAGAACGCTTCGCTCGCGGCGCCGAAGATCACGACTTCATC
>NZ_JAELTP010000761.1 GCF_016428915.1 Pandoraea sp. ASV26
CTGTTGGATCTTACAAAGGTCGATCCCTTATAATGCCTATCGTGAAGAACCCCGAACTTCATGCTCAGGCTGCTTCTCAAGGCGACTTTGACTCTTTTGTCGGGGGCGTGGATGGGCGAAGTGGAATAGACGAATCAGACTTCAGCAGCTATCGTGCTTCTATAGCACCTGGTGGCTTTGTTGGCACCCCTCGCAGCTTTACTGAACGTCTGATGATGGAAGACATGGAAGCTGAAAGGGCCAAGAATACGCAAGCACGTTAGGAATTGCGCTTTTAAATACTTGTATATGTGGGAATTATATTGTTGCATTTACGGAAGTGAATCGGATATATAGGTCAGGGTTGCGTTAAGGCGTTGGCAAAATAATATTGGAGAGGAATTGAAGACAAGGTAAATAC
>NZ_JAELTP010000762.1 GCF_016428915.1 Pandoraea sp. ASV26
CTTCTTACCCTTGCGCAAGCTCGCAATCAATGGCGGAATGACTTCTTTGATTGTCTGAGAAACAACATGAGCAGAGTAATCGTCGTGTTGGCGAAGCACAGAGGCACCCATGAATGTAAAGATGGGCATCACGCTGTGCAGAACAAGGTTTGGCGCGGTGGTCGCCAGGTCTGCGATGAGGAGCAGAGCGGCGTTTTGGACAACTGGGCTGGAGGATTTCTGGATGCAATTGACGAGAAGGTCTCCATAGCCGCCAGAACTGTCAATCAGCAGCTCCTTGCTCCCTTTGTAAGCGGGCATCATGGCCAGCAAGCTGCGGAGGATGAGGTTTTGCAAGTAGCCGAGTTCCGATCCGACGACTGTTCTAAAGTGTTGCAGTTCGGAAAGAGCAGTAAAGAGG
>NZ_JAELTP010000763.1 GCF_016428915.1 Pandoraea sp. ASV26
GCATTACCCAGAGTGTCGGCGGTCAGTGCGCCGGCCACGCCGCAAGCGTCAGATCGTCGATCGGTGTCCGCGAATTTTATTCCCACGACGGGAACTTCCCCTGCTGATGCAGGATTTCAACTCAGCTCGAGCCTCGGCGACAGGCTCAACTGGACTGCGGAGGCACACACGCCTACCGCCATACGCGGCTAGATTGCCAGCCAAGATGGCTATCAGATCAGTCTCTTTGCTCGTGCGGTGAGGCGCCACGCCGTTGCACCCGACTTCTAAAGAGCCTAATTACCCCTACGTTGAATCGGTGGCTTGCCGATGTTGATGTAATTTTTTTTTTTTTCACTTTGGGCGTTATGGATTTCCTACCGTTTTGGGACATGTTTTGCATAATGATGATGATTACTGT
>NZ_JAELTP010000764.1 GCF_016428915.1 Pandoraea sp. ASV26
GAGATGGTGTTGGTGTTGCTTTGGAAAAGATGTGACGTGGGCGAGGCGTAATATAACGAAAATGCAGAAGAGTGTTGTTACTGACGAAGCGTGCTGGGATTCGCGACGTTACGTGCTTGGAGCTTGATGGTGGGATGGACATTGGTGGGGTTACCCATTTGCGCAGGCATGGCGTTGTGCGCGTTGTCGCAGTGCTGCGTCTCGCCGAGTTATAGTGCTTGCTTAGCGACCGAAAGCACTGCGAACAGGCTGCAGCCATGTGGGGTACAACACCAGTACATGTGGCTGCGGGGGCATCCCGTCTAGGGCAAGGTTACCACATGTCAATGAGCATAGCTGACTGGTGCTGTGGATGGGCCAATTACCTGCCGCTAACGGTGCTTGTGCTGGACTGGAGGGT
>NZ_JAELTP010000765.1 GCF_016428915.1 Pandoraea sp. ASV26
TCGATAGACTGGTCAAACATGGAGCGGCCAAATTTCTCGGGCCCATCCTCTGGACCTGCTTCCGGCTTGGTCGTCCATACGCCGGCGTTGTTTACTAGGCTAGTATTCAAGTTAGACTTGGCGGAGAAATTCTCTCGCAGCTAACTGCGGAGGGGATGGGGCATATTTTCGACTGCGAGACTTACACATTGACATAACCTTCTAGAGCCGCAATATGGTCAACTGCAGCTGTAATGCTGTCCTTGGACGTCACGTCTAAGACCAGGGGGATGATGGTGCCTCCCTGCGGACCAAGAGACTCGGCGCTACCATGAATGCGCGCGCTTGTTTCGAGTACTTCCAGGCGTCGGCCGGTAATGTAGACCTTTGCTCCATTGGTGGCCAATGTTTTGGCATACAC
>NZ_JAELTP010000766.1 GCF_016428915.1 Pandoraea sp. ASV26
GATTTGACCTTGCTATAAATTGTTAGATGGTTAGCGGCGGGATCGGTTGATTAAGACGGGCTGTCGAGACGGAGAGAAGCCTAAGAAAGAGATTCTTCCATTGTCTCGTCGGGTTGAGAAGCGTACATCAGGGGCGGTCAGGTCGGTGTGGCCCAAACGATGGCGCTCAGTTTGACAGCAAACGGAAAGATTGCGCTCACTTGAAAGCAGTCAGATGGAGAATTCGAGGCAAATGAGCATAAGAAGCTGTCGTTCTCGCAGGACCAAAAGCACGGAAAGCCAAAATACCATAAAATGAAAAAAATCCAACAGACAGGCGGCGTAAAGACTCGCCCTCGATGCAAATGCAACACGGCCCTTCCCCCTCGTGGTGTTTCGTTCGGGCGGTGGGTGGTGGGTG
>NZ_JAELTP010000767.1 GCF_016428915.1 Pandoraea sp. ASV26
TCTCCAAGGAAGAAGAAAATATGTTAACAAAAAAAGGCAAGATGACGATGTCATCTTGCCTTTCGTTTATTCAGTATTACCCGCGAACAATATTAGGCGGTGTTTTTCCTTGTAATCCTGCAACTAAATTTTCAGCGGCGGTCATAGCCATTTGCTGCCTAGTTTTTAATGTTGCAGATCCGATGTGTGGTAAAGTCACAACATTTTGTAATGATAAGAGTGGATTATCTTTTTGAATCGGCTCTTGTGTAAATGTATCGATACCTGCTGCAAAGATTTTCTTTTCTGTTAAAGCATGGATTAACGCTTCTTCATCTACTGTTTTCCCGCGAGAAGCATTAATGAAGATTGCTGTTTCTTTCATTAATGAAAATTCCTTTTCTCCGATAAGGTGATATG
>NZ_JAELTP010000768.1 GCF_016428915.1 Pandoraea sp. ASV26
CCCCCCCCCCCCCCCCCCCCCCCCCCCCCCCCCCCCCCCCCCCCCCCCCCCCCCCCCCCCCCCCCCCCCCCTATCTACTCCTCCCCCCCCCCCCCACACCTACCCACCACACGGTTCGTCGGCAGCGTCAGATGTGTATAAGAGACAGGTGCACCGCTGTTGTAGGTGGCACCTCATCGTTGCTCGACTCGTCGCTTGAGTCGGTGTCGTTGCCAGAATTAGTGTCAATGGTCACCGAGTCTGTCCTGTCGCTGTCTCTTATACACATCTACGAGCCAACGAGACGAGATTGTGTATCTCGTATGACGTAGTGTGCTTGAAAACGGGGGGGGGGGGGGGGGGGGGGGGGGGGGGGGGGGGGGGGGTGGGGGGGGGGGGGGGGGGGGGGGGGGGGGGGGG
>NZ_JAELTP010000079.1 GCF_016428915.1 Pandoraea sp. ASV26
TGGGATGCATGGCGCTTATGCGGCCAACGTCGCGGTCAACGAGGCCGACCTCGTGCTGGCGCTGGGCGTGCGCTTCGACGACCGGGTGATCGGCGACCCGTCGTCGTTCGCTCGCCACGCAAAGATCGTCCATGTCGACGTGGACGCGGCCGAAATCGGCAAGAACAAGCCTGTCACGCTCGGCGTGCATGCCGATTTGCGCGACGCCTTCGCGGGCCTGTTGGCGCACGCAACGCGTCGCGACGTGCCGGACTGGCATGCCTACCTGCGCGAGCGTCGTGAGGCGCATCCGTTGCGCACGGCCCAGCCGGTGGCGGCGGGTCATTTGGGTGAGGCGTGCGCGGGCGTGCTGACGGGTGTCGATGTCATCACGGCGCTGGCGGCGCTGCTGCCTCCGGAAGCGGTCGTGACCACGGGGGTGGGGCAGCATCAGATGTGGGCGATGCAACATTTGCGCCTTCGCCAGCCGCGCACCTTCCTGTCCAGCGCGGGATTCGGCACGATGGGCTTCGGCCTGCCGGCGGCCATCGGCGCCAAGGTGGCATTGCCTGACGTGCCGGTCATCGACATCGACGGCGACGGCAGCCTCAATATGTCCGTGAACGAACTGTCGACGTGTCGCCGGTACGGCCTGGGCGTCAAGGTGCTGGTCATCAACAACCAGTGGCTGGGCATGGTGCGGCAGTGGCAGGACATGATCTACGCACGCAATCGCGTGGCGTCGTCGCTGGTCGACCCGAACGTGCCCGATGGGGCCGATGACGGACGTCCGTATCCGGACTTCGTCACGATTGCCGCGGGTTACGGGGTGGCCGGTGCCCGTGTCACCCGGGCCGACGAGTTGCCCGCCGCGCTCGCACGCATGCTGGAAGACCCGAGCGAGCCGTATCTGCTCGATGTCCTCGTGGCTCGCGAAGACGACGTCTACCCGATGATTCCCGCCGGCAAGACTTACCGCGACGTGGTTTTCGGTCCCGGGCAAGCCGCCGGCCCCATTGCGGCAGGGGCGTTCTGACGCACCGCGCGTCGGGCCGCACAGGGGGCGCAAACCGTTGCCGCGCCTGGCCGAACGGCGTTCTCGCAGAATGAGAATTGCACGTCACGTCGCGAGATCGCAACGACAGAACCCGCTTCGGCGGGTTTTTTTCGTTTCGCGGGCGGCGAGGAGTATCATTGCGCTCTTTCAAGAATTCTCGCCAAGGAAATCAACATGTTGACGAAGCGCCTCGTGCTGGCCGCCGCCTGTTTTCTGACGACATTCGCCGCGTTGCCAGCAGCGCAAGCCGCTGATCCCACATACACCGTGGGCGCAGGCGGCACGTATCGTCCGTTCGAGTTTGAAACGCCGCAAAAGGAACTGGTCGGCTTCGACATCGACGTCATCAAGGCGATCGGCAAGGCAGGCGGATTCAACGTGAAGCTGGTCAGCACGCCGTGGGAAGGCATCTTCGCCACGCTCGACCAGGGCGATCGCGACATCATCATTTCCGGCATCACCATTACCGACAAGCGTCGTGAAATGGTCGACTTCTCGGCCCCGTACTTCCCGGCCGATCAGGTCATCATCACCTCGCCGGGCGCCAAGGTCGCTGGCCTGGCCGATCTGAAGAAGCTGCAAGTGGGCGTGGTCAATTCGAGCACCGGTGACATCGCCGTCTCGGAAGAACTGGGCAAGGCAAGCACCGCGATCCGACGTTTCGACAACACGCCGCTCATGCTCGAAGAGCTGTATCGCGGTGGCGTGGACGCCGCCGTGGGCGACGTGGGCGTGATCAAGTTCTATATCAAGAGCCATCCGGAAAAGCCGTTCAAGCTGGTCTACGACAGCAAGTTCAAGCGCCAGTACTTCGGCATCGCCGTGAAGAAGGGCAACAAGGTCGCGCTCGACAAGATCAATACCGGCCTGAAGAAGATCGTGGCTGACGGCACCTACGCCAAGATCTACAAGCAGTGGTTCGACGCCGATGTGCCGTCGCTGCCGCAACAGTAAGCAACGCGTGTAAGATTCGCGCCACGCGCGCCAGACATCTGGCCACTCGCGGCCCGTGAGCTGATCGTCGACTACCGACGTCAACCCCCGGGCCGCGAGCGTTTTTCTGCCGGGCAGCCGGTTCGTTTCATTTTGTGAGAAAGGTGCTTCATGGGTGGGTTCCAGTGGAACATCATCAGCGAATACATGCCCCTGTTCGTCGAGGGCACGCTGATGACGCTCAAGTGCACGGTGATCTGTGTGATCGCCGGCACGTTACTTGGGCTCGTGCTTGGCGTCGGCCGTCTGGCCGAGGCGCGTCACGGCTTCTACAAGTATTTCCTGCGGTACGCGGTGCAATTCCCGGTTCGCTTCTACGTCAGCTTCTTTCGCGGCACGCCGCTGTTCGTGCAGATCTTGCTGATCCACTTCGCGCTCATGCCGTTGCTGATCAACCCGTCGGGTGGCTGGCTCGTGAGTGGCGATCTGGCGCGTGAAATTCGCTCGCAATACGGCGCGTTCATGTCGGCTGTGCTGGCTATCTCGCTCAACGCGGGTGCCTACGTTTCCGAAATTTTCCGCGCAGGCATTCAGTCGATCGATCGCGGTCAGGCCGAAGCCGCCCGCTCGCTGGGCATGACCTACATGCAGACGCTGCGCCGCGTCGTGCTGCCGCAGGCATTTCGCCGCATGCTGCCGCCGCTGGGCAACAACGCCATTGCGATCGTGAAGGACTCGTCGCTCGCGTCGGCCATCGGTCTGGCCGAACTGGCATACGCCGCGCGTACCGTGTCCGGTGCGTATGCGCGCTATTGGGAGCCGTATCTGACGATTTCGCTCATCTATTGGGCGATCACGCTGGTGCTGTCGGCATTTGTTCAACATCTGGAAACGAGGTACGGCAAAGGTGATCGTCGTCAATAACCTGCAAAAGCAGTACGGCGAGGCGCACGTGCTGCGCGGCATTACGTGCCGCATCGAAGAAAGCGAAGTCGTTTGCGTGATCGGGCCGTCGGGCTCGGGCAAGAGTACGTTCCTGCGCTGCCTGAACGGTCTGGAAGACGTGAGCGGCGGTGAAGTGCTCGTGAACGGCTTCCATGTGGAAGATCCGAAGACGGACATGAATGCCATGCGCGCCAGCGTAGGCATGGTGTTTCAGCGCTTCAACCTGTTCCCCCACATGTCGGTGCTCGAGAACCTGATTCTCGCGCCGATGCAGGTCAACGGCATCAAGCGTGGCGAAGCCGTGACCATCGCGGAGCAACTGCTGCGCAAGGTCGGCCTGATCGATAAGATCGACGCCTTCCCGAACCAGCTCTCCGGTGGTCAGCAACAGCGCGTGGCCATCGCGCGTGCACTCGCCATGCAGCCCAAGGTCATGCTCTTCGACGAGCCGACCTCGGCGCTCGACCCGGAACTCGTGGGGGAAGTGCTCGAAGTCATGAAGTCGCTCGCCGATGAAGGCATGACGATGGTGGTCGTGACCCACGAGATGGGGTTCGCACGCGAAGTCTCCGACCGTGTGCTCTTCATCGATCAGGGCGTGATTATGGAAGAGGGCAAGCCGGACCAGATCTTCTCGGCCCCGAAGCACGAGCGTACGCGCGAATTCTTGCGTAAAGTCCTGTAATTCTCACGATTGCGACGCGCGCAGAGGTATATCCGCGCGTCGCATCTGATTACAATGCGGGGGTACGCGCGCCGTGTGCCGTTTTTCACCTTGCAAGCGGCGCGTTGCAGGTGTCCTGAGCCCCCGGAGCCAGGTTTTTTCACAGGGCAGTGACCTTTGTCCGGGCCTGCCCCGCAATCGAAGATTGCACCCCGATTTCACGAGGTAGTCATGAGCCAGCCAATCGCTGTGACCCGCCAGACGTTCGACGACGTGATGGTGCCCAATTACGCTCCTGCCCAGATGGTGCCCGTGCGTGGCGAAGGCTCGCGCATGTGGGATCAGCAAGGTCGCGAGTACGTCGATTTCACCGGCGGGATCGCGGTCAACGCGCTCGGCCATGCCAATCCGGAACTGGTGAAGGTCATCGAAGCGCAAGCGCGCAAGGTCTGGCACATCGGTAACGGTTACACCAATGAGCCGGTGCTGCGGCTGGCCAAGGCGCTCACCGAGGCGACGTTTGCCGACAAGGCGTTCTTCTGCAATTCGGGCCTCGAAGCCAATGAAGCCGCCCTCAAGCTGGCGCGCCGCTACGCCTACGACCACGCCGCCGAGCGCGGCGGCAAGGAAAAGAGCGAGATCATTTCGTTCTACAACTCGTTCCATGGCCGTTCGCTCTTCACCGTCAGCGTGGGCGGTCAGGCGAAGTACACCGAAGGCTTCGGTCCGATTCCCGCTGGCATCATGCATCTGCCGTACAACGACCTGAAGACGGTCGAGGCAACGATTTCAGACGCCACGGCGGCCGTCATCGTCGAGCCGGTGCAAGGTGAAGGCGGTGTGCTGCCGGCCGATCCGTCATTCCTCAAGGGCCTGCGCGCCCTGTGCGACAAGCACGGCGCCTTGCTGATTTTCGACGAAGTGCAGACGGGCGTTGGCCGCACCGGCACGCTGTACGCGTACGAGCAATATGGCGTGACGCCGGACATCCTGACCACCGCCAAGGCGCTGGGCAATGGTTATCCGATTGGCGGCATTCTCACCACGAACAAGATCGCGGCCAGCTTCTCGCCGGGCACGCATGGCTGCACGTACGGCGGCAACCCGCTCGCTACGGCGATTGCCGGTCGCGTGCTCGAACTGATCAACACGGCCGAGGTGCTCAACGGCGTGAAGGCGCGTCACGATCATTTCGTCAAGGGCATCGAGGGCATTAACGCACGTCACGGCGTGTTCGCGCAGGTGCGCGGCATGGGGCTGTTGATCGGCGCCGTGCTCAAGCCGGCCTTTGCGGGCCGTGCCAAGGACATCGTGGTCGAGTCCGAGAAGCATGGTCTGATGCTGCTGGTGGCCGGGGGTGACGTGGTGCGGTTCGCGCCGGCGTTGAACATTCCGTTCGCCGACATCGACGCCGGTCTCGCATCGCTGGAAAAGGCCGTGGCGACGGTTGCCGCGACGGCGAAGGCCGCCTGACGGCATCGCTTCATCCCCTTCACGCCGCGTTGCTGAAGCATGGCGCGCAGAACTTCGGGCCGGACCGACGGATGACGTCGCTCCGGCCCTTGTTTCACCCACTTCGCCGGATGTGCCCATGACCCGTCAATCGAAAATGGCGACTCACCCTCACGTGACGGCTGCGATGGCCCCTGCGGCCCCGACGGCTTCTGCTGATGCAACGTCCGTGATGCGCTCGGCCGACATGCCGCGCGATGGCGCGACGACGTCACTGCGTGTGGTCCGGCTGGCGCGTCCCGGCGATCTCCCCGCGTTGCTGAAGCTGGCCGCCCTGGCTGGGCCGGGTATGACATCGTTCAAGCCCGATCAGGCGGCGCTCGAAGCGCGTCTGGCGCGCGTTGCCGCCACGGTGCAAGGGCATGCCCCCACGGGTGAGCAGGGCTATCTGTTCGTGATGGAGGACGTCCAGTCCGGCGAAATCGCCGGCGTGTGCGGACTGGAAGCGGCGGTCGGGCTTGAGCAACCTTTCTATACGTATCGCAAGGACACGATCGTGCATGCGAGCCGCGAACTGAACGTCTGGTCGCGAATGCTGACGCTCTCGCTCTCGAATGACCTCACGGGCTACAGCGAACTCTGTTCATTGCTGCTCGATCCGTCATGGCGCGGGTCCGGCAACGGGGCGTTGCTCTCGAAGGCGCGTTTCCTCTTCATGGCGCAGTTTCCCGAGCGCTTCGGCCCGCACGTGTGTGCCGAGTTGCGCGGTTATTTCGACGACGAGGGGCAGAGCCCGTTCTGGCAGTCGCTGGGCCAGCATTTCTTCAAGATCGATTTCGATCAGGCGGATTACCTCACCTCCATCGGCAAGAAGTCGTTCGTGGCTGAGCTGATGCCGAAGTACCCGATCTACGTCGACTTTCTGTCGCCGCAGGCGCAGGCGGCCATTGGCGTGACGCATCGCGACACGCTCCCGGCCCGGCGTTTGCTGGAACAGGAGGGCATGCGCTCGGGCGCGCACGTCGACATTTTCGACAGCGGTCCCGTGCTCGAAGCCCGTGTCGAGGACTTGCGCGCTGCGCGCGACAGCCGCTACCTCAGCGTGAACATCGCATCGCATCCGGGCGAGGAGGGGGGCGAGGCGCCCGCGGCGACGAATGCCGAGCCGTATCTCGTCGCCCGTCTCGCACTGGACGGCTTTCGTGCCACGCTGGTCACGGGACGTCCGGAGCGGCGCGCGTTCACCCTCAGCCCGCTGGCGGCGCAGGCGCTGGGCGTCAAGCAGGGCGATCGCATTCAGGTGTTGCCGCTCAAGCCGCCGCGCGCTGAAGCGATATAACGTCCCCGCCGACCGACCGTTAGCGCATCGTCAGAACTGAATGGTCGCCGTCACCGTGTCCGTGTAGACGCCGGGTGCCGGTGTCGACTGCGACGGCACACGCGCGTAGATCGGAATGAACTGCACGATCCCCGTGCCGATGCCGGCCAACTGCGAAGTGCCCGAGGTGCCATCCCCCCAGATCGTGGCGTAACCGCTGTCCAGATATAGCTGGTAGCTCACGCTAGCGCCCGTCAGACCGCTCATGTTGCGTGACGTAACGGTGCCCAGCAGCCCGCCGGACAGGCTAACGGCGTAGGCGTCGTTCGCCGTGCATTGGATCATGAGCTGCCCCGTGCTGTTGACGGGGCTAGTGAGCGCCGATTGTGTGGCGAACGTGATGTTGGCGGCGGCGATGGTGCAGTTGTTGATGACCGTGACGTTCGCACTGAATGGCGTACCCGGCACCGCCGTCATGGCGCTGCCACAGGCGGGGGCGGGGGCCAGCGCGGCGTAGGACGCGTATTGCAGACTCATGTCCCCCGAGGTGAATGTTCGCGTATAGACGGTGTTGCTGCTCCCGGAGGTCGGCACGGTCGTTTGCGCCGCCGCGATTTTTCCGTAGATGCTGACGTTCTGCGTCAGCGTGCCACCGAGGACAGGGCGAGTCATCGTCAGGGCGATGACGCTGCTCGCCGCCGTACCCCAGGCGTTGGAGAACGCGGGGTCTGTGAAGAGTCCGAAATTGATAGCGTTACCCGCGTTGGTGAGCGTGAGCGGCTGGCTCGCGTTGAGCGCGAGACAAAGTTTGACGTTCGGATTGCCGCCGAGCAACGGCCATGTGCATGAGATGGGGATCGTGCCGGTCGTGGTCAGTGCGGCGCCGGAGATCGGGCTGAACGCGGCGAACGCGAGCGCCGGGGTGCCGACGGAGCAGGTCTGGGCCTGCGCACAGGCACTCAGAAGCGCCAGTCCGGCCGCCGCTGCGTGGTACTGCCATCGCCGTAATGTCCGTGTCGCGTAAGTCATGATTGGTCCTCCTGCGCTGAGGGCGCCGGTGACGGGGGTTCGGCCGGTGCGCTGGGGCCGGGGCGCTCACCGGCAATCGTGCCGAAGGCAACGCACTCCAGCGGCCCCAGGCGGGCGATCCGGCCCTCGGGTGGGGTCGTCCAGTCGAACGAGACCCGGCACCGCTGCCGGCCGTCACGCGACTCGAGGGTATTGCGCGGCCCGAGCGCATCGATAAAGACTTCGCCGTCGTAGCCGACCACCGTCACAACACCGCTTTGTAAATGCCGCACCGACGTGCCCGGGCGCAACGGCTGGCCTGCCGCGTCCACGAGCGTTACGAGTGCCGCGCGGTAGCGCCGCACGGCAAAGCGCACGAGTACGCCGCTGCCCGCCTGTGGCGCGATGCGTTGCTCGGTCGTGGCGACTTCCAGATCGGCCGGCAGATGTGTGGGGTCGATGTCGATCCGGGTGGCTTCAAAGCCGTTCAGATCCGGCACGAGGAAGTAGCCGCGCGAATCCGTGTGACCGATGGGCACCGACTCGCGCAGCACCGGCATGTCGGCCTGACCATCGGCGCTCACGAGTGCGAAGGCATCGTAAGTGCGCCGTGTGGCATGCACGCTGTTGTCCATGACGACCAGTGCGCCGGTCATGCCGAGCGAGGCCCCCGTCTGGCGCCCCACCTGTTGCGCGAGGGCCGAGACCTGGCCGTGGCGTCCGAGGTACTGCAATTCGCCCTGCACGGTGCGTTGCGAAAAGGCGCGTCCGCCGAGGACTTGCCAACCCCAGCCGCCCCCATAGTCCGGCGTTCGGCTGGCGCTCGCCCACGCCTGCGTCTGCCCGTCCTGCTGATTGAAAGACGTGCTTCCCAGCGCACCGCCGCCCAGCAAGACGCTGAGCATTGCGAACACGCCATGGGAGCGGCGCCGCGCGAAGTCACGAAACCCGCCGACGGAGAGCATGCCGCGCGAGCCCGCAGGCAGTGACAGGCTCGCGGATAGCACGCGGGTGGCTGGCTGGCGTGGCGCGCGCTGCGCGAACCAGGCGAGCGAGGCCGTGCTGCCGCGGGCGAACGGCACGGAGACGCTCACGCGATCGCTGGCGCGGGGGGCGGGCGCACCGTCGAGCGACGCGATATCCCGATAACGTCCTGCCGTGCGAATGATTTGCGCATCGATACTGATGCGTCGCGACAGGTATTGGTAGCCGACGCTCCACTGGCTGCCGATGCCGCGCCCGCCCGACAGCGCTGCCGACGCACTGAGAACACCGGCGTGGCCCAGCGCCATCAGGGCGCCCGCGCCGCCCAGAGCGAGCCGTCGTCCGGCCTGTGCCTGCGCTTCCAACGTCACGGTGTCGGTCAAGCCATAGCGCGCGGCAATCGATGCGACAGGCTGACGACGATAGGAAAAGGAGCGCATCCCGTAATCGTCGCGGGGCAGGCCCGCTTCTATGGAAAAACTCGACAGGCCGCTGGCGAGCAGCCGAGGGTCGATGTAGAGCGGGACGGTGGTGATTTGCTCGCGCCCGAGGGCGTCGCGTGTCACAACGCTTGCCTGCAAGTCGCCGGTCAGCCCCGGCGCTTCCTGAATCACGAACGGCCCTGGCGGAACGCGCCCGCCCATGCGTCGTACGCCGTCGAGGTACAGATCGACCGACGACGGTACGACGGCGCTGCCGCGCAGCGCAGGTATCGGGAACGTGACCAGATCCGGGCGCAGGCTGAAGTTGCGTCGCCATTGCAGGCCGGCGATGCGCACAGAGCGTGTCCAGGAGAGGGAGCCGGTGATGAGATCGCCCGCGGTCCAGCTCGTGAGGCGCTCGGGATCGTCGTGCTGCCACCAGGTGTCGTAGCGCAGATAGCCGCGTCGCCATGGAGAATGCTCGACGAGCCCCGTCTGGCGCACGCTGCCCCCTGACCAGAAGCCACGGACTTCGCTCCAGACGGACGCGCGCGTGAACCGGTCGCGCTGAACATACCCGTCGTAGTTGATGAGCAAGCCGGTGTCGGACGTCGCGCTCACGATCACGGGGCGCGGATTGCCGAGCTGATACGGGGCGAGCCAGGCGTCGCCGACCTGCAACGCAAGCGTCTGTTGCGCGGCGTCGTACGTCGCGTCGATGCCGTCGAGCGCATCGAGTGCGACTTCGGTGGCGTCGGCCGTCGGCAGGCGGTCCGAGGTCAATCCGAACGAGCGCAGATCGCCCGCGCGCATGAACCATCGTCCCTGACGACGGACAACCGACGCCAGCTGGCCGGTCGACTCGCCGTTCACGATCACTTCGAGCACGTAGCGTGCGTCGAGCCCGTCTGGCCTGAAGAGGCCACCGGTGCGAGGCGGTGTGACCGAGGCAGAGGCCGCGAGCGTGGCGTCGTCGAAAAGCGTCACCCCGCGCACGCCTGCCGCAGGGACGGAGGGATCGCTCGTCGCCACCGTCGCCACTGTCCGCGATGTCGCCTGGGCGTCGTTCGTATTGCCCCGGGCGGGAATGCTGAGCGTCATCGAGGTGGCGACCACCGTGGCCACGGCACCCGACGCGGCGCCCGTCCACCTCGGCAGGGCCGCGGGTCGGGCGCAGCCGGTGGCGGCGACGGCGGGGGCGTGGCGTACGCGGACACCGCTAGCGCTCGCCATCCGACGCTACGCCAGCGGCAAAGCGCATCGGTACTGCGTCAATGCGCGACTCCACGGTGAACGGAGCGATGGGCGGGGCGCCCGCAGGCCAGCGCACGGCGAATCGGCGCGTTTGCCCGGCGAGGACATAGCCGAGCAATCCGCGCGTCAATTCGACGCTTCGCCCGGCGGCGTCGACCACTCGCGTTGCGCCCACTTGTGCATGCCGCTCGCCATCGTTGCGCACCTCCAGTTCGCCCTGCGCCATGCGCATATCGAAATGCAATGACGGCGCCTGTGCGTTGCTCGCCTGTACGAAGACCGGTAACGAATAGCGCAGACGGATCGAAACGCCCTCGCCAGGAGCGGCTTCGGCGGACGGGAGTTCGTCGACCAGCAGCCGGTAGCTCTGCTCCTTTTGCGTGGGCTTGCGTCCCACATGTACGAGCCGGACGATCTGCCGCTCGCCGGGCTCGATGCGCACGATCGGCGGGCTGGCGATAAGCGCCTCGGTCGGCGTGAGCACGTTCTCGCCATTGCGCTGCGTCCACGCATACAGCCGCAACTGGCCGTGAATCGGCAGGTCGCCGGAGTTGCCTAGTGTGAGCGTGGTGGCAGGCTGCCTGGGCAGGATATTGACGATGACCGGCGAGACTTGCAGCGTCGCACCGTTACCGTCGGTCACGCAAAGTGTCAGCAGGGCGACAAACGCGCCACCGCAGGCGTAGGCCGTAGGACGGCGCACGACAGGTCTCGAAGCGCTCATGATCGGTCTCGCGTCTCAGAAGTACACGGTCGCCGTGACCATCGACGTATAGATGTCCGGCGTAGGCATCGTTTCCGAAAGCGTGGCCTGTCCGTAGACGGTGTAGGTCTTCAGCACCCCCGTGCCCGAGTCGTTCAGCGTATTCGTGCCCTGTGTATTGCCCCATGGCGTTCCGTAACCGGAGTCCTGAAAGAGACCGAACGGAATCGTGGTGGTATTGCCGGTGATGGCGCCGGCGAGCAGGCGATTCGTCTCCGTCGAATTGGCCACCGTGCCGGCATTCAGGCCGATGTTGTAGCCCGTCGACGCGGTGCAGATCACGGCCAGCGTCGACGTGCTGTGCACCGGGCCGGTCGCCGATCCCTGTACCGCACTGAACGTCATGGGCGTGGCGGCAATCGTGCAGCCGGGCAGGATGGTCAGTTGCACCTGCATTTGCGCCGTCGCCGATCCATTCGTATAGACGGCGGCGTGTGCCGGTGCGCTCTGGCCGAGGCCATAGACGATTCCGGAAAAAGCCAGACACAACAGCGAGCGATTCATTGTCATTCTCCTTTGGAGTCCTATTTGAAGTTTCGGTAGTACGACGCGGGGACTACGTAAAAGACGGCGGTGCGCGCGTCATTTGAAGACGCTTTTTACGTAGTTTATGAAGGCATTCACCTGAAATCCGCCGGGGCGATGGACTTTCGGAATCATCCTATCGATAGGGCGGGATGCCGCACGTCAGGTATCGCGCACATACGCGCAAAGCGCATGTTTTGCCGTGACGCAGTGCGCACGGCGGCGGGAATGAGGGCGCGCAATGTCGAACGTCGCCTCGAGAATGCCGCGGATTGCCGCAGCGCTGGCAGGGCGGGCGTCACAGATTGGCATGAGAACGGGACGCGAAACACGAAATGCGCAGAGGCATGATGTCAATCAAAGCGCGTGCCGATGGTACAAGCCGTCGCAGATATTTCACTTGATCTGGCGACAATGCAGTCTCTAGAATGACCTCTTGACGCGCAACGGGCGCCATTCACGCCACACGTGTGATAGGACGGTCCTTGCGCGTGTTCGCTACCTGCGGATATTTCACGAGAGGGATGCCATGCTCAGACTTCTGTCGAAATACTGGTGGTTGCTTGTGTTGCGCGGCGCGCTGGCGGTCATTTTCGGCATCGCGGCGTTTGCGTTACCCGGCGTGACGATCGCCGTGCTGGTGCTGTGTTTCGGTGCGTTTTCCTTCGTCGACGGGGTCTTCTCGCTCGGTGGTGCATGGAGTGCACGCAAGGAGCACGCCGACTGGTGGCTGCCGCTGCTGCAAGGCATTGCGGGCATTGTCATCGGTGTCCTGACTTATCTCAACCCGGCGCTCACTGCCGTTGCGTTGCTCATCTATATCGTGGCCTGGAGTTTTGTCACCGGCGTTTTGCAGGTGGCCGCCGGCATCGCGTTGCGTCGCGAGGTCAAGGGCGAACTGTGGATCATTCTCTCCGGTGTCTTCAGCATCCTCTTTGCCATCTTCATCATGTGGCAACCGGGGGCAGGTGCGCTCGCGCTCATCTGGGCCATCGGGTCGTGGGCCATCATCTGGGGCGTATTGCTCGTGATGGCCGGTTTCAAGTTGCGGGGTGCCACGCACGGCGCATCGCCGGCACCCTCGGGACATCTGCGGTCGTAGTGTTGCCGCAGTGCCCAGTTGCACGTTTCCCTTCGTCCGCGCGGGCGGCGTATCACGCTCGCTGCCGACGGCTTCCCCCGGCAGCTCGCGCGCTGCCAGACGTCAGGAGTGTCAAATGGCTCTGAATCACACGCGTAACACCCTCGATGAAAAGATTCGCATCGAATCGGTCAACCTGCTCAATCGCGGCCTCATCAACGGCATTGACGTTCAGCGTCAGGCCAAGCAGGCGCACTGGAACGTGCATGGCCCGGGCTTCATCGAGCTGCATCTGTTGTTCGACGAGGTCTACAACGCGGCCATCGAATGGGCCGATCTCTGTGCGGAACGTCTTGTGGCGCTGGGCGGTGTGGCCGACGGCCGCGTGCAGACCGTGTCGGAAAAGACCGAACTGCTGCCTTACAAGAACGAGTTCGAGCGCGGTCTGGACCACGCAGGCGCACTCGCCGAAGCGCTCGCCGCCTATGGAGAAATCGTTCGTGACCTGATCGACGCCTCGGCCAAGATCGGCGACGCCACCACGTCGGACGTCTTCACGGAAATCTCGCGTGGCGTTGACGACCACTTGTGGAAAGTCGAAGCCCACTTGCGAGGCAAATGATCGCGATGTCGCCGGGCGCCCGTCCGGGGGCCCGCTCGCCTTGCCGCTAGTTCCACCGCTCACCTGCTGATGATGAACGCGCGCGCCGGCCATGTCCGGTGCGCGCGTTTGCATGTCTTCCTCTCGATCCCTGCGGAGTCGCCATGACCACCCGTAATCTGAGCCAGATGTTCCAGCCGAAATCGGTCGCAGTCATCGGCGCGTCCAATCGCGAGCGGCGCGTAGGCACGACCGTGTTGCAAAACGTCGTCGACGGCGGCTTCAAGGGGGAGGTCTATCCGGTCAATCCGAAGTATTCGACGCTCGCGAATCTCCGGTGCTATCGCACCGTGGCAGACCTGCCGCAGGCCCCCGATCTGGCGGTGATCTGCACGCCGCCGGCGACCGTGCCGGATCTCGTTCGCGAACTCGGCGAGCGCGGCACGCGCGCCGTGGTGGTGCTTACCTCGGGGCTTGCGCGCGAGCGCGATCGCCAGGGTGTGACGTTGCAAGAGCGCATGCTCAAGCAGGCGAAGCCGCATGTGTTGCGCATACTCGGGCCGAATTGCATCGGACTCCTGAGTCCTGGGATCGGATTGAACGCGAGCTTCGCGCACATGGGGGCACGTCCGGGCAAGCTCGCCTTCGTGTCGCAATCGGGCGCGCTCACCACGGCCGTGCTCGACTGGGCCGATGCCCGCGACATCGGCTTCTCGCACTTCGTCTCGCTGGGCGATAGTGCGGACGTGGATTTCGGCGACATGCTCGACTATCTGGCGAGCGATCCCGGTACGGACGCCATTCTGATGTACATGGAATCGATTCGCGACGCGCGCAAGTTCATGTCTGCCGCCCGCTCCGCGTCTCGCAACAAGCCGGTGGTCGTGATCAAGTCGGGGCGTGTGCCGGAAGGGGCACAGGCCGCGGCCTCGCATACGGGGGCGCTAGCGGGTTCGGACGATGTCTACGACGCGGCGATCCGTCGTGCGGGCATGTTGCGCGTGGATACGACCGACGAACTGTTCGCGGCTGTCGAGACGCTCGCACGGCTGCGTCCGTTCTCCGGGGACAAGCTCTCGATCATGACCAACGGCGGCGGTGCCGGGGTGATGGCCACCGACGCCCTCGTGCTCGATGGCGGCAAGCTCGCCCATCTGAGCGACAAGACACGCGAAGCCCTCGACGCCGCGTTGCCGAAGACGCTCGGCCGCGTGAACCCGGTGGACATAGGCGGCGATGCGGATATTGCGCGCTACACGGCCACCCTGGCGGCGCTGTGCGAAGACCCCGAGACGGCGGCGGTGCTGTTCATTCAGGCGCCCACAGCGGTCATGCCGAGCCTGGACGTGGCGAACGCGCTCGCCGCGCTGCCCAGACCGTCGAAGAATGTCTTCACTTGCTGGCTCGGCGGCGAGACGGCGGAGCGCGCGCGTCGTATCTGCCGCGAAGCCGGATTGCCGACGTACGACACGCCGGAGAATGCTGCGCGGGCGTTTCTCGAAGCGGTCAACTACCGTCGCAATCAGTCGCTGCTGATGGAAACGCCGCCGTCGATTCCGCCGGGGTTTGCACCTGACGTGGCGCGTGTGCGGGCCATCGTCGGCAGTGCCATGGGCGAGGGCCGTTCCTTGCTCTCCGAGCCTGAGGCGAAAGGCGTGCTCGCAGCGTACGGCATTCCGGTCGTCGAGACGCTCGTTGCTGAAACACCGGAGCAGGCGGGCGAGTTGGCGCAAGGCATCGGCTTCCCCGTTGCCGTCAAACTCATTTCGCCGGACATCACACACAAGTCGGACGTTGGCGGTGTCGTGCTCAATATCGAGACGGCGGAGCAGGCCCGCGAGGCGGCATGCCAGATTCGCAAGCGCGCGCTGGCCGCGAAGCCGGATGCGCGCGTGACCGGCTACTCGGTGCAACGCATGGCCAACGGGGCAGAAGCGTTCGAGTTGATCGTCGGCGTTGCGACGGACAACGTGTTCGGGCCGGTGCTGTTGTTCGGGCAAGGTGGCACGGCCGTCGAAGTAATCGCCGATCGCACCATCGGCCTGCCGCCCCTGAACCTTAACCTCGCGCGTGACATGGTGGCGCGCGCACGCGTGTCGAAGCTGCTCGCGGGCTATCGCAACCGGCCTGCCGCCGATCACGAGGCGATCTACCTCACGCTCGTCAAACTCTCGCAGCTCGTGTGCGATGTCCCCGAGATTGCCGAGCTCGACATCAACCCGTTGTTCGCCGACGCGCACGGCGTGCTCGCGCTCGACGCCCGTATCGTGGCGCGCGCGCCTGCGCAGCCGGGGCACGGACGTCTGGCGATTCGTCCGTATCCGCAGGAACTGGAGAGCACGATCGACGCCGGCGGCAAGCCGGTGCGCGTGCGCCCGATCCGCCCGGAGGACGAGCCTGCCTACAACGCGTTCTTCCACACCCTCACGCCGCAAGACGTCCAGTTCCGTTACTTCGGCCTCATCAAGGAACTGTCGCATTCGCAGATGGCCCGCGTCACGCAGATCGACTACGACCGCACGATGACGTTCGTCGCTACAGAGAAGGACGAAGCGGGCAATACGCGTTTGCTGGGTGTCGTGCAGGCGCTGGCCGATCCCGACAACACGGTGGCCGAGTTTGCGGTCACGGTCAGCCCGGCGGCGCAGGGGCGGGGTCTGGGGCGCGCGCTCATGGAGCACATCATCGACTACAGCCGCAAACGGGGCACCGGGGAACTCATCGGCTATGTACTCACGGCAAATACGCGTATGCTGACACTCGCTCGTCATCTCGGATTTGTCGAAGACAAGGAAATGGAGGCGGGCATTCTTCATATCCGGCTGCCGCTGCAACACAGGGCGCAGGCGCAGGGTACACGCAAGGGGTGACGGTCGAGGCCGGCGCGCCCGGGTGCCCGGTGCTCGCGTCGGGGCAGGGCGGTCGCCTCGAACAGGAAGACGAATGCTAGTGAATTGTGTGGCCTATGAGGATGGCCGCAAGATTGCCGATCTGCATCCCGATGAAATCTCGGACTATCTGGAGCGCCCGCATTGCTTCGTCTGGGTGGCGCTCAGGGACCCCGGTCCGGGAGAGCTCGCGATGATGCAGCACGAGTTCGGTCTGCACGACCTGGCCGTCGAAGACGCGCAACATGGTCATCAGCGTCCGAAAATCGAGCAGTACGGCGACTCGCTCTTCGCGGTGCTGCATGTGTTGAACAAAGACACCGAAGGCGATTTTTCGATTGGCGAGGTGGCGATCTTCGCCGGGCACAACTACGTGCTTTCTGTGCGCTCGAACGCCACGCAGGGGCTCGGCGCCGTGCGCGCACGCGCTGAGAAGGAGCCGCTTTTGCTGCGTCAGGGTTCGATCTTCGTGCTCTATGCGCTCATGGACGCCATCGTCGATAGCTACTTCCCCGTGCTCGACGATCTCGAAGCGCAACTCGAAGCGATCGAAGAACAGATCTTCACGCCGAACGAACCCGCGAAGGGGCGGGCGATCATCGAAGACCTGTATCAGCTCAAGCGCCGGCTCATCACGCTGCAACACGCCTGCGTGCCGCTGATGGAGGCCGTCAGCAAGCTGTTCGGCGCGATGGCGCCCAAGCTGTGCGGCGGCATGCAGGAGTATTTCCGCGACGTCTTCGACCACCTCCAGCGCATTACGAAGAACATCGATATGCTGCGCGAAATGGTCACGACCGCGCTGTCGGTCAATCTGGGAATGATCTCGCTTGCGGAGAACGAGACAACCAAGCGCCTGGGGTCGTTTGCCGCACTCTTCGCTGTGCCAACGATGATCGCCGGGATCTACGGCATGAACTTCGCCGATATCCCCGAGCTGAAATTCCAATACGGCTACCCGGTGTGTATTGTCGTGATGTTGATCATCGATCTGGTGCTCTTCCTCAAATTCCGCAAGGCCGGCTGGCTATGACGCACAGGGCGGCGCAACGTGCGTGCGACGGCGTTGCGCGGCTCTGGAATCGAGGCGATTTCTATGTCAGACGCATGTCCTGACAGTGACGGCGGCAGGTCATGTTGCCCCGTGGCAACGGGCGCACCGACCCCCAATTTTCAGCAGTGACCGGCGTGGAGCTATTGCTCTAGAATGCGTCAACACCGCACCAGACGGTTGCCCAGGGTTCAAGAATTACAACAAATGCCAGGCAAAAAGGGGTCAGATATTGAACGCACCACTCTCGGGGATCCGCGTCATCGAATTCTGTCGGGGCGCGGCGGGTGCCTACTGCGGCTTGCTGCTCGCCGACATGGGCGCGGACGTCATCTTGGTCGACGAACCTGTCGACGACATCACCAACGATCGACACAGTATGCCCGGGGAACCGGCGCAACTGGGCTTGCGGCGCAACAAGCGCTCCGTCGCACTCGATTTGCTCACGCTCGAAGGCCGTAGCCTCGCCCATACGTTGGTGCGAGGGGCAGACGTCGTCATCGAATGTCTGCCGTCAGGCGCGCTCGCGCGCGCGGGCCTCGGTTACGACGCACTGGCGGGCGTGCAGCCGCATCTGGTCTACGTATCGATCTCGGCCTTCGGTCAGGACGGCCCACGCTCGGCGGCACAGCCCGGTGTGCCGGCGCTCGAAGCCCTGCGAGGCATGCTCGGCACTGCGCCGAGCGGGCTGGAGCCGCCGCGCGACTTGCCGGTGGCCGATCTGGCCGCCGGGCTCTACGCGGCGTTTTCCGCATCGGCTGCGCTGGTCGCCGCCCGGCAGCACGGGCGCGGTGTGCATATCGACGTGCCGATGCTCGGTGCAACGCTCGCCATTGCCGCGTTGCGCGCAGGGGACGAAGGGGCGCAAGCCGCGCACCGCGCTGGACTGGTGCCGGCAGCGGGCATGGCAAGGGGTACGGCGCCAGAGAGCGCTTCGGACCGGACGGAATCCGCCGAGGGGACCGGACTTTACCGGCAAGGTCTGGCCGAGGTCGCGGAGCACGGCAAAGCATCGCCGCTCGCGAGAGATGATGATGCAGAGCGCTTTGGCGGCCCTGTGGCGCCGTGGCCGACGTTCCGGGCCAAAGACGGCTATTTCGGCATGGATCTGGACGGGCAGGCGCATTGGCAATCCATTTGCGCGTTGGTGCATCGCGTCGATCTGCTCGACGACTCGCGCTTCGGCAATGCTCTGGAGCGGGCACGACACCAGGCCGCACTGCGAGACGTGCTCGAAGCGGTCTTCGTGCTCGAGGACCGTGGTGTCTGGCTTGCGCGTCTGGCTGCGGTGGGCGTGCCGTGCACGGCCATCAGTACCTATTCCCGTGTGCTGGCCGATCCGCAGGTGGCCCATATGGGGTGGGTCCGCCCGATGGTGCTCCCCGGCGGGCAGACGACCCACACAATCGTCTCGCCCGTTCGGCTCAACGGGCGAAGCCCGGTCACGCATGGGGATCCGCCTGCGCCAGGTGCACATACGGGCGATATTCTTGCTGAACTCGATGCCGAGGATGTCCTGGCAACTCGGAACGATATTCCGCCTAAAACTCGCTAACTCCCGGCATTTCCTGATATTTTAAGGCGCGGCGACACTATCCCGGTGTCGCCCGCTTTGCCCGGCAGCGTGTGCGCTACACGGCCGGCGTTGCTGCGTCCATTCGCGTTCCCGATCGATGTCTTTTCGCCCCGCGGCCCCGCCGGTCGGGGGTTCTCTGCCGTTCGTAATTTCTATATAATCCTGCGTCATAAGCATATGACTAATAGTGATTTGGCCGACAAATCACGTTTTGCCGGATTTCCACCCCATGCTCCCCGATCTCTCGAGTGTCTCTCCGATGGCTGCCTTGCTGGGCGCTGCGGTCGGTCTCGTGCTGGGACTTACGGGCGCGGGCGGCGGGATCTTTGCGGTTCCAGCGCTCGTCTTCGGGCTCGGCTGGGGTGTGCCGCAGGCGGGGCCCGTCGCTTTGCTCGCCGTGGGCGCAAGCGCGGCGGTGGGCAGCGTGCAGGGCTTGCGCGCCGGCCTCGTGCGTTACCGCGCCGCGATGCTGATGGCCGGCATCGGGGTTGGCGTGGCGCCGCTCGGTACCTGGATGGCGCACCGGTTGCCGGAGCACTGGCTCGTCGGCCTTTTCGCCGTCGCCATGCTCATCGTGGCTACGCGCATGTACCGGGCGTCGCGCAGCGGCACCGTTAAGGCTACCGGCAACGAGGCATCGGCCAACTGCCCGGCATTGCCGCCGTGTCGTCTGGATCCGGCAACGGGACGGTTGCACTGGACGCGGCGTGTCGCCGGCACGCTCGGCACCATCGGTGCGGTGTCGGGTTTCGCTTCGGGCCTGCTCGGCGTGGGCGGTGGGTTCGTGATCGTCCCCGCGTTGCGGCGCTTCACCGACATCACGGTGCATGGCGTCGTGGCGACGTCGCTTTTCGTTATCGCGCTGATTTCCGCAGGCACTGTTGCCAACGCGTGGTGGCACGGCATGCACCCGGGCGCGCAGGGCTGGATGTTCGTGGCGGGTGCCGTTGCGGGCATGTTGCTCGGCCGCGCACTCGCGCCGCGCCTCGCCGCCTCGAAGCTTCAGCAACTCTTCTCAATGCTGATGGCTGCCGTCGCGCTCGGCATGTTCGTAAAAGCCTTCGTTGCCTGACGATGTGTCATGGCGCAAATGCCGTCTCGCGGTACATGCGCCATTCTCACGAATCACCACGTCATCCGAGTGACCTTCTCCGTCGCGTGAATTTACCCACCTCGCCGTGTCCTCACGGTGGTTGACATGCGCGTGATGCATCGAATGAATCTTTTCATCATCCCATTGTCCATTTGAACGTGGCATTTGCGTGAGTCGTACGTGATTCGGGTTGTTTCCGCATGAAATCGCCGCATCTTGCGTGTGCCGTGCAAGTTCCATCTGGTAATCCGCCTAATTTGGTCTAGGATATTTCCTATAAGTAACTCCAAAGCGGCTGGATTTTGTAGATTTATCCTATATTTCTGCTGGTCGCAAAACGACGCGTAACGTCGATGTGTCACGCGGCGAGGCGATTGGCGTTGCATTGATGAACACGACACGCGTTGACTCTCTCTCGTCTTATTTATCCCGCTGCCTGATCGCCAGGCAAGTCACGGGCCGACGAGCCATCGTCACCCTGGGGAACCTGAGCGGTGCCATTGCGATCGCCTTGCTTGCGGGGTGTAGCGAGTACAAGGCGTCGACGGCCGGCGTGTCGGGGCCGACGCTGGCATTGGAAAGTGCTGGCGCGTCGGTGTCGGAAGCGGCTCAAGCGGTGACGCCGCCGCGTGAAGTCGAGGCCCGCATGCGGCCGGTGGCTGCCGCGGTCGCGATGAGTGGCACGCCGCAGGTGGGTAGTGTGGTGAGGGGAACGTATCGATGGATGGCGGACTGGCCTGAAACCGACAGCGTGCATCTTTGGGAAGCGGCGTCTGGACCGACACGCATTCGTGTTGTCGGACGAGCCCGCGAAATGATGCCCTCGGCGGGGTTGCGCGGTGTGCGCATCAGGTACTGCGTCAAGCCGGTCATCGGCGCGGGCACATCCCGACTCACGGGCCACAAGACGTGCTCGGCATGGACGACCGTCGATAGCGCGAAAGCGGCCGAGGTCGCCGGATAACGATGGATCCTGATGGATCGATGCCGGTGGATTGGCGCTGGATTGTATTTGGCGACGACAGCGATGTGCCGGACAGTGAGTCCTGCAAAGGTCGCACGGTAACAAACGGGGTCACTTTTGGGTGACCAACGCGTGTGTCGACTCGACGCACATTCCTCTTTTGGGAAGCCATGACGCGTAGACACGGCGAAGGATCGCGCGCGCCCACGGCTGACTTCTTTTAAAAGGATTCTGCAAAATGATGGTAAAGATTCTTATCGCGGATGATCACCCGATCATCGCCTCCACGCTGCGTGAAATGCTCTCCCCGGATCCGGGTTTTCACGTGCTGCCCCCCGTCACCAACTCGACGGAACTCTTCAAGGCACTGGAGACCAATTCGGTCGACGTGCTGATCACTGATTACTGCATGCCCGGTGGCACCTTTGGTGACGGTCTGGTCATGATCAACCGTGTGCGCCGCAAGTATCCGGACGTCAAGATCATCGTGTTCACGTCGATCGAACAGCCGGCCATCATCCACGCGCTCGACAGTTGCGGCGTGCTTGGCGTGATGACCAAGTCCGACGACCTGCGCGAAATCACGGTGTGCGTGGAGCGCTGCCGACGTGGCATGAGCTATCGCGGCGGGCGAGCCGAGCAAATTCTCGAAGAGCAGATGCGCCGCAAGCCGACCGCGCGCCGTCCGCTGTCTCCCAAGGAAATGGAAGTGCTGCGCATGTATCTGGACGGCCTGAACGTGACGCAGATTGCTGACGCCCTCAACCGTTCCTCCAAGACAATCAACAATCAGAAGCGTATGGCGATGAGCAAGCTCGGCTGCCGTACGGACATGGAACTGTTCAAGCTTCACGTATCGAGTCCGGTTCAGTTCTCGAGCGAGTGCGAAGTCGAAGCGCCGAGCGCTGCCTGAGTTTGTCGCGATCCCTGAAGTTGGAGTCTATGCCCGACGGAACGATGACGCGTGACATCGCGATTGCGGGCCGCCTGCTTCGCATTGGTGGCCTGCTGGCACTCCTTTTCGGTTTGTCTGTCTGGGCGGCAGCGGTTTCCTACGGTTTGTTCGGCGTGGTCTGGCAAGGCGCTCAGAAGACGGCGACCTTTTTTGCAACCGTCGGGCATGAGGTCCGCGATGTCGAAATCTTCAACGAGCAGGCCAGTGCCATGGCGCAAGCCGCGCTGGCGAGTTCCGTTCGCCCCGGTGGCGTCACGCAATCGCTCACCGATCGAATTCTGAAGCCGCTCGTCGCGATGCCTGTGGGCACCGCGAAGCACGTGGTCGGCGCCGGGTGGGACGACGAGTTCCAGATCGTCAAACTGGCGGATATCCGGCCTGAGCGGGCTGAGGTATTGGCGCGACTCACGCTTCGGCTGATGAATCTCGACGCCAATTTCTGGAGCGCGCTTGGCGCTCAGGACGAAACGTTCATCATCTCTGCGGATGGCGCCTTTGCGGCCCGTCGGACGGCGTTCGACATGCAGCGTGTCAGCGCTGCCGATCTCGCGAAAGACGCCCACTTGTTGCTCTCGGAGATCAATAAGGTCGAGCGCTACACGTCGCGGGTGAGCGCAGGCAAGGACGGTCCTTTCTGGACCTACAACTACGAAAATCCCCTCACGCACGAGACGGTCGTCTCGAGCTTCGTGCCGATCCGCGATCTCGAGGGGCATCTGATGCTCTACGTCGGCACCAGCATGGCGCCCGACCGGATTATCCCGCCGCGCCTGCGAGTGCTGGAGCACACGGGTGAAGCACTTCAACTGGTATCGCCCGACGGATTCGTCGTGGCAAGCGCCGGGACGCCCCTCTCACCGCTGGGACAACTGCACACGCTCGTCACATTGCCGATGTTCGGCGATGCGCAAATGATTTTGCGCCACGACGGTCAGCGCGTGGTCTTCGAGCGCCATCTTGCGTCGTCGCCGTGGTTCGTGCGCTATGCGGTCCGCCCGCTGGGCTTGCTGCGGCAAAGCGCTACGCTGTTGATCGGTGCCACGTTGCTGCTGTGCCTCTATTCGATCGGGATCTACGCGGGGATGCGCTACATGCGTGAGCGGATGATCGAGCCCGCACGTCGACGTACCACGGCACTCCTCGAGCGTGATGCCTTTACGCAAACGCTGATCGAGACGGCCCCCGTGGGCATGGCGATCATCGATCCGTTCGAGCCCGCCGTGGTCATGAGCAATCCGGCATACGCCGGCACGGTCGATTTGCTCCGGCATCTGGGTGACGGCGAGTTGACGCGCATGTACCGGCAACTGCATAGCGGTGTGGTTGCGCGTCCGGTGCGCCGATTGCTCAGCGCACTCGATGATGCAGGCGAGCGTCACTATGCCGTGAGCTTCGTCGATACGGTCTTTCGTGAACAGCCGGTGCTGATCGGCACGCTGTCCGACGTCACGGAGCAGCGCCGCTTCGAACTTGAGCAACGCAAGGCGCGTCTTGCCGCCGAAAGCGCCAATCGGGCCAAAGACGTCTTCCTGACAACGGTAAGCCACGAAATGCGTACGCCGCTGTATGGCACGCTGGCGTCGATCGAACTGTTGAGCGCGCAGAACCTCGGCGACGATCATCGCTATTACGTCGATGTGATGGAAAGCTCCACGCGCAATCTCCTCGATCTCATTAACGATCTGCTTGACTACTCGCGCATTCAGGTCGGTCGCTTCGAACTGAATTCCCGCGACTGTTCGCTGGTCAAGGAACTCGAAGCGGTTGGATTGTCGTTCACGGGACGTGCGCGATTGCAGGGGCTCACGCTCGACTGGATGATCGATCCGCAACTCGCACGCGCGGTGCATACCGACGCCTTGCGACTGGGGCAAGTCGTGACGAACCTCGTCGGCAATGCCATCAAGTTCACCGAGAAAGGCCATGTCGCGTTCAGTGCGATGGTCACGCATGCCGACATGCAGGGCTGCGACGTGGCCTTTACGGTCAGCGATAGCGGTGTCGGGATTCCCGCAGCCGATCTGGCCGACTTGTTCCGGCCGTTCGGCAAGAGCACCAACGAGACGGGCATGCAGCATGGCACCGGGCTGGGGCTGGCGATCTCGCATCAGTTCGTCGGCATGCTTGGCGGTGTGTTGCAGGTCGAGAGTCAGGAGGGCAAGGGCACGACGATGCGCTTCACGCTCCATCTGCCGTGGGCGCCGGATAGCGAGATCGCGTCGGCGCCCGCAACAGGGGAGACGTTCGCCTATGTCAGCGCACTCGTTCGACGTCATTGGTATCTCGACGCGTTGATTCGCCGCGCAGGCTACGAGCCGGTCAGATACGACGATGCCGTGGCTTGGTCCTCCGGCAGCGGTCGCGTGCAGGATGCGGGCCTGCTCATGTTTGCCGACGAGTGGCCGGTGCGCGGCATGGCCGGGGCAGAGGTCTATCTGCTGCGCTCGACCCCCGTCGATCGTCTGGCTGGCAGCGCCCCCGCATGGCCGCGCGATATTGCGGTGTTCCAGCAAGCCGAGCTTTGGGAAGCGCTCGGTACTGCGGCGCCCTCTGCGAACGCGGATACCGACCTGCCGGGCACGACGAGCGCGCGCACGCGTGTCAAGCCGCTGGCCGGCTGGTACGTGCTCGTTGCCGACGATCATCCGATCAGCGGCATGCTGCTATCGCGGCAGTTGGAAGGGCTGGGCGCGATGGTCGATTGCTACCACGATCCGCGTGAGGCGCTGGATGCATTCGACGCGGAATCGCATATGCTGGTGATCACCGACGCCAACATGCCGCATCTCTCCGGGCACGCGTTGGCGACCGAGATCAAGGCGCGCGCACCCCATGTCCCGGTGGTGGTGGCGACGGCCGATGTCACGTTGCGTCACGACCGAGAGGCGAACTCGCCGTACGACGCCGTCGTGTACAAGCCGGTCGATGCGCATTCGCTGTTGCGCGTCATCGAACGGGTTCGCGCTCGTTATCCGTCGCTTTGCGTCGATATTGCGCCGCTGCCCGCGTCCTCGCGCCTGATCGAAAGCTCGGCCAAGACTTCGCCCGACGCGGCGCCAACGAAGGACTGGCGTTTGCCGCTGCCCGAAATGCTCGATACGTTCGTGCAGATTGCAGATCAGGACATCGCGAATTGCCGGGCGGCGCTCGCCGACCTGTCGCGTGAAACGTTGCGTCACTCCGCGCATCGCTTGCGCGGCGGCTTCATGGCGTTCGGCCTGAGTTCGCTGGCATCGCTCGCGGCACAGGTGGAGCATCTGGCGCCCCAAGCGTCTGCGGGGCAGATGGAGGCCGCATTCGAAGCCCTCGACGCGGCGTGGAACGACTGGCTGCGCGCCCAAGGGCATGCCATTGCCAGCGACGCCTGACGATATCGCGTCAGGGGTTGTGCCGCTTTGGCACGCCGCTTACTCGACGAAGTGTTCTGAAATCAGTTGGCGTAGCCACTGATTGCCGGCGTCCTGATGGTAGCGGCGGTGCCAGAACACGTTCGTTTGTAGCGCGGGAAGGCGCAGCGGCGGCTTGACGAACCGCAGGCCGAACGGCGCGGCAGCACGTTCGGCAAACTTCTGTGGCACGGTCACCACCAGGTCGTTGGCACTCACGACATACGGTACGGCGATGAAGTGGGGGACCCAGAAATTGGCGTCGGCGCCAAAGCCTGCCTGCGACAGGAGTTGATTGACGCGCGCATAAGGGTTGTCGCCCGTGGCGACGAACAGATGGCGCGCCGCCTGGAACTCCGCCAGTCCCGCACCCGGGGTGTCGAGCGCGTGTCCGATGCGAAACATGCTCACGTATTGCTGACTGAACAACCGGCGCTGGAAGAATGGCCCGGTCAGATCGTCGAAGGCGCCCACGGCAAGATCGATGCGTCCGGCCGCCATGGCCTCCTTCAGGTCGGGCAACGTTGTGCGCACCGTACTGATGCGAACACCCGGCGCGAGCCGCGTACACAGATCGACGAGCGCGGGCATGAAGTACACCTCGCCGACATCCGTCATTGCCAACGTGAATTCCCGCTGACTGCGCGTCGGATCGAACGCCTCCCGATGATTGATGGCCCGCGATATACCGGAGAGTGCCGCCGAGACCGGCTCGGCAAGTGCCTCGGCAAAGGGCGTGGGTTGCATCCCCGTGCCGGTTCGCGTGAAGAGTTCATCTTCGAACGTCTGCCGCAAGCGCGCCAGCCCGTTACTCACGGCAGGTTGGGACAGCCCCAGCTCCCGCGCCGCCTGAGAAATGCTCCGATGCGTGAGCACCGCATGAAAGACGACCAGCAGGTTCAAATCGACGTCACGTAAGGAAATCATGAGGTGGCGCTATTATTCGCATTGTGAATATAGTGGATTCGTCTATTTATATCGCAAAATGTGGTCGCTTGTCGGACAATGTTTCCATTCGAAATGAGGAGACGAGGTCATTCATGCGCCAAGCAGACCAGATTCAGGGGGAACTGGGCTATCTGTCCGGTTTTGCCAACGAGTTCGCGACTGAGGCATTGCCCGGCGCACTGCCCATCGGGCAGAACTCGCCGCAACGTGCGCCGTACGGCCTCTATGCGGAACAACTCTCGGGGACGGCGTTCACGGCACCGCGCGGTCATAACCGTCGCTCATGGGTGTATCGCATTCGTCCCGCCGCCGTGCACAAGCCTTTCACCGCCATCGAGCAATCGCGCTGGCTGAGCCGTTTCGATGAGGTGCCGACGCCGCCCAACCAGATGCGCTGGGATCCGCTGCCGATGCCGGATGCGCCGACCGATTTCGTCGACGGCATGGTAACGATGGCGGGCAATGGCAGCCCGGACGCCGCACACGGTTGCGGCATTCACCTGTATGCGGCCAACAAGTCGATGGAGGGCCGCTTCTTCTACAACGCCGACGGTGAACTGCTGATCGTGCCGCAGGAAGGGCGTTTGCGCATCGCGACGGAATTCGGCGTGCTCGACGTCGAGCCTTATGAAATCGTGGTGCTGCCGCGTGGCGTGCGTTTTCGCGTGACGTTGCTCGACGCCCGTGCACGCGGCTACGTGTGCGAGAACTACGGTGCGTTGTTCCGTCTGCCGGATCTGGGCCCGATCGGTTCCAACGGCCTTGCGAATCCGCGCGACTTCCTCACGCCTGTTGCGGCCTATGAGGACGTTGAAGGCGATTTCGAACTGGTGGCGAAGTTCGCCGGTGCGCTGTGGCGTGCCGATATCGGTCACTCGCCGCTCGACGTTGTGGCCTGGCATGGCAACTACGCACCTTACAAGTACGATCTGCGCCGCTTCAACACGATCGGCTCGATCAGCTTCGACCACCCGGATCCGTCGATTTTCCTCGTGCTGCAATCGCAAAGCA
>NZ_JAELTP010000007.1 GCF_016428915.1 Pandoraea sp. ASV26
TGCCCGGGCCACGCCGACTACGTCAAGAACATGATTACCGGTGCTGCCCAGATGGACGGCGCTATCCTGGTTTGCTCGGCTGCTGACGGCCCGATGCCGCAAACGCGTGAGCACATCCTGTTGGCCCGTCAGGTTGGCGTGCCGTACATCATCGTGTTCCTGAACAAGTGCGACATGGTCGACGACGCCGAGCTGCTCGAGCTGGTCGAAATGGAAGTTCGCGAACTTCTGTCGAAGTACGACTTCCCGGGCGACGACCTGCCGATCATCCAGGGTTCGGCCAAGCTGGCACTGGAAGGCGACAAGGGTCCGCTGGGCGAAGAAGCCATCATGAAGCTGGCTGACGCACTCGACACGTACATCCCGACGCCGGAGCGCGCTGTTGACGGCACGTTCCTGATGCCGGTGGAAGACGTGTTCTCGATCTCGGGTCGCGGTACCGTTGTGACCGGTCGTATCGAGCGCGGCATCATCAAGGTCGGCGAAGAAATCGAAATCGTCGGTATCGCACTCGACGGCGACAAGCCGAAGATCGACAAGACGACCTGCACGGGCGTCGAAATGTTCCGCAAGCTGCTCGACCAAGGTCAGGCTGGCGACAACGTCGGTATTCTGCTGCGCGGCACGAAGCGTGAAGATGTTCAGCGTGGTCAGGTTCTGGCCAAGCCGGGCACGATCAAGCCGCACCGCAAGTTCTCGGGTGAGGTCTACATCCTGTCGAAGGACGAAGGTGGTCGTCACACCCCGTTCTTCAACAACTATCGTCCGCAGTTCTACTTCCGTACGACGGACGTGACTGGCTCGATCTCCCTGCCGGAAGGCAAGGAAATGGTCATGCCGGGCGACAACGTGTCGATCAAGGTTGAACTGATTCAGCCGATCGCCATGGAAGAAGGTCTGCGTTTTGCAATCCGCGAAGGTGGCCGTACCGTCGGCGCCGGCGTTGTTGCCAAGATTGAAGACTAATTGCGGATTCGATGAAGCGGGTGCCGGCTTGGTCGGCACCTGTTTCTCAAAGTCTGTTTGCTCTTTGTGATTTACCCGGCACCCGAACGAGGGCTGCCACGCTCTTTGGAGAACTTCCATGCAGAACCAAAAGATCCGCATTCGCCTGAAGGCTTTCGACTACCGCCTGATCGACCAGTCGGCCGCCGAAATCGTTGAAACCGCCAAGCGCACTGGCGCGATCGTCAAGGGCCCGGTGCCCCTGCCGACCCGCATCGAGCGTTTCGACATCCTGCGCTCGCCGCACGTCAACAAGACGTCGCGCGACCAGCTCGAAATCCGCACGCACCAGCGCCTGATGGACATCGTCGATCCGACGGACAAGACCGTCGACGCGTTGATGAAGCTGGACCTGCCGGCTGGCGTCGACGTCGAGATCAAGCTGCAGTAAGGCTTGCGAGCGACTTTGCTCTTGAAAGCCCCGCCAATGCTGGATCGGCGGGGCTTTTGTTATGCGATTTAGCAACACTTGTCAAGCGATAAAAGTCCGTCTATAATGGCGGGCTCAAGTGTAGTTTTGAAAAGATGGCCCACATCCGTGGACCATCCTTTTGTCATTTAGCCCCGGCCAATCGCAGTCGGGAATGGAGAAAATCATGAGCCTTGGCCTTGTCGGTCGCAAGGTTGGCATGACGCGTATTTTCACGGACGACGGCGATTCGATTCCCGTTACCGTGATCGACGTGTCTAACAACCGTGTGACGCAAATCAAGACGGATGAAACGGACGGCTATACCGCCGTTCAAGTCACTTTCGGTAAGCGTCGCGCCACGCGCGTGATCAAAGCCGCCGCCGGCCACTTCGCGAAAGCGGGTGTCGAAGCTGGTGAAATCCTCAAGGAATTCCGCGTTGACGCTGCCAAAGCTGCTGAATTGCAGCCGGGCGCAGTCGTTGGCGTCGATCTGTTCCAAGTAGGCCAGAAGGTCGACGTGCAAGGCGTGTCGATCGGTAAGGGCTACGCCGGTACCATCAAGCGCTACAACTTCGCTTCGGGCCGTGCTTCGCACGGTAACTCGCGTTCGCACAACGTGCCGGGTTCGATCGGTATGGCGCAGGATCCGGGCCGTGTGTTCCCGGGTAAGCGCATGACGGGTCATCTGGGCGACGTCACCACGACGACGCAGAATCTCGAAATCGCGCGCATTGACGCTGAGCGTAACCTGATCTTCGTGAAGGGTGCCATTCCTGGTGCCAAGGAAGGTAAGGTTTTCGTGACCTCGGCAGTCAAAGCCAAACTCGCGAAGGGAGCGTAACAATGGAACTGAAGCTCCTGAATGAGCAAGGTCAGGAAGGCGCTGCTGTCAACGCGTCGGACGTCGTGTTCGGCCGTGACTACAACGAAGCGCTGATCCATCAGGTTGTGGTGGCTTATCAAGCCAACGCCCGCAGCGGCAATCGTGCGCAGAAGGACCGTGAACAGGTCAAGCACACGACCAAGAAGCCGTGGCGTCAGAAGGGTACGGGCCGTGCTCGTGCCGGTATGTCGTCGAGCCCGCTGTGGCGCGGCGGTGGCCGTATCTTCCCGAATTCGCCGGAAGAGAACTTCACCCACAAGGTCAACAAAAAGATGTACCGCGCCGGTGTGTGCTCGATTCTGTCGCAGCTCGCCCGTGAAGGTCGTCTGTCGGTCGTCGAGGACATCAAGCTGGATGCTCCGAAGACCAAACTGCTCGCTGACAAGGTCAAGGCCATGGGTCTTGATTCGGTGCTGCTGATCACGGATAGCGTGGACGAGAACCTGTTCCTGGCCTCGCGCAATCTGGCTCACGTTGCCGTCACCGAGCCGCGTTTCGCCGACCCGCTGTCGCTCATCTACTTCAAGAAGGTGCTGCTGACGAAGGGCGCGATCGCCAAGATTGAGGAGATGCTGTCATGAGCGACGTGCGTAAAAACGACCATCGTCTGTACCAGGTCCTGCTCTCGCCGGTGATCTCCGAAAAGGCGACGCTGGTGGCTGACAAGAATGAACAAGTGGTGTTCCAAGTTGCACGCGACGCGAACAAGCAAGAAGTGAAGGCTGCGGTTGAGCTTCTCTTCAAGGTGGAAGTCGAGTCGGTGCAAATCCTGAACCGTAAGGGCAAGCAAAAGCGCTTTGGCCGCTTCATGGGTCGTCGCGACCACGAGAAGAAGGCTTACGTGAGCTTGAAGCCGGGTCAGGAAATCAATTTTGAAGCGGAGGCCAAGTAATCATGGCACTCGTCAAAACGAAACCGACGTCGCCGGGCCGCCGTTCGCTGGTCAAGGTCGTCAACAAGGATCTGCATAAGGGCAAGCCGTTCGCCCCGTTGCTCGATACCAAGAGCAAGACCGCTGGCCGTAACAACAACGGTCACATCACCACCCGTCATATGGGTGGCGGTCACAAGCAGCACTACCGTATCGTCGATTTCCGTCGCAACAAGGACGGCATCACGGCGAAGGTTGAGCGTCTGGAATACGATCCGAACCGCAGCGCGAACATTGCTCTGCTGTGCTACGCCGATGGCGAGCGTCGTTACATCCTGGCCCCGAAGGGTCTGACCGTTGGTCAGCAACTCGTGAGCGGCTCGGAAGCGCCGATCAAGGCCGGTAACACGCTGCCGATCCGTAACATTCCGGTCGGTACCACGATTCACGGCATCGAGCTGCAACCGGGCAAGGGCGCGCAAATCGCTCGTGCTGCCGGTACCTCGGCAATGCTGCTGGCTCGCGAAGGCACGTACGCTCAAGTGCGTCTGCGTTCGGGTGAAGTTCGTCGCGTGCACATCGAGTGCCGCGCCACCATCGGTGAAGTCGGTAACGAAGAGCACAGCCTGCGCCAACTCGGCAAGGCCGGTGCAAAGCGTTGGCGCGGTATTCGCCCGACCGTTCGCGGTGTGGCGATGAACCCGGTGGATCACCCGCATGGTGGTGGTGAAGGTCGTACGGCTGCTGGTCGTCATCCGGTCAGCCCGTGGGGTCAGCATACCAAGGGTAAGCGTACCCGCTCGACCAAGCGCACCGACAGCATGATCGTTCAGCGTCGCAAGAAGCGTTAATTGGAGCTAGCAAATGACTCGTTCTGTTAAAAAAGGTCCGTTTTGCGACGCTCATCTGCTGAAGAAAGTGGAAGCGGCAGCTGCATCGCGTGACAAGAAGCCGATCAAGACCTGGTCGCGTCGTTCGACCGTCCTGCCCGATTTCATCGGCCTGACGATCGCCGTGCATAACGGCCGTCAGCACGTGCCGGTGTACGTGACGGAAAACATGGTCGGCCACAAGCTGGGTGAGTTCGCACTTACCCGTACCTTCAAGGGCCATGCGGCCGACAAGAAGGCGAAGAAATAAGGGGCCGATCATGGAAGTGAAAGCAATTCATCGTGGTGCCCGTATCTCGGCGCAGAAGACGCGTCTGGTCGCTGACCAGATTCGTGGCCTGCCGCTGGAGCGTGCACTCAATGTCCTGACCTTCTCGCCGAAGAAGGCCGCGGTCATCATCAAGAAGGTTCTCGAGTCGGCAATTGCCAACGCCGAGCACAATGAAGGTGCTGACATCGACGAACTGCGCGTCAAGGGCATTTTTGTCGACAAGGGCACCTCGCTCAAGCGTTTCACGGCGCGTGCAAAAGGCCGTGGTAACAAGATCGAGAAGCAAACCTGTCACATCACTGTGACGCTGGGCAACTAAGGGGTCACGATGGGACAGAAAATTCATCCGACTGGCTTCCGTCTGGCTGTCAGTCGTAATTGGGCTTCGCGTTGGTACGCCAACAACCAGAATTTCGCGCAGATGCTGAAGGAAGACATCGGCGTTCGCGAATATCTGAAGAAGAAGCTGAAGAACGCTTCGGTTGGCCGTGTCATCATCGAACGTCCGGCAAAGAACGCTCGCATTACGATTTTCAGCTCGCGTCCGGGCGTTGTGATCGGTAAGAAGGGCGAGGACATCGAAATCCTCAAGGCCGAGCTGCAAAAGCGCATGGGCGTGCCCGTGCACGTGAACATCGAGGAAATCCGCAAGCCGGAAACCGATGCGCAGCTCATCGCCGATTCGATCGCTCAGCAGCTCGAGCGCCGTATCATGTTCCGTCGCGCAATGAAGCGCGCGATGCAGAACGCGATGCGTCTGGGTGCCCAAGGCATCAAGATCATGAGCGCTGGCCGTCTGAACGGTATCGAAATCGCCCGTACCGAGTGGTACCGCGAAGGCCGTGTGCCCCTGCACACGCTGCGCGCTGACATCGACTACGCAACTGCGGAAGCGAAGACGACGTACGGCATCATCGGTATCAAGGTGTGGGTGTACAAGGGCGACACGCTGGGCCGCAACGACGCTCCGGTGGCTGAAGAGCCGGCCGAAGAAAAGCGTCCGCGCCGCAACGCGCGTCCGGGCGACCGTCGCCCCCGTCGTGACGACGCTGGCGACAAGGCCGGTGCGAAGCGCGGTGGTGCACGCCGTCCGGCTGGCAAGCCTGAAGGCGATGCCAAGACTGGAGAATAATCATGCTGCAACCGAAACGCAGAAAGTATCGCAAAGAGCAGAAGGGCCGTAACACTGGCGTCGCCACCCGTGGCAACGAAGTGTCGTTCGGCGAATTCGGCCTGAAGGCGGTCGGTCGTGGTCGTCTGACGGCTCGTCAAATCGAAGCCGCGCGTCGTGCCATGACTCGCCATATCAAGCGCGGTGGTCGTATCTGGATCCGTATCTTCCCGGATAAGCCGATCTCGCAAAAGCCGGCAGAAGTGCGTATGGGTAACGGTAAGGGTAACCCTGAGTACTACGTCGCCGAGATTCAACCGGGCAAGATGCTGTACGAAATGGACGGTGTTGATGAAGCGCTGGCGCGCGAGGCGTTCCGCCTGGCTGCCGCCAAGCTGCCGATTCAGACGACGTTCTTCGTACGTCGCCTTGGCGCCTGAGGGGAGAATTTGAAATGAAAGCATCCGAACTTCGTGCCAAGGATTTCGACGGCCTGAATAAGGAATTGTCGGATCTGCTGAAGGCCCAATTCGGTCTTCGCATGCAAGCGGGCACCCAACAGCTGAGCAACACCAGCCAGTTGAAGAAGGTGCGCAAGGACATCGCGCGTGTGCGTACCGTGTTGACTGAGAAGGCGAGCCAGAAATGAACGATACCGCTAAGACCTCGCTGAAGCGTACCCTCGTGGGTAAGGTTGTCAGCGACAAGATGGACAAGACGGTTACCGTGCTGGTCGAGCGTCAAATGAAGCACCCGCTCTACGGCAAGTACATCGTGCGTTCGAAGAAGTATCATGCGCACGACGAAACCAACCAGATCAAGGAAGGCGATACGGTCGAGATTCAAGAATCCCGCCCGCTGTCGAAGACCAAGGCCTGGACGGTTTCCCGTCTCGTGGAAGCCGCCCGCATCATCTAAGGTGAGCTGAAGCGAAGGTTTGACTTGCAAGTCCGGAATTATCGTTGTATAATTCCGGACTTTCCGCTTCTTTCGCTAAAACCGGTCTTTGGTTTCGCAAGGGAGTGGATAGCTTCCGAAGCCGATTCGTATCCTCTACGAGTCAGGTAAAGGTAGCAAGGTTGTCCACTTTTGAACGACTCAACCCAAACAGCATCCTTTGGTGCTGACGGGGACCAAGACTGACCGACGCGTATGTGTCGGATTAAGTTGGGAAGATAACACCATGATTCAAACTGAAACCCGGCTCGAAGTAGCCGACAACACCGGTGCGCGCGAAGTGATGTGCATCAAGGTGCTGGGCGGCTCCAAGCGTCGCTACGCCGGCATTGGCGACATCATCAAGGTCAGCGTGAAGGATGCTGCCCCGCGTGGTCGTGTCAAGAAGGGCGAAATCTACAATGCAGTGGTCGTGCGTACCGCCAAGGGCGTGCGTCGCCAAGACGGCTCGCTGGTCAAATTCGACGGCAACGCCGCCGTGCTGCTTAACACCAAGCTCGAGCCGATCGGCACCCGTATCTTCGGGCCGGTTACGCGTGAACTGCGTACCGAACGCTTCATGAAGATCGTGTCGCTGGCCCCGGAAGTGCTGTAAGGAGCCGACACATGAACAAGATTCGTAAAGGTGACCAGGTCATCGTACTGACGGGCAAGGACAAGGCCAAGCGTGGCACGGTCCTGGCCGTTGATGGCGACAAGTTGGTCGTCGAGGGCGTGAACGTTGCCAAGAAGCACGTCAAGCCGAACCCGATGAAGGGCACGCAAGGCGGCGTGGTCGACAAGACGATGCCGATCCACGTCTCGAACGTGGCGCTGGTGGATGCCAATGGCAAGCCGTCGCGTGTGGGCATCAAGGTCGAAGACGGCAAGAAGGTCCGCTTCCTCAAGACGACCGGTGCTACGGTCGTCGGTGCCTAATCGCAGGGAGTATAGATAATGGCCCGTTTGCAAGAATTCTATAAAGACAAAATTGTCGCCGAGCTGACTAAGCAGTTCGGTTACAAGTCTGTCATGGAAGTGCCGCGCATCACCAAGATCACCCTGAACATGGGCCTTGGTCAAGCCGTTGCTGACAAGAAGATCATTGAGCACGCCGTTGGCGACCTGACGAAGATTGCCGGCCAAAAGCCGGTGGTAACGAAGGCACGCAAGGCTATCGCCGGTTTCAAGATCCGCGAAGGTTACCCGATCGGTACGATGGTGACGCTGCGCGGTGAACGTATGTTCGAATTCCTGGATCGTTTCATCACCGTGGCTCTGCCGCGCGTGCGTGACTTCCGTGGTATTTCGGGTCGTGCGTTCGACGGTCGTGGCAACTACAACATCGGTGTGAAGGAACAGATCATCTTCCCCGAAATCGAGTACGACAAAATCGACGCGCTGCGTGGTCTGAACATCAGCATCACCACGACCGCGAAGACTGACGAAGAAGCCAAGGCTCTTCTGTCGGCGTTCAAATTCCCGTTCCGTAACTGAGGTAATCGTGGCTAAACTGGCACTTATCGAACGCGAAAAGAAACGCGCCCGTCTGGCGCAGAAATTTTCTGCCAAGCGCGCCGCCCTCAAAGCGATCATCGAAGACACCAGCAAGTCGGAAGACGAGCGTTATGAAGCACGCCTGGCGCTGCAACAGCTGCCGCGTAACGCCAACCCGACGCGTCAACGCAATCGTTGCGACCTGACCGGCCGTCCGCGCGGAACCTTCCGCAAATTCGGCCTGGCCCGTAACAAGATCCGTGAAATCGCCTTCCGTGGCGAAATCCCGGGCGTGACCAAAGCAAGCTGGTAATAGGAGAAGCACCATGAGCATGAGCGATCCTATCGCCGATATGCTGACTCGCATCCGCAACGCTCAGATGGTTGAGAAGGCATCGGTAAAGATGCCCTCGTCCAAGCTGAAGGTCTCGATCGCCAAGGTCCTCAAGGACGAAGGCTACATCGAAGATTTCGCGGTTGAAGCAGAAGAAACGAAGCCCGTGCTGAACATCGCACTGAAGTACTACGCTGGCCGTCCTGTGATCGAGCGCCTCGAGCGCGTGTCGCGTCCGGGTCTGCGTGTGTACAAGAGCCGCAACGACATCCCGCAGGTTATGAATGGCCTCGGCGTTGCAATCGTCTCGACCCCGAAGGGCGTGATGACCGATCGCAAAGCGCGCGCCACTGGCGTGGGCGGCGAAGTCATCTGCTACGTGGCCTAACCGAGGAGAGTTTGAAATGTCTCGAGTAGGTAAAAGTCCCATTGCACTGCCGAAGGGCGTTGAAGCGACGCTGGCGGGCAATGTGCTGACTGTCAAGGGCGCCCTGGGTTCGCTGACCCGCGGCATCAACCCCCTTGTGATCGTCAAGATCGAAGACGGCACCATCACCTTCGCCCCGGCCGACGAAAGCCGCGAAGCGAATGCGCTGTATGGTACGGAACGTGCGCTGGTCAACAATATGGTGACTGGCGTGAGCAAGGGTTTCGAAAAGAAACTGCAACTCGTTGGCGTGGGTTACCGTGCCAAGGCTGAAGGTAACAACCTGAAGCTCGAGCTGGGTTTCTCGCACGATGTTGTGCATGCCATGCCGGAAGGCGTGAAGGCCGAGACCCCGACGCAGACGGAGATCATCATCAAAGGCGTTGATAAGCAACGCATCGGACAAGTGGCTGCGGAAGTTCGCGGTTACCGTCCGCCCGAGCCCTACAAGGGTAAGGGTGTCCGCTATGCGGACGAGACGGTGATCCTCAAGGAAACCAAGAAGAAGTAAGGGTGCGAAACATGGACAAGAAACAATCACGTGTGCGCCGTGCTCGCCAGACTCGTATCAAGCTGGCAGCTCAAAAGGTGCATCGCCTTTCCGTGCATCGCACCAACGTGCACATTTACGCGCAAGTTTTCTCGGAAGACGGCACGCAAGTGCTGGCCAGCGCTTCGACGCTGGAAGCCGAAGTGCGCAAGGAACTGGGCGACAAGGAAGGCAAGGGTGGCAACGCTGCCGCAGCAGCGCTGATCGGCCGTCGTATCGCCGAGAAGGCGAAGGCTGCCGGCATCGAGAGCGTTGCTTTCGACCGCTCGGGCTTCCGCTATCACGGTCGCGTCAAGGCTCTCGCCGACGCTGCCCGTGAAGCCGGCCTCAAGTTCTAAGTAAGGATCCGTCATGGCAAAGATGCAAGCGAAAGTTCAGGCTGACGAACGCGACGACGGCCTTCGCGAGAAGATGATCGCGGTCAACCGTGTCACGAAGGTTGTGAAGGGTGGCCGTATTCTCGGTTTTGCCGCGTTGACCGTGGTTGGTGACGGCGATGGCCGCATCGGCATGGGCAAGGGCAAGGCGAAGGAAGTCCCGGTTGCTGTTCAAAAGGCAATGGAACAAGCCCGCCGCAACATGTTCAAGGTGCCCCTGAAGAACGGCACCCTGCAACACAACGTTCTCGGCCAGCATGGCGCCTCGCGCGTCCTGATGTCGCCGGCGAAGGACGGTACCGGTGTTATCGCCGGTGGCCCGATGCGCGCGGTGTTCGAGGTGATGGGCGTGACCAACGTGGTGACGAAGAGCCTTGGCTCGACGAACCCGTACAACCTGGTCCGCGCCACGCTCGACGGCCTGAAGAAACAATCGACTCCTGCTGACATCGCCGCCAAGCGTGGCAAGTCGGTGGAAGAGATCCTCGGCTAAGGGTGATCAATATGTCGCAGCAAACTGTGAAAGTTAAGCTGGTCAAGAGCCTGATCGGTACGCGTGAAGAACACCGCGCGACCGTCAAGGGTCTGGGCCTGCGTCGCCTCAATTCGGTCAGCGAGTTGCAGGATACGCCCGCTGTGCGGGGCATGATCAACAAGGTCTCGTACCTTGTGAAGATCGTCGACTGAGCGAGGGCAAAAATGGAATTGAATTCGATTAAGCCGGCAGAAGGCGCCAAGCACGCCAAGCGCCGCGTTGGCCGTGGCATCGGTTCGGGTCTGGGTAAAACCGCCGGCCGTGGTCACAAGGGTCAGAAGTCGCGTTCGGGCGGCTTCCACAAGGTGGGCTTCGAAGGCGGTCAAATGCCGCTGCAACGTCGTCTGCCGAAGCGTGGCTTCAAGTCGCTGACGCGTCGTTTCGTGGGCGAAGTTCGCCTGGCTGACCTGAACAACCTCCCGGTCGACGAGATCGATCTGCTGGTTCTGAAGCAAGCCGGTCTGGTGAGCGAGCTGTCGTTGTCGGCCAAGATCATCGCCTCTGGCGAGATCACCCGCAAAGTCGTTGTGAAGGGTCTGGGCGTCACCAAGGGTGCGCTCACCGCCATTCAAGCGGCTGGCGGTTCGGTTGCAGAGTAAGTTAGGTCACCCCGGAGCCAGCATTGGCCAAGTCTCCTAATCTCGCTAAGCCTGGTACGCAGGGCCCGAAGTATGCGGATCTGCGCCGGCGGCTGGTTTTCCTGCTGCTGGCGCTGATCGTCTACCGTATTGGTGCGCATATCCCGGTGCCGGGCATCGACCCCGATCAGCTGGCGCAGTTGTTCCAGCGCCAGTCGGGCGGGATCCTGGGCATGTTCAACATGTTCTCGGGCGGTGCGTTGTCGCGTTTCACGATCTTCGCGCTGGGGATCATGCCGTATATTTCGGCATCGATCATCATGCAGTTGTTGGCGATGGTATCGCCTCAGTTGGAAGCATTGCGTAAGGAAGGCCAGGCCGGACAGCGCAAGATCACGCAGTACACCCGGTATTTCACGGTGGTGCTCGCGCTCTTCCAGGCTGCGGCGATCGCGGTGACGTTGGAAAGCGAGCCCGGGCTCGTCGTCGATCCGGGCATGCTGTTCCGCCTGACGACGGTGATCACGCTCGTGACCGGCACGATGTTCCTGATGTGGCTCGGTGAGCAGATCACTGAACGCGGCCTCGGTAACGGTATCTCGATCATCATCTTTGGTGGTATCGCGGCCGGTTTGCCGAATGCTGTGGGCGGTCTGTTCGAGCTCGTCGGTACCGGTTCGATCGGTCCGTTCTCGGCCATCGTGATCTGTGCCCTCGTGGTGCTCGTAACGTTCTTCGTCGTGTTCGTCGAACGTGGTCAGCGCAAGATCCTGGTGAATTACGCCAAGCGTCAGGTCGGCAACAAGGTGTACGGCGGTCAGGCTTCGCACTTGCCGCTCAAGCTGAACATGGCAGGCGTGATTCCGCCGATCTTTGCATCGTCGATCATCCTGTTCCCGGCAACGATCGCGAATTGGTTTGGTGCGGGTGATAACGCGCGCTGGCTCAAGGATATCGCCGCGAAGTTGTCGCCGGGTCAGCCGATCTACGTGATGCTCTACGCACTGGCGATCGTGTTCTTCTGCTTCTTCTACACCGCTCTGGTGTTTAACAGCAAGGAGACCGCCGAGAACCTGAAGAAGAGCGGAGCGTTTGTCCCGGGGATTCGTCCGGGGGACCAGACGGCGCGGTATATCGACAAGATCCTGACGCGCCTGACACTGGCCGGCGCAGCTTACGTCACCCTGGTGTGTTTGCTGCCTGAGTTTCTGGTGTTGCGTTGGAATGTCCCGTTCTACTTCGGTGGAACCTCACTGCTGATTATCGTGGTGGTGACGATGGACTTCATGGCGCAAGTGCAGTCGTATGTGATGTCGCAACAATATGAGTCGCTGCTCCGTAAGGCGAATTTCAAGGGCGGCAATAACATGACGCTTCGCTGATCAGCCTGGATCATGTCGAAAGACGACGTTATTCAAATGCAGGGTGAGGTCCTTGAAAACCTCCCCAATGCCACCTTCCGGGTAAAGCTGGAAAATGGCCATGTAGTACTCGGACATATTTCCGGCAAGATGCGGATGCATTACATCCGCATCCTTCCCGGAGATAAGGTGACGGTAGAGTTGACGCCCTACGATCTGTCGCGTGCGCGGATCGTCTTCCGGGCGAAGTGATTAGAGAGAGGGAATTGTCATGAAAGTTTTGGCATCTGTTAAGTGCATCTGCCGCAATTGCAAGTTTGTGAAGCGCAAAGGCGTGCTGCGCGTGATCTGCAGCTCGGATCCGCGCCACAAGCAACGTCAGGGCTAATCGGCCTTTAACGCTATTTAGTTGGGGAATTACGAATGGCTCGTATCGCAGGGGTTAACATCCCGAACCACCAGCACACCGCTATTGGCCTGACGGCTATTTACGGTGTCGGCCGCACGCGCGCTCGCCAGATTTGCGACGCCGCCGGTGTGCCGTTCTCGAAGAAGGTCAAGGACCTCGACGACGCTGATCTCGAAAAGCTGCGTGATCAAGTCGGTCAACTGACGGTCGAGGGCGACCTGCGCCGTGAAGTGACCATGAACATCAAGCGCCTGATGGATCTGGGCTGCTACCGTGGCATGCGTCACCGCAAGGGCTTGCCGCTTCGCGGTCAGCGCACCCGTACCAATGCGCGTACCCGCAAGGGCCCGCGTAAGGCCGGCGTCTCGCTGAAGAAGTAACCAGAGGATAGGAAACTCATGGCTAAGCAACAGAACAACGCCGCTTCGCAGCGCGTTCGCAAGAAGGTCAAGAAGAGCGTTGCAGAAGGCGTCGTGCACGTCCACGCGTCGTTCAACAACACGATCATCACGATCACCGATCGTCAGGGCAATGCGCTGGCATGGGCGACGTCGGGTGGCCAGGGCTTCAAGGGTTCGCGTAAGTCGACCCCGTTCGCTGCCCAGGTTGCTGCCGAGTCGGCTGGCCGCGTGGCACTGGAATACGGCGTGAAGAACCTGGAAGTTCGCATCAAGGGCCCGGGCCCGGGTCGCGAATCCGCGGTTCGTGCGCTGAATGCGCTGGGCATCAAGATCACGGCCATCTCGGACGTGACGCCGGTCCCGCACAACGGCTGCCGCCCGCCGAAGCGTCGTCGTATCTAAGACGCTTAAAAATCCTGCTATAATCGCGGGTTCGCGCACGGCCTCGGTCGTGCGCGTAGCAATTTCTAAGACCACCGTCCGGTACATTGGTACCGGACTTGCGTAGTGGACAAGGTTCGCTGCGTCAAATTTTGAGATAAAGGAACAACCGTGGCACGTTATATCGGCCCGAAGGCCAAACTCTCCCGCCGTGAAGGTACTGACCTCTTCCTGAAGAGCGCACGCCGCTCGCTCGCCGACAAGTGCAAGCTGGATAGCAAGCCGGGTCAGCATGGCCGCACCTCGGGTGCTCGTACGTCGGACTACGGCAACCAACTGCGCGAAAAGCAGAAGGTCAAGCGTATTTACGGCGTGCTCGAGCGTCAGTTCCGTCGTTATTTCGCGGAAGCCGACCGTCTCAAGGGCAACACGGGTGAAAACCTGCTGCAAGTGCTCGAGTCGCGCCTGGACAACGTCGTGTATCGCATGGGCTTTGGCTCGACGCGCGCTGAAGCGCGCCAGCTGGTCGGCCACAAGGCGATCGTGCTGAACGGTGTTGTTGCCAACATCCCGTCGATCAAGGTCAAGGCCGGTGACGTCATCACCGTGCGCGAAAAGGCCAAGAAGCAAGTGCGTATTCAAGAATCGCTGTCGCTGGCTGAGCAAGTCGGTTTCCCGATCTGGGTTTCGGTTGACGCCAAGAAGATGGAAGGCACTTTCAAGGCACTGCCGGAACGTAGCGATATCGCGGGCGACATCAACGAAAGCCTGATCGTCGAATTGTATTCGCGTTAATCCGTATGCTGACGCGCCTCACGGCGCGTTTTGCGTTCCGTGCAGGTTGTCACCCATCAGCCTTATCGGTGTAACGAGCCGAGGGTATTGAAAAGGAAACCTATGCAAACCAGTTTGTTGAAGCCCAAGATCATCGCGGTTGAGCCGGTCGGTGAGCATCACGCCAAAGTCGTGATGGAACCGTTCGAACGTGGCTACGGCCACACCTTGGGCAACGCGCTTCGCCGCGTGCTGTTGTCGTCGATGGTGGGCTATGCGCCGACCGAAGTGACGATCGCCGGCGTTGTGCATGAATACTCCACCATCGACGGTGTCCAGGAAGATGTCGTTAACTTCCTGTTGAACCTGAAGGGTGTCGTGTTCAAGCTGCATAACCGTGACGAAGTCACCGTTACGCTGCGCAAGGATGGTGAAGGTGTAGTGCGCGCTTCGGACATCGAAGTGCCGCATGATGTGGAACTGATCAACCCCGATCACGTGATCGCGCATCTGGCCAAGGGCGGCAAGCTCGACGTCCAGATCAAGATCGAGAAGGGTCGTGGTTATGTCCCGGGTAACGTGCGCCGTTATGGCGATGATTCGGCCAAGGTCATTGGTCGTATCGTCCTCGACGCGTCGTTCTCGCCGGTCAAGCGTGTGAGCTATGCGGTCGAATCGGCCCGTGTGGAACAGCGTACGGACCTGGACAAGCTCGTGATGAACATCGAAACCAACGGTGTTGTGTCGCCGGAAGAAGCGATCCGTCAATCGGCTCGCATTCTCGTCGACCAACTGTCGGTGTTCGCTGCGCTGGAAGGCACGGAAGCCGCCAGCGAAGCGCCGTCGCGTGCGCCGCAGATCGATCCGATCCTGCTGCGTCCGGTGGACGATCTCGAGTTGACGGTGCGTTCGGCCAACTGCCTGAAGGCCGAAAACATCTACTACATCGGCGACCTGATCCAGCGTACCGAGAACGAATTGCTCAAGACCCCGAACCTGGGTCGCAAGTCGCTCAACGAGATCAAGGAAGTGCTTGCCTCGCGTGGTCTCACGCTGGGCATGAAGCTCGAAAACTGGCCGCCGGCCGGTCTCGAGAAGTAAAGTGTAATGACATGGCCGCCTTCGGGTGGCCATGTTGCTACGTCAGTGCGGCGCGTCGGAATGTTCCGATACGGCCGATAGCGAAGGTACCGGCCCGCGGTGTTTGTCACCGATAGAAGAGCTAGGTCGAAAACTCTGTTTAAAGGAAAGTTGAAATGCGTCACCGTCATGGTCTGCGTAAACTGAACCGTACCAGCAGCCACCGTCTGGCAATGCTGCGTAACATGTCGAACTCGTTGATCCAGCACGAAGCGATCAAGACCACGCTGCCGAAGGCCAAGGAACTGCGTAAGGTTGTCGAGCCCCTCATCACGCTGGGTAAGAAGGACTCGGTTGCCAACCGTCGTCTGGCGTTCAACCGCCTGCGCGATCGTGAAATGGTCACCAAGCTGTTCAACGAACTCGGCCCGCGTTTTGCCAACCGTCCGGGCGGCTACCTGCGCATCCTGAAGATGGGTTTCCGCGTGGGCGATAATGCGCCGATGGCTTTCGTCGAACTGCTGGACCGTCCGGAAGTCGACACGGAAGCGCCGGAAGTCGCTGAGTAAGCGATTCGCGCAACGGTCTTTTCAGGATCGTCAGCCGTAAGAAAAAGCCAGGTCGTTGACCTGGCTTTTTTATTTTGAGGTGTTGTCCGAAGCCGTACCCGCATTTTTCTGGAAATGCGAGGCGCATAGCGCACGTTTCATGACGTCGGTGTACAGTGAACAATCCTCACGCTCGAACGGTCTACCGCACATTATGGATGCCCTTCTTATCGTCATGACGACGTTTCCCGACGAGGCCAGCGCCGAGTCCGCGATCGACGGCATGCTTGCCGAGCGGTTGGCAGCGTGTGTGCAGCAAATGGCACCGGTGCGGTCCAGTTATCACTGGCAGGGTCAGCGCGAGACGAGTGTGGAAGTGCCACTTCTGATCAAGACCACGGCTGCCCGCTATGGCGCGCTTGAGCAGTACATCAAAGAACATCATCCTTACGACGTGCCCGAGATCGTTGCATGGCCTGCCACCGCGGCGTTGCCTGCCTATGCGCGCTGGGTCGAAGATGAGACGCGGGGGAAATTGCATGTCTGACGTGACAACGATGGTTGGGCCGCTGATCGCGAAAGCCGATGGCGATGGGCGGGCATCGGTACGAAATCGCGTGCTGCGACGCTGGGCGTTTGCATGGCTGATCGTGGCCATGATGCTTGCGCTGGTTGCGGGGCAAGCTCGTGCCGCCGACGATTTTCTCGATCCGGATGTCGCCTTCAAGGTGTCGAAGACGGAACAGCCCGGTGCGGTACTGCTGCATTTCGAGGTGGCGAAGGGCTACTACCTTTACCGCGAGCGATTTGCCTTTGCGGCAGACAACCCTGCCGTCACGCTCGGTACGCCAGCGTTTCCCAAGGGCGAGTTCAAGCACGACGAGACCTTCGGCAAGGACATGGAGGTGTACCACGAGCCTATCGATGTTCGCATTCCTGTCAGTCAAGCGAGCGGCCCGTTCACGCTGACCGTGACCATGCAGGGCTGTGCGGACAAGGGCTTGTGCTATCCGCCGATGGACAAGCCGCTGAAGATTTCGGCGGCTACGGTTGGCAGCGCGGCGGCTGGGAGTTCAAGCGCTACGTCGGCGCCGGGGCCGGCTACGCAGGCGTTACTCGGTGGTGGTGCGCAAACGTCGAATGCCTCACCGCCCGCTGCGGGGGCGGCGCCGTCCGCCAACGCCACAGGGGGATGGTTGTCGGCGCGAGAAGACTACAACGAAGCGGAGCGCATTCTCTCCGGTGGCAGCTTCGCCCTGGCCCTGGGGATCTTCTTCGCACTCGGTGTCGGGCTGGCCTTTACGCCTTGCGTGCTGCCGATGGTGCCGATTCTTCTGTCGATCGTTGCGGGACAGGAGGCGAGCCGCGGTAAAGCCATACGTCTGGCCGTCGCTTATGTGCTCGGTATGGCCGTGGTGAATACCGTCATTGGTGTGGCCGCCGGGTTGCTGGGACAAGGTCTTATCGCGTTCCTGCAGGCGCCCTGGGTGCTGGCGTTGTTCGCATTGCTGATGGTGATTCTGTCGCTGTCGATGTTCGGTATGTACGAGATCCAGTTGCCATCGGCATTGCGCGCCCGCATCGATGACGCGGCGCGCAAGCAGAAGTCCGGACAGTGGGTCGGTGCAGCGATGATGGGTGTGCTGTCCGGGCTCATCGTGAGCCCATGCGTGACGGCACCGTTGGCGGCAGCGCTTGCGTTCATTGCCAAGACAGGGGATGCGGTCTTCGGTGGCGCAACGCTCTTCGCATTGTCTTTAGGGATGGGGTTGCCGCTCGTGATCCTCGCTGGTGGCGGCGGTGCGTTACTGCCGCGTGCGGGGGCGTGGATGGACGGCGTGAAGCGCTTTTTCGGCTTCCTGCTCCTCGGCGTCGCCTTGTGGATTGTGCGACCGTTGCTGCCCACGCCTGCCCTGCTGCTGGGATGGGGTGTCCTGCTGCTGGTGGCGGCCACGTTCATGCGTGTCTTCGATAGCTTGCCCGAGGGCGTTAGCGGTGCGCGACGCCTTCTCAAGGGCCTCGGCGTAGCTGTTGCCCTTCTGGGGGCGGTGGCGCTGGTTGGCGCCGCAGCCGGGGCGCGCGATCCGCTTGCGCCGCTGGCCGGGTTGACGACGGCGGCTTCCGGGAACGCGAATGCGAGTGCCGCGGTGGCGGAGGGCGCCAAGTTCCAGCGCGTACGTAGCGTCGCAGAACTTGAGCAGGTTGTGGCGACGGCAGGGCGTCCGGTGATGTTCGATTTCTATGCAGACTGGTGTATCAGTTGCAAGGAGATGGAGCGTTTCGTGTTCACCGATCCGAAGGTGAAGGCGCGTCTCGATCAGATGGTGCTGGTGCAGGCAGATGTCACCGCCAACAACGCCGACGATCAGGCGCTGCTCAAGCGCTTCGGGTTGTTCGGGCCGCCGGGCATCATCTTCTTTGATGGCAATGGCAAGGAAGTGGCTGGCGCACGTGTGATCGGCGCGCAATCTTCAGACCAGTTCCTGCGAAGCCTTGATAAGGCCTACGGCCCCGCGGTTTGAGCGGATAAGCTAAACCGCTGGGCTAACGACCCAAAGACCTAACGGCCTAACGGCCTAACGGCCCAACGGCCCAACGGCCCAACGGCCCAACGGCCCAACGGCCCAACGGCCTAACAAGCCGCCGGCCATAGCGCCACCGATCCGGCTAGCCCTTACGCCTCAACACAAGCCCTGATCCGCAGAACAAGCGGACGGACGATACGCTCGATTCGGCGTGCCAATCCGTTCGTTCTGCGTCGCGCTCGGCGCTCAGGCTTGCGCGCGGATCAGGCGTGCTGCGTCGAGGGCGAAGTATGTCAGGATGCCGTCGGCACCGGCGCGCTTGAACGCAAGCAGCGATTCCATCACCACCTTATCGTGATCGAGCCAGCCGTTCTGTGCGGCGGCCTTGAGCATCGCGTACTCGCCGCTCACTTGATAGGCGTACGTGGGGAAGCGGAACTCGTCCTTCACGCGGCGCACGATGTCGAGATACGGCATGCCGGGCTTGACCATCACCATGTCCGCACCTTCCTCGATGTCGAGCGCCACTTCACGCAGCGCTTCGTCCGAGTTGGCCGGGTCCATCTGGTACGTCATCTTGTTGCCCTTGCCCAGATTCGATGCCGAACCGACGGCGTCGCGGAACGGGCCGTAGAAGGCCGATGCGTACTTGGCCGCGTACGCCATGATCCGCGTGTGAATGTGGCCAGCGGCTTCAAGCGCCTCGCGAATGGCACCGATGCGTCCGTCCATCATGTCGGAAGGCGCGACGATGTCCACGCCAGCGCCGGCCTGTGTGAGGGCTTGCTTCACGAGAATGCGCGTCGTCACATCGTTGATGACGTAACCGTTTTCGTCGAGCACGCCGTCCTGACCGTGGCTCGTGTACGGGTCGAGGGCCACGTCGGTCAACACGCCGAGATCGGGGAAGTGGCGTTTGAGTTCACGCACGGCGCGCGGAATCAGGCCATCGGGATTGGCCGCCTCGATGCCGTCGGGGGTCTTCAGAGACGCCTCGATATTCGGGAACAGTGCGATCACCGGCACGCCGAGCGTCACGCACGTATCGGCCACGCGGAGCAATTCGTCGACAGAGACGCGCTCGACGCCAGGCATCGAATCCACGGCCTCACGACGGTTTTCGCCTTCCAGCACGAACACCGGATAAATGAGGTCGTCGCAAGTCAGTTGGTTTTCACGCATCAGACGGCGTGAGAAGTCATCGCGTCGCATGCGGCGCGGGCGAAGCAGGGGATAGGAACTCATGCGATCGGTCCTTTGGACGGGGAGTGGTGCTTCGAAGATTCCCGCGAAATCGGTCGTGTGGACGGTCCCGAAAACGGATAGTCGTTGCGTCTTGCTCAACGATTCCCTAAGCGGGCGGACGCGCAAAAAGGGGCACTTGCCGGGAAACTTTCGAACGCATGGTATATCATACCAACCGGATGTTCGCACTGTGTGCGAGGGTCCCCCGCTTCTCCTCCCTGAGCGGGCGCCTGTCGTTCTACGATAAGGCTTATTTAAACCCGCCGTGCCTACACGGCGGTTTTTTTATGTGCGCGCGAATCGTCACGGTAAAACCCCTGACAGCCAAGCGCTTCGGCCGATCGGGGCCGATTGCGGACGATTCAGGAGGCCTAATCCATTCGGCTGAGGGCACGTAACGCCGTGACTCGCGCACGCCAATTTCACGCTGAACTCACGAAGCGCCGCGCGGCTCGCCGCGACGATTTGTCGCGCTCGCCAAGCATGTCAGGCGGTCTAACTTGAGAGACTGAGGGGAGGCCGCGATGCATCTGCGGTGTCGCGTCATTTCGCGATGCGCAGCACTGGCGATGGGAACGCACCAGGCTTCCCATTCGCGAAGGATCAGGCCAGGTTCACTTCTTGGCAGCGTCGCGCGCCGGAATGGCGAGCCAGTCTTCGAGCACGCGCTGCGCGGCGTCGACACCGACGCGCTTGATCGACGAGTACAGTTGGGCCGTGAATTGCGGCGCCGTTGCGGGATCGTCGGACGGCAGGCCGTCGGTGCGCGGCAGGGCGGCCAGACGTTTTTGCGTGTCGCGCAGTACGTCCGTCGCTTGCTGGCGCGTGAGTTTGTCGACCTTCGTCAGCAACACATGGATGGGACGTCCCGTGGGCCTGAACCACTCGATCAACTCGCAATCGAGTTCCGTGAACGGCCGGCGCGAGTCCATCACGAGCACGAGGCCGCGCAGTTGTGAGCGCTGCACCAGATAGTCGCCGAGGAGCTTCTGCCAGTGGACCTTCACGCCGCCGCCGACCTGGGCGTAGCCGTAACCGGGCAAATCGACGAGATAGCCGTACAGATGCTCGAGGTGAGCGATCTCGAAGTAGTTGATGTGCTGCGTGCGTCCCGGCGTCTTGCTCGAGAAAGCCAGCCGCTTCTGGTTGCAGAGGATGTTGAGCGCGCTGGACTTGCCCGCGTTCGAGCGTCCCGCGAAGGCGACCTCGGGCACGGCCGTAGGCGGCAGGTCGCGCAGATGATTGACGGTCGTAAAGAAGCGGGCTTGATGAAGTAGGGACATGACGGAAACCGGGGAGCGCCGCAGCCACAGGGATCGGGCCGCAACGCGGGTGCAGGGGCGCAGAACGGCGGGGTTCGATGCCCACCGGCGACAGGCCGGGGAGCCCCGTTCTGCGGCCTTCTACATGGAAATCCCCTAAAGTCGGGGAAAGACTTTATTGTACAATATGAAAGTTAACCTTGGCCTTGCCAAGGCTTGCCCGAACGTCTCGCGCGCCGTGAGGTTGGAGGAGAAACACGGCGTCGGACGGTGAGTTCGAACGACCGATTTCCCGACAAAACAGATATAAGGTGTGCGAATGAACCGAGGAGTGTGGAAGTCTCTCGCTGCAACACCGTTGGCGCTGGCATGCTTTCTTCTGAGCGGCGCGGGACAAGCCGCCGAGGCTCAGGCGCCCGCCAAACCCGACCTGGCCCGGGGACAGGCCATTGCCACTCAGGTCTGCGCCGCTTGCCATGCGGCAGATGGCAACAGCACCGGCGGCGCTTATCCGAAGCTCGCCGGCCAGCACGCCGAATATCTCAACAAACAGCTCCTCGACTACAAGGCGCTGCCCGGCAAAACGCCCGCCCGTAACAATCCCATCATGGCCGGCATGGTTGCGGCACTGTCCGAACAGGACATGCGCAACGTCGCCGCCTATTTCGCCTCGCAGACGCCGAAGCCGGGCGTCGCGCGCAACAAGGACACCGTGCCGCTGGGCGAGAAGATCTACCGCGGCGGACTGGCTGAGAAGGGCGTTCCCGCTTGCGCCTCCTGCCACGGGCCGACCGGTGCCGGCATGCCATCGCAATACCCGCGGCTCTCCGGCCAATGGGCGGAATACACCGCTGCCCAACTGGTGGCGTTCCGCGAAGAGACTCGCAAGAACAACGCGCCGATGCACACTGTGGCGTCGCGCTTGTCGGACAAGGAAATCAAGGCAGTCGCGGATTACATCGCCGGTTTGCGCTGATCGGCAAGCCCTGCCCTGACATCGTGTGAACGTCGGGGTATATTCGCTGACTTATAACGAAACCAGCAGCGGCGCCGCAGGGCGACCGGACAGATCTGGTTTAGCATACACAGGGTGGCGGGCGCGTGTTACGCGCCCCCGCCCTTTTTTGTTGTCGGAAACAGGATGAGCATCAGTACTTCGGGAATGCAGATCAAGGGCGCGCAACGATGGGTGCGCGACGGTGTCGAGCTGGTCAGCTCGATGCGTTTTGCCATCAGCCTGCTGACCGTGCTCGCCATTGCCAGCATCGTTGGGACAGTGCTCAAGCAGGGCGACCCGTATCCCAACTATGTCAATCAGTTCGGTCCGTTCTGGGCCGACGTGTTCCGTTCACTCGGCCTGTACACCGTGTACAGCTCGTGGTGGTTCCTGCTGATTCTCTTCTTCCTGATGGCGTCGACGACGCTGTGCATCGTGCGCAACGGGCCGAAGATGATCGCGGACATCCGCAGTTGGCGCGATCACGTGCGCGAGGGCAGTCTGCGCGCCTTCGGTCACAAGGCGGAGTTCACCGGGCCGACGTCGCGCAGTGACCTCCTGCCGCGTCTCACGCGCTATCTCGGACACCGTGGCTACCGTTTCGTCGTGCGTGAGCGCGATGGCGCCACGCTCGTTGCGGCGAAGGCCGGCGCGATCAACAAGATCGGCTACATCTTTGCGCACAGCGCCATCGTCATCATCTGCCTGGGCGGCCTGGTCGATAGCGATCTGCTCATCCGTGTCCAGATGGCGTTGTTCGGCAAGTCGCCGCTACAGGGCAATGCCGTGATCGCGCAGATTCCGCAGACGCATCGTCTCTCTCCGAACAATCCGGCATTCCGCGGTTACGCGTTCGTGCCGGAGGGTGGCAAGTCGACCACGGCGATTCTGAATTTTCAGGATGGCTCGGTCGTGCAGGATCTGCCGTTCTCCATCGAACTGAAGAAATTCCACGTCGACTACTACTCGACGGGCATGCCGAAGCTGTTCGCGAGCGACATCGTGGTCACCGACCCCGAGACCGGCAAGACGATGGACGCGACGGTGAAGGTCAATGAGCCGTTCATCTACAAGGGCGTGGCGATCTATCAGTCGAGCTTCGAGGACGGCGGCAGCAAGCTGAAGCTGACCGGTTATCCGATGCATGGTCCTTCGAACCGGCCGTTCGCGTTCTCGGGCGACATCGGTGGCTCGACGCAACTGCGTAGCGGCGCGGCGGGCAAGGATGAATACACCGTCGAGTTCAGCGACTTCCGCGCGATCAACGTCGAGAACATCAGCAATGGCGGCGGCGAGCGCGACGTGCGCGGCGTGGCTCGCAAGTCGTTGCGTGACGATCTGAGCGCACAACTCGGCTCGGGTGCCCGCACCGATTTGAGCAAGGACCTGAGTAACGTCGGACCGTCGGTGCAATACAAGGTGCGCGATCGCAGCGGGCAGGCGAAGGAGTATCGCAACTACATGCTGCCGATTCTGGTGGAAGACGGCGAGCGTGTCTTCATGACGGGCGTGCGCGACACGCCCGACGGCCCGTTCCAGTACCTGCGCATTCCGGCCGACGCCGACGGCTCCGTCAAGCAATGGATGCTGCTGCGCGCCGCGCTTCAGGACGACGGTGCCCGTGCCGAGGCGGCTCGCCGCTTCGCCGAGCAATCGCTGCCGTCGCAAACCTCGTCGGCGCTTCGCGGCCAGTTGCAGGAGAGCGCCAAGCGCGAACTGGATCTGTTTGCCGGCGTGATTCCGGCGAGCAAAACCAGCCAGACGAAGGGCGGCTTGCAGGCGATTGCGGAGTTCGTGAACGAGAAGGTGCCGCAGGATCAGCAGTCCAGCGCAGCCGATATGTTCCGTCGCATTCTCGATGGCACAGTCTGGCAACTGTGGCAGGTCGCGCGTGAACAGGCCGGACAGCCCGCCATGGCGCCTTCGCCGGAGAACGAGCGCTTCGTGCATACGGCGACCAACGCGCTGTCCGACAACTTCCTGTACGACGCCCCGGTGTTCTTGCAACTTGATTCGTTCGAGCAGATTCAGGCGAGCGTCTTCCAGCTCACGCGCTCGCCGGGCAAGAAGATCGTGTATCTTGGCAGCTTGCTGCTGGTGCTCGGCATCTTCTCGATGTTCTACGTGCGCGAGCGGCGCATGTGGATGTGGTTGAAGGACACGCCGGAGGGTGGCAGTTCGGTATTGATGGCGGTGTCGACAACGCGCCGCACACTGGATTTCGAAAAGGAATTCGCCCGCACGAAGGCGGAGTTGGACGAGATCGTCACAAAACGATGAAGGTGAGACAGATGGAGTTATCGCAAGGCTATTCGGAAGTCTCCTGGCTGCGACGCCGCAGCATCGGCGACTGGCTGTTTGCACTGGCGCTGGCGATCGGTGCGGGCTTTGCCCTGAACCGCTACGGCCACCACATGGACTACTACGAGCACACGATTCTGGTGCTCGCGGTGCCCACCTTCGCACTGCTCGGCTGGCATTGGCGGCCGGTGCGCTGGCTGATGGCCGGGATCGCCATCCTCGCGCTCTCGGGCATCGGCTTGTATCACCATGATCTGGCGCGTGCCGATCAGGCGTTCCTGCTCAAGTACTTCCTCTCGAGTCAGTCGGCCATCCTGTGGATGAGCGCGCTGTTCTTCCTGTCCACGCTCTTTTACTGGGGCGGTCTGCTCGCCCGCTCGCCGTTCGGCGCGAGCGTGGGCTCGTCGCTGTGCTGGGCGGCGGTGCTGCTCGGCTTCACCGGCATGATGGTGCGTTGGTACGAGTCGTATCTGGTGGGGGCCGACGTCGGCCATATTCCGATCTCGAACCTGTACGAAGTCTTCGTGCTCTTCTGTCTGATCACGTCGCTGTTTTACCTGTACTACGAGCGTCGCTATGAAACGCGCTCGCTCGGGCCGTTCGTGTTGCTCGTCATCAGTGCGGCGGTCGGCTTCAACCTCTGGTATAGCGTGGCGCGCGGCGCCTACGAGATCCAGCCGCTGGTGCCCGCGCTGCAAAGCTGGTGGATGAAGATCCACGTGCCCGCGAACTTCATCGGTTACGGCACGTTCGCCCTCGCGGCGATGGTCGCGGTCGCGTATCTGCTCAAGTCGGGCGAGAACAAGCGGCTGGCGGCTGCCGGCAAGCCGCTCGATACGGGATTCTTCTCGTCGCGCCTGCCGTCGCTCGAATTGCTCGACGACGTGATGTACAAGGCCATTGCCGTCGGCTTCGCCTTCTTCACGATCGCCACGATCCTCGGCGCGCTGTGGGCTGCCGACGCATGGGGCGGTTACTGGAGCTGGGACCCGAAGGAGACATGGGCGCTGATCGTCTGGCTGAATTACGCCGCGTGGTTGCACATGCGTCTGATGAAGGGGCTGCGGGGCGTGGTGGCAGCATGGTGGTCGCTGACCGGCCTGCTGATCACGACGTTCGCGTTCCTCGGCGTGAACATGTTCCTCTCGGGGCTGCACAGCTACGGACAGCTCTGACGCGGATTGCCGCATCGGGGCCGCTCGGAAAGCCGCTGCACGCAGGTGCCAGCGGCTTTTTTCATCGTGCCGTATGATTTCTCGCAGCGTAAAGACGGGAATGGCGGGAACGGTGCCGCCCGGGCGTCGGTCTCAAACGGCATCGGCATCGGCATCGGCATCGGCAACATTGTCAGAATGGGCCGGTCAGGGGGTAACAATCATGAGCACAAACAAGTCGCACAAGTCGCGTCTGCGCGGAGCGGACATCCCGGCAAGCAGCATCACGCCTCGCGAGGTCGTCCTCGCGCGGCGGCGCTTCCTGCGCGTCTCCGGCGCGGGGTTGACGGGGCTTGGCGGTCTGGCGCTGGGTGTGTTGCCGCAACCTGCCGCGTTCGCTGCCGATAGTCCCGGCACCGGTCTTGCAAAGCTGACGGCCACGCGCAACACGCGCTATGTCATTACCGACAAGCCGACCGACATCAAGGACGTCACCACCTACAACAACTTCTACGAGTTCGGCACCGACAAGTCCGATCCGGCCCGACGTGCAAGCACGCTCAAACCGCGTCCGTGGCAGATCGCGATCGAAGGCGAGGTGAAGCAACCGAAGGTCTATGACATCGACGCGTTGCTCAAGCTCGCGCCGCTCGAGGAGCGTATCTATCGCCACCGCTGTGTCGAGGGCTGGTCGATGGTGATTCCGTGGATCGGCTACTCGCTCGCCGAACTCATCAGGCAGGTGCAGCCAACGGGCAATGCGAAGTACGTGGAATTCGTCACGCTGGCCGATCCGAAGCAGATGCCCGGGCTGTCGTATCCCGTGCTGAGTTGGCCCTATGTGGAGGGACTGCGCATGGATGAAGCGATGCATCCGCTCGCCCTGCTGACGTTTGGTCTCTACGGCGAGGTGCTGCCGAATCAGAACGGTGCGCCAGTGCGGATGGTCGTGCCGTGGAAGTACGGGTTCAAGAGCGCCAAATCCATCGTGAAGATCCGCTTCGTCGAGAAAATGCCGCTCACGAGTTGGAACCGCGCCGCGCCGGACGAGTACGGCTTCTATTCGAACGTGAATCCCGAGGTCGATCATCCGCGCTGGAGCCAGGCGACCGAGCGACGCATTGGCGACGGCGGTATTTTCACGCCCAAGCGCAAGACGCTGATGTTCAACGGCTACGGTGAGCAGGTCGCCAGCCTGTATCAGGGCATGGATCTGCGCAAATTCTTCTGAGCTGACGCCTCGTGTCGATCACGCCATCCCCTCAGGGCGACGTGCCCGCAGCCCCTGCCGGTATGCGGGCTGCCGGTCGTTCTCCGCAACGCTCGCAGCGCTGGCTGCCGTGGGTCAAAGCGGCCGTCTTCCTGCTGGCAATGGTGCCGTTGCTGCGGCTTGTCGCCTACGGATTGACGGACCGGCTGGGCGCGAATCCGGTCGAGTTCATCACCCGTTCGACAGGCACCTGGACGCTGGTCATGCTCTGCATCACGCTGGCGATCACGCCGGTGCGTCGCGTGTCGGGGCTGTCCTGGCTGGTGCGCTTTCGCCGCATGCTCGGGCTATTCGCGTTCTGCTACGGCGCGCTGCATTTCGTGACGTATTTCTGGCTGGATCAGTGGTTCGATTGGGCGAGCATCCTGCGCGACGTGTCGGGCAAGCGTCCGTTCATTACCGTGGGATTTGCGGCATTCGTACTGATGGTGCCGCTGGCGCTGACATCGCCGCACGCGATGGTGCGACGCCTGGGGGCAAAGCGCTGGCAGCGGCTGCATCGCGCGATTTATGCGATTGCCGTGCTGGCGATCCTGCACTACTGGTGGATGAAGGCGGGCAAGAACGATCTTGCCCAGCCGTTGATCTATGCGATCGTGGTGGCAGGCCTGCTGGGCGCCCGTGTGATCTGGGCGCTTCGCAGGCAGCGGGTTCAGGCGTTGTCCGGCAGCAGTCGTTCGCCCGCGAACAGCGACTCGACCGTTTCACGTTCACGAACGAGGTAAGCCTCGTTGCCGTCGACCATGACTTCGGCGGCGCGCGCACGCGTGTTGTAGTTGGAGCTCATCGCAAAGCCATACGCGCCCGCCGAGCGGATCGCGAGCAGATCGCCAGGGGCAATCGCCAGGGCGCGATCGCGGCCGAGCCAGTCGCCGCTTTCGCACACGGGACCGACCACGTCATAAGTCACTGCATCGGCGGCACGACGCTCGACCGGATCGATCTCGTGATAAGCCTCGTACATCGCCGGACGCGCCAGATCGTTCATCGCCGCATCGACGATGGCGAAGTTCTTCGTCTCGCCATGCTTGAGGAATTCCACACGCGTGAGCAGCACACCCGCGTTACCGACGAGCGAGCGGCCCGGCTCGAACATCACTTGACGATGGCCGTGGCCGCGCTTGGCGATGTGATCGAGCAGCGTGGTGGCGAATGCCGTGATGTCGGGCGGCGTCTCGTCCGTGTAGGTGATGCCCAGACCGCCGCCAACGTCGATGTGATGCAACGAGATGCCGGCCGCTTCGAGCTTTTCAACGAGATCGAGGATCTTGTCGGTGGCGTCGAGATACGGCGAGATTTCCGTGATTTGGGAGCCGATGTGGCAATCGATGCCGATCACTTCAAGATTCGGCATGGCGGCTGCCGCGCGATAGGCGTCGAAGGCTTCTTCGTAGGCCACGCCGAACTTGTTGCCGCGCAGACCCGTGGAGATATACGGGTGCGTCTTGGCATCGACGTTCGGGTTCACGCGCAGCGATACGCGAGCGCGCTTGCCCGCCTGTGCGGCCACTTCGTTGAGGCGGTCCAGTTCCGGACGCGATTCGACATTGAAGCAGAAGACGTCCTTTTCCAGCGCGAAGCGCATCTCGTGCGCTTGCTTGCCGACGCCCGAGAACACGGCGCGCTTCGGATCGCCTCCTGCCGCGATGACGCGGGCGAGTTCACCGGCCGACACGATATCGAACCCGGCACCGAGCTTGGCGAACACGCCGAGCACTGCGAGGTTCGAGTTGGCCTTGGCGGCGTAGTGCACGACGGCGTTGCGACCTTCGCAGGCCTTGGCGTAGGCACGATAGGCGTTCGTCAGGGCCGCTTTGGAATACACGTACAGCGGCGTGCCGAAACGCTCGGCGAGGGCGGGCAAGGCAACGTTCTCGGCATGGAGCACGTCGTCGTGGTAGGAAAATATGGCGTCGGACATCGCAAAAACTCGGTTATCAACTAGGGCAAGCAGGCAAGGCGGAGGGCTTGCGGCTTCCTCCCGCTTATTCTTGCCTATTCCCGCTTACTCCGGCTTCGCTGCGGGCACTGAAGCGGCTGAGGGTACGTCGACCGACGGCCCACGTTGCGGCTCGGGCACGCGCGGCGGCGGCGGCACTGGCGCGCCCGGAGGCGGCGTCGGTTTCGTCGGGCGGGCGGGCATGTACAGCGGACCGGCCTGGCCGCAGCCGGCCAACACGCTCAAAAGAGCAATCGAGGCTACAATCGCGCTGGTTCGAATAGGTGCAGTCATTGGGGGTATCGCCGCGTGGTGCGGCATGCAAACGATGACGCAAACGCTGGAGTTTAGCATGACGGAAAGTGAATTCCTGGCGCTCGCCGAGGCGGTGCTGGCGCGGGTTGAGGCGGCTGTCGAGGACTGTGATGTGGATATCGACTGCGAGCGTACGGGCAATGTCCTGACGCTCGAATTCGACGACGGCAGCAAGATCATCGTCAACCTGCAAACGCCGATGAGCGAAATCTGGGTGGCCGCACGTTCGGGAGGCTTCCATTTTCGCCTCAAGGGCAACGAATGGCGCGACACGCGCGACGACTCCGAGCTGTTCGAAGCGCTATCGCGCTTTGCATCGCAGCAGGCGGGCGAGACGGTGACGTTGCAGGCTGACTGACAAAAAAATCGCGGCGCAGGGCCCCCGGTGTGACCGGAGGCGCTGCGCCGCGTAATGGTCCCGGGCGGTCCCGGGCGTGCCCGGGCCGTTAGCGCGAACTAATCCGTCAGGGCTTGGTGTTGAACATGTCCAGAATGCGCTGACGCTCCTGACGATCCACCTGCGCCGGGGTTAAGCCTGGCCCCGGGCTCGATTGTGCTGGCATCTGACCAGGCATCGATCCCGTCGACGGACCAGGCGCCGCCGAGCCATCCGGTGCCGTGTCGGCACTCAGGCCGACCGTGCTCACGGCGCGTCCCGGCGGATAGTCGTCGTAGAAATAATCGCCATTCGCCTGAATGATCCCCGGAGGTACCGGTCGCGTCGACTCCGGCACACCGCGCAAAGCCTTCGACATGTAGTCGATCCAGATCGGCAGCGCCAGACCACCACCGGTTTCGCGATCGCCCAGATTGCGCGGCTGATCGAAGCCGATCCACGCCACCCCCACCAACTGTGACTGATAGCCGGCGAACCAGGCGTCGTGCGAATCGTTTGTCGTCCCCGTTTTGCCGGCCAGATCGCTGCGCTTGAGCACGTTGGTCTTGGCCGCGGTGCCGCGCGTCGCCACGTCGTGCAACATCGAATTCATGATGAACGCGTTACGCGCCGGAATGGCCCGGATCGTCTCGTCGCCCGCCACGACGGGCTTTTCCTCCATGATGACGTTGCCCTTCGAGTCGGTAATGCGCGCCACGATGAACGGATTCACGCGGAAGCCACCGTTGGCAAACACGGCGTAGCCGCTCGCCATTTGCAGCGGTGTGACCATCCCCGCACCCAGCGCCATCGGCAGATAGGCGGGATGCTTGTCTGCCTCGAAGCCGAATCGTCCGATGAACTTCTGCGCATAACCCGGTGTGATGCTTTGCAGGATACGGATCGACACGAGGTTACGTGAGCGCATCAGCGCGACGCGCATCGGCATCGGCCCTTCGAAGCCACCACCGTAGTTCTTCGGCTCCCACGGTTGGCCACCGGTCTGCGCGGCGGTGAAATACAGTGGCCCGTCGTTGATGATCGTCGCCGGCGCGAAGCCCTTTTCGAGGGCTGCCGAGTAGATGAACGGCTTGAAACTCGAGCCCGGCTGACGCCATGCCTGCGTGACGTGGTTGAACTTGTTCCGATTGAAGTCGAAGCCACCGACCAGCGAGCGGATGGCGCCGTTCTGCGGATCGAGCGACACGAACGCCGCTTCGATATCCGGCATCTGCACGATCTGCCAGGTATCCTTCGCGCCCTTCGTCACACGAATCACCGAGCCGCGGCGAATCTTCTGTTTCGGCTGGGCTTTCGCATTCAACCCGGCGGCGGCAAAGCGCAAGCCATCACCGGTCACGGTGACGTCGTCGCCGTTGAGCAGCACCGCCTTGACTTGCTGAGGCGAGGCGGAAAGCACCACGGCGGCCACCATATCGCCGCTGTCCGGGTGTTCGACCAGCGTGTCGTCGATCAACTGCTCTCGATCGTCCTGATCGTCCGGCAGATCGATATTGGCTTCGGGGCCCCGATAGCCGTGACGCAACTCGTAGGCCATGACCCCGGCGCGCAACGCTTCATAGGCGGCTTCCTGATCGGCCGAATTGATTGTCGTGTAGACGTTGAAGCCGCGCGTGTAGATCTCGTCCTTGAACTGGGCGTAGAGCAGTTGGCGCACCATTTCTGCTACATATCCGGCATGCACGCTGAACTCGCTGCCGAGCCCGCGCACGACCAGTTCCTGCGAGATGGCCTGATCGTACTCGGCCTTCGAGACATACCCAAGGTCGTACATCCGCTTCAGGATGTACTCCTGACGCACGCGAGCGCGCTTGTAATTGACGATGGGGTTGTACGCCGACGGCGCCTTCGGCAGTCCGGCAAGCATGGCGGCTTCCGCGAGCGTGATGTCCTTCAGATCCTTGCCGAAGTACACGCGCGCCGCACTGGCGAAGCCGTAGGCGCGCTCTCCCAGATAGATCTGATTCATGTACAGCTCGAGAATCTGATCCTTGGTGAGTCGCGATTCGATCTTGTAGGCGAGCAGCGCTTCGTAAATCTTGCGCGTATAGGTCTTCTCGCTGGACAGGAAGAAGTTGCGCGCGACCTGCATCGTGATCGTGCTGGCGCCCTGCGATGACCCGCCGCGCGTGAAGTTCGCGAGGCCCGCGCGGAAGATGCCGATGAAGTCGACCCCGCCGTGCTGATAGAAGCGATCGTCTTCGATGGCGATCACCGCCTTCTTCATGACGTCGGGAATATCGGCGAAGTGCACCAGATTGCGGCGCTCCTCACCGAATTCGCCGATCTGGATTTCATCGGCGGTGTAGATGCGCAGCGGGATCTTGGGCCGGTAGTCGACGATCGTGTCGAGCGACGGCAACTGCGGCGTCATCACCACCAGGATGTACCCCGCGAGCAACGCGCCACAGACGACCATCGCGGCGATCAGGCCGGCGAACCAAAGCACGATGCGCAGCCAGATGGAGCGGCGCGGTTTGGGCGGGCGCTTGTCGCGGGGTGTCTCGGTTTGGGGTGTGCTTGCCATGGGGGAACCGGAAAAATCGATGGGCCGATTATAACGAACGACCCGCAACCTCCCCCCGCAGCCCCCCGAAATCGGAGTTCCGGCCTATGGGGTATAGGAATCGGACGATTAAAAAGCGGCGTGCATTCCTAAAGCGCGTCTCGCCCTCCCGGCAGACCCAAGGATTCGGATTGTTCCGATTGGGCGACCGCATTGCGCTGGATAGCATCGATCCCATCGACAAGGTGAGAGACGGGAGGACGTCATGATCGAAGCGGTCCTGCGCAGTGTGCGTCACATGGGCGGCCAACTGGCTGCGGCGTTGCCGCGCGCCTGGGGCGGTGGTTGCGGTATTCATTTTGACGCGGGCGGCGTGCATTTCGTTCGCCTGGCACGTGTGGCAGGACTCGCGCGATTGCGTCTGACCGGCTATGGATCGGCCGTGCTCGACGATGACATTCTGCGCGGCGCATTGATTGTCAAACCGGAGGCGGCGGCTCGTTGCCTGGAGGAGCTATTGGAGCGCATCGGTATCAGCGCTCAGGATTTGCGCGACGACACCATCGTGGCGGCACTTCCCGCGCATGGGCTCAAAACGCAGATTGTCGACTACCCGGCCGACCTACCGCCGCGCGCGTTGCGTGCCTGGTGCGAGCGGCGCGCCGCCCTGCTGCTGCCCGGCAATGGCGACCCCGATTTGCGCAATCGCGTGGGGGTGACGTGGGCCGACCCGCGCAATCACCGACTGCGGTTGTACGCCTGTGAGGCCGACTTGGTGGATGACCGCGTCGCTGTGCTCGAGATGTCGGGGCTTCGGGTCCATGCGGTCGATGGGGCGCACGAGGCCGGGCGGCGAGCGTTCCGATGGGCGTGGCAGAAGGCGGACGATGCGCCCGTGCCCGAGCGAACCGATACCCCCATGGCGCTGTTGCAGGTGGATGCTCACGATCTCGATCTGTCGGTATTCGACTCGGACACCTGTGTCGCCGACGCGCGAGAGCGTTTTGACGGTGTCGGCGGTCATCCCGATGCGTTGGCAAGCGTGGTGCGGGAGTTGGCGGGCAAGCTGCCGGTCGGTCCGGGCGTCATCTATGTAGCTGCGCAAGGCGCGAGTCCCGGTGAGCTCGTGGCGATCTGCGATGCCGTGAGCGGGGCGTGTGGCATGCCCGTGAGGCCCTTCGACCCGCTGCGGCGATTCGAGACGCCGGGGCCAGCCGGGCCGCGGCGTCAGACGTTCGCACAGCGCACGTCGCTTGCCGTGCCTTGCGGGTTGGCGCTGCGCGCGATGTCGATGCAGGGGGTGGCGTGCGAATGAGCATGAAGATGAGCATGATTTTTCCGCCGCTCGATTTTCTTCCTACGCCGGCTCAGCTACGGCAGCGCGAATTTCGAAGGCAATGGCGCATGTGGGCCTGCGTGGCGGTATTCGGGGCACTGGCGTCGCTCGCGCCGATCGCCCGCGACATTCACATGCATCGGGAGGCACTGGCGCAACTGACGGCGTTACGTGCAGCGAGCGACAAGTTGCACACAACGCTGACAGCGTTCGACATGACGGCGCGCAAGCTCGCGGCGATGGGCGCCCATCGCCGGGCGGCCGTGGCGCTGGTCGAGCGTCGCCAACCTGTCGCTGACCGATTGCTGGACATCATGCGCGCCTGTGCTGATGGCGTGCGATTGACCTCGGTGAAGACGGGCGACGATCAACTGCGCGTCGAGGGATATGCGACAACGCAATCGCGAGTGCGAGAGACGCAGAAGCGATTGAGAGCGCTACCGTGGGTGCGCAAGGTGGCGGAGGTCGAATCGAGTGTCGTGCCGCAGAGCGTCAGGCGTCAGTGGGTCGGCGCAGAGGCGCAGGACCTTGTGCCGAACATCCGTCGATTCGCGTTGCGTATCGACCTGAAGCCTGTTGCCGGGCCGGTCGCACTCGGGGCCCATGCCGATGTCGATGCCGTGTCGAGAGAGGAGGTGCCCGATGTACGGTGAGCAACCTCCGCCGGACGATGTCCGCGATATCTTTCATGACGTGACGGCACGTTGGCGCGCGCGATGGACGGCATGGACGTCAGTCTCTCCGAGCGAGTGGGCGTGGCCGGTGCGATGGGCGCTGACCAGCCTGGCGTGGCTGATGGGACTGGCGATGGCGTGGTCGGTCTGGTGGTTGATGAGCCTGCCCGCAAGAGCGACGTTGCAGAAGGATCTGGGTGTCGAGCAGCAGGCGTTGGACCGTGCCAACGACGCTGCGCGCCGATTGCCGATCCTGATGTCAACGCTTGACGGTGCAGAGGCCGAGTCGATGGCTTGGCGGCGCTTGTTGCCCCTTGCCGCAAAAGGCGACGACGCGAGCGGGGGAGCCTTGGCCGACGGGGCCGACGGGGCCGCCGGGAGTGCTCCGCCAGCGTCGGAGCCGTCTGAGGCACCGCGGCCAGTGTTAGGGGACGACGCGCATTCGGCTTGGCGGGCAGATCTCGAACAGCTCGTGGTTCAAATGGGCCTCGCGCTGGAGATGGCACGATCAGGGCCGTCAGCATCGGCGTCGGCGTCGGCGTCGGCATCGTCGTCGGCGGAGGGCCTCGAAATCGAGCGCGCGGAATTGCGCCTGCGGGGATCGGTCGCGAATTTGCTCGGTTGGCTCGCCGAGATCCACAGGGTGCCGCGTCATCTGGCAGTCGAGCATCTTTCGTTGCAGGGGGCTGGGTTGGGAGCGTTGAGTGCGTCGGGTGCATCGAGTGCGGCAGAGGCGGGAGATGTCGACGCCGTGCTTACCGTCACGGTTGCCGCCTACCTCTGGAGGCAGCCAGCAGACCTGCCCGGTGCGACAGCTACGCACCCTTTGCCGGAATTACCCGCGCTCGCGACTCGCTGGCACATGCCCGATGACACGATTGACGTATTTCGCACGCCCCTCACGCGTCATTCGGCACAGGACGCCGTGACGATGACACCATCCGGCCCACAGGCGCAGGTCGACGACGCGAAGCCTGTTGGGTCGATGCGGGCAGGAGCGCGTCAAGTCACGTTGCGCCGCACGTCAACGGCCGGATTGGCGGCGACCTGGAGCGAAGGGCTGCCGCAACGCGGGAAGGTCGCGGGCGTCACCGGCGAGTCACCCGTTGACGTGACGCTCCACGGCGTCGAGGTGGTCGATGCACTGCGGGCCTTCGCGCGGCTCACCGGGCGGAGTGTGGTGATTGGCGAGCGGGTTGCCGGGCGTCTCGATATGGAGGTGCAAGGCGTTTCGGCGGCCACGGCTTTCGACGTCATGATCCGCAGCGCGGGCCTTGGCGTCCAATCCTTGAGCGGTGTCGACTGGATTGCACCGCGTGCCGACTTGCTGGCCGACGAGCAGACGCAGTTGGAGGCCGCAGCAAAGCGCGAGGCGTTGTTGCCGCTGGCCAGCCGCCGTTTCACGCTGAACTACCCACGGGCCTTGGCATTGCGGGAAATCATCATGGGCGAGAAGGACAGCAAAGGCCAGCGGTTGTTGTCGTCGCGAGGCAGCCTGATCGCCGATCCCCGCACGAACCAACTGTTCGTGACCGACTTGCCGGAAAAGCTCGATGCGCTGGCATCGTTCATTGCGCGGATCGACGTGCCCGTGCGACAGGTGTTGATCGAAGCGCGCATCGTTGAGGCCGATGATCGGTTCAGTGAGTCGCTTGGCGTTAAGTTGGCGGGATACGACGCTCGGGGAGCGGGCGGGCCGAAGAACGGCGGCCGACCGGCGACGGAAAATGCTTCGGGCACGGGCAGCAAGAATCCGGGGGAAGCGAAGTCACCGGGCAGCGCACTCGATGTCGGCCTGTCTGCGGCGGCGCTGGCCGGTGTGACACCGCCGAGTCTGGCGATCACGCTATTTGGCCGCTCGGCAACGCGCTTCCTTCAACTGGAGCTGTCGGCACTCGAGACTACCGGGCGCGGACGCGTCGTCTCGCGGCCACGGGTGGTCACGGCGGACAAGATTCAGGCCGTCATTGAGCAGGGCACGGAATTGCCCTATCAGACCCGCAGCGGCCGCCGCAGCGTGACGTCCGTCCAGTTTCGCAAGGCCACGCTGAGGCTCGAAGTGACGCCGCTGATCACTCCGGACGGTCAGGTGATACTGGATGTCGACGTGCGTAAGGACAGTGTCGGGCAGGTCGTGGCCGATGGGTTTGCCGTGGACACCCGTCATGTCAGGACGCAGGTGCAGGTCGAGAACGGCGGGACGGTAGCGATCGGCGGGATCTATCAGGAAGAGCAGCGCGACAGTCGGGCGAGCGTGCCATGGCTGGGCGAATTGCCTTTGCTGGGCGCGCTGTTCCGGAATCGCGCCAACGACGACCGCCGGACCGAGTTACTGGTGTTTATCACGCCCAGCGTGGTGCCGGAGCGCCGGGAAGCCCTCGCCGAACCGGCGCAAAACGAGTTGCCATCAGGCCATCCCCGGCTTACCGGGGTGTTCCCTGAGGCGACGCGTTCCGCACGCCCGACGCATATCCCGGTATCATCAGGGATTGGAACCCAAATATCAGCGATTTATGCTGGAAAACGTAATACTTGTCGGACTGATGGGGGCGGGCAAGACCACGGTTGGACGCGCAGTGGCGCGACGTCTTGGGCGGCAGTTCTATGACTCCGACCATGAGATCGAAGCGCGCACGGGCGTGCGCATTCCTGTCATCTTCGAACACGAAGGCGAGGACGGCTTCCGTCAGCGCGAAGCCCAGACCATCGACGAACTCACCCAGCGTAGCGGAATCGTACTCGCCACTGGCGGGGGCGCGGTGCTGCGCGCGGAGAACCGCGAGAACATCAAGTCGCGGGGCACGGTGGTGTATCTGCGCGCCAATCCGCATGACCTCTGGTTGCGCACGCGCCGAGACAAGAATCGGCCGCTGCTGCAAACCGCAGATCCGCGCGCGCGTCTCGAGCAGTTGTTTCAGGAGCGCGACGCGCTCTACCGCGAGTGTGCAACCTTCGTCATCGAAACCGGCCGGCCGAGCGTCAATGCGCTCGTCAATATGGTGCTGATGCAACTGGAGATGGCGGGCATCGTTCCCGGCAACGCCGGACTGTCGCACGATGTGCCCGCCGACGCCGGTGGGCACGCCGACGTGCCTGATATGCCGCTCGACGCGACCCACGACGCAGGGGGCGACCCGCACAACAGCATTACGCGCGACACTCCGCACGACGACGCAGGGCAAGCGGACGGTAGCGTCGGGCATCCGGCGCAAGCCGGTCGCGATGCCGCCGGGCTGACAACGCCCGTGGCGCCGGCACCTGACACCTTCCCTCGCTGATTTCGCCGATATCGCTGAACATGACAACAAGCGGCATGATTACCCTCAAACTCGATCTTGGCGAGCGCGCCTACCCCATTCACATCGGCACCGATCTGCTCACGCAGGACGCCCTGTTTGCGCCGCACGTGCGCGGCACGCACGCCGTGATCGTGACGAACACGACCGTCGCGCCGCTTTACGCGGAACGTGTCGCCGCAACACTGCAACGACTCGGCAAACGCGTCGTGACAGCGGTGCTGCCCGATGGTGAAGTGCACAAGAACTGGCAGACGCTCAATCTGATTTTTGACGAACTGCTGGGCGCGCAGGCCGACCGCAAGGCCACGCTGATCGCGCTGGGCGGTGGTGTCGTCGGTGACATGACCGGGTTTGCTGCCGCATGCTACATGCGCGGTGTTCCCTTCGTGCAAGTGCCGACGACGCTGCTCTCGCAGGTGGATTCGTCGGTTGGGGGCAAGACGGGCATCAACCACCCGCTTGGCAAAAACATGATCGGCGCGTTCTGGCAGCCGAGCGCAGTGCTTGCCGACATCGGCACGTTGTCCACGCTGCCCGAGCGTGAGTTGGCCGCCGGGCTGGCGGAAGTCATCAAGCACGGCGCGATTGCCGATGAGAAGTACTTCGACTGGATCGAAGCGAATATCGAGGCATTGAATGCCCGCGACACGGCGACGCTCGCTTACGCAGTGCAGCGTTCGTGCGAGATCAAGGCGCAAGTCGTCGCCAGCGACGAGCGCGAACAAGGTCTGCGCGCCACGCTGAATTTCGGCCATACCTTCGGTCATGCCATCGAAGCCGGACTCGGCTACGGGGAATGGCTGCACGGCGAGGCGGTGGGATGCGGTATGGTGATGGCGGCGGATTTGTCGGCCCGGTTGGGTTTCATCGACGAGGCGCTCGTGCCGCGCATCAAGGCGCTGGTCACGGCGGCCAAGTTGCCGGTGACGGGGCCGGATCTTGGCGAAGATCGCTATATCGACCTGATGCGGGTCGACAAGAAGGCGGAAGGCGGGGACATCCGCTTCGTGCTGCTCAACCGGCTGGGTCAGGCGTTCATGACGAGCGTTCCCGACGCCGAACTTCGCGCAACCTTGCGCGCCAACATCTGAGGACGGAGGGCTGGCGATGATCGATTACGAAGCGTCGCTTGCCCCTTACGCGGCGCGCTCCAGCGCGTCACGCGGGCGGCGGTTTGTGGAGCCGGTGCCCACGACGCGCACGGAATTTCAGCGAGACCGAGACCGCATCATTCATTCGACGGCCTTCCGCCGGCTCGAATACAAGACGCAGGTCTTCGTGAATCACGAGGGCGATCTGTTCCGCACGCGACTGACGCATAGTCTGGAGGTCGCGCAGATCGGCCGGTCGATCGCGCGAAATCTGCGCGTCAACGAAGACCTCGTCGAGGCGATTGCGCTGGCGCATGATCTGGGGCACACGCCCTTCGGCCACGCAGGGCAAGACGCGCTCAACGCTTGCATGCAGGACTACGGCGGGTTCGAACACAATTTGCAGAGCCTGATCGTGGTCGACGAGCTCGAGGAGCACTACGGCGGCTTCAACGGCCTGAATCTCTGCTTCGAGACGCGCGAAGGCATTCTCAAGCATTGTTCTCGCGCGAATGCGCGAGCGCTGGGAGAGCTTGGCGAGCGATTCCTCAAGGGACGGCAGCCCGGCATCGAGGCGCAGATCGCCAATCTTGCCGATGAGATCGCCTACAACAATCACGATATCGACGACGGCGTGCGCTCAGGTCTGCTCACGCTCGAACAGCTTGACGACGTGCCGCTCTGGAAGCGCTATTGCGCCGAAGCACGGGAGGCGTGGCCAGAGATTGCGGGCCGGCGACTGGTGCACGAGACGACGCGGCGAATCATCAATGCCCTGATCGTCGACCTGATCTCGACCACGCGTCAACGCATCGCTGACGCTTCGCCGTCCTCCATGGATGACGTGCGCGGTGCGGGACCGCTGGTGGCTTTCAGCAGCGAAATGCGCGAACAGGCCGGACAGCTCAAGCGGTTCCTGTTTGACAACCTCTATCGACACTACCTCGTCATGCGCATGTCCGCGAAGGCGCAGCGCATTGTTCAGGAGTTGTTCGAAGCTTTCCTCGCAGATCCGCGTTTGCTGCCGCCCAACTATCACACCGAGAACGTTGAGGATCAGCCTCGCTGGATTGCGCACTACGTGGCCGGCATGACGGATCGCTACGCCATCAAGGAATACCGCAGGCTTTTCACGATCGAGCCGACGCTCTGACGCATGGCAAGGCGGCCACGTGTGGCCAGCGGTAAAGCGAAACAGCCGGCATTTGCCGGCTGTTTTCATTTCGACCGTGACGACGAGGCGGGCTCAGCTTCGCCATTCGTCAGTCAGGCCTCGGGACGTGCGCGATGGCACGTGGCGTGGGGGAATTAACTGCGTCCTGCGATGAAGCCGAGCACCAGTGCCACGGCGGCCACGGTGCCGACGGTCTGCCACGGGCGCTCGTGCACGTAGCCATCGGCTTCTTCCCAGACTTCGTTGGCGCGGGCGCGCAGGTTGGCACGCGCGTCGCCGAACTCGCTGCGGGCCTGACGCAGCTTGTCACCGATCTCGGCGCGCAGCGCCTCGACATCCGAGGCCGATTTCGCGTTGGAGAGCGCGTGGTCGAGATCGTCGAGCAGATCGCGCACACGCGACGAGACGTCGCCGCTTGCCAGGCGCGCCGCGCGTGCCGCACGCCGGCCCGCATAACGTGCGTCTTCCAGACCGCTGTTGAGTGCCGTTTCCGCTTTCGAGGCAATTCCCATTTTCAGACTCCCAAGAGATGGTATTGAAATGCGGCGCTCGGTGAACCCGGGGGAACCGACGCCGGTGGAACCCTGATGCGAACGGCCATTATGGCGCGGCAGTTCGCGTGCGTACACCATCAAAGACCGTGGGAGAAATGAGAAAGTTGCGGCGCGTTTGCTGAAGATCGTGTAAGAAAGCGCCTACGTTGTCGACAGAACGCGAAAACGCCGCACGAGGCGGCGTTTTCGATACCACTTCACGCGCCTTTCGACGCGACGGAGCGGCTTAGAAGCGGGTTGCGAGCGGCTTAGAAGCGATAACCCAGCGAAAGGAACGTCACGACCGGGTTCAGCTTGACCTTGGCTTCGCTGGTCGTGGTGACCGGGCCGCGAGTCGTCGTCAGCTTGGCCGTGGTGCTGACCGGGATGTACGACACGGAGAGCGCCAGCGTCCAGTGCTTGTCCATGTTGTAGTTGATACCGGCATTGAAGACCGGTGCCCAGGAGTTGGTCAGTTTGGCCGTCGTGTTGCCGCCGGGACCGCCCGTCAGTGCGTTGCTCGCCAGCGCCTGGAAGCCAGGCGTGAGGTCGATGTTCGAGTAGAAGAAGTAGCTCGCACCGATACCCACGAACGGACGCCACGTATCGTTCGCCTGACCGAAGTAGTACTTCAGCAACAGCGCGGGGCTCCATTGTTTGGCCGAGGCGAGCGAGCCGCCACCCGGCAACGCGAGGCTGCCCTGACCGTACAGGCGGAACTTCGGCGGCAGGCCCATCACCGCTTCTACGGCGATGTTGTCGGTGAAGAAGTGCGCGAACGTCAGACCCACCGTGTCAGAGTCGTCGACCTGTGCGCCGGTATTGCCCAACTGGCTGTTCAGTACCGCGGGAAGCCCCGTAATGCTCGACCCCGTGACTCTGAGCGGATCACTCGAGACCTGGGGTGAGAGGTGGAACCAGCCAAGATTGATAACGTTATCGCCCGCTTGTTGCGCGAAGGCGGCCCCCGATGCCGTCAGCATGGCTGCGGCAGCAATCGTCAGATGCTTCAACTTCATCGATTCGTCTCCTGCTCAAGATTCTTTATTGTCGAGAATTCCGTTAAATGAAATTCACGGCCAATTATGCCGACCGTGCAAAGTACCGGATAGCGAGAGTCTGGAGGCGGCGCTCTAAAGGTGTTGTTTCCACGCATCGACTCATGGAATGCCCTTAGAAAAAAGCGCTGGACGAAAGAAAAGCGTGCCTTTATATGTCAGGCACGCTTTTGGGAAATAACTGCGGAGTCCGATATGCTGGTCGCAACCTGCGTCCCGCAGGCTGAGTTTAGAACTTGTAGCCGACCGATACGAAGGTCACAATCGGATTCAGCTTGATTTCGGCGTCGGAGGAGGAGAGAACCGTTCCGTCCTGCGCCTTGATTTTGATGTTCGCGGTGGTCTTGAGCGGCAGGTAGGAGACAGAGGCGCTCGCGACCCAGTGCTTGTCGAAGGCATAAGACAGACCGGCATTGAAAACCGGTTGCCACGACGCCGACGATTTCGCTTCCACGGTTGTCGGTCCGTTATGTCCGGAAGTAAAAGCGAGCACACTGCCGAAATTCTGATTCAGCGCCGCTTCAAAATTCGGATTGAGACTCACGTTAGTGAAGAACGTATAACTCACGCCGACGCCCAGAAAAGGTCGCCACGTCGAATTGGCTTGTCCGAAGTAATACTGCAACACGAGCGCGGGGCTCCATTGGCGAACACTTTGCACGATCGGGTTGTTTTGCGCCGCGCCGAGGTTGATACTCGTGAGCGCGCCGGCCAATCCGGGAGGGGCGATCACGCCCTCACCCGTGAGCTTGAACTTGGCGGGAACGCCGGCGACCGTCTGCACGGCGATGCTGTCCGTGAAGAAGTGCGTAATGACCAGCCCGAGCGTGTCGGCGTTGCTGACCTTCGCGCCGCTGCCGGGAGAAGTGAAGTTTGACGGCACCAGGGTGGGGGTGATGCCCGCCTGAGTGACGCTGGTGGTCATCGGCTTGCTGGAGTCTTGCGGGGCGATGTGAAACCACCCGAGGTTGACGACGTTGTCGCCGGCTTGTTGTGCGTTGGCGCTGGTGGACGCCAGGGAAATGCCGAGTCCGAGCGCGCACAAGCACGCCGCGGACCGATAGGTCCGATTTGTCATTTGTCTATCCTCCCAAGATTATTTATTTATTTTTCGGTGCATTATGCGCTTGGGATTTCTTGGCGCAATCGCCGGATCTAGAGCTTTTGTACGAATCAACGGGGTTTGGCTAGATATCAGTATTTAAAGAGGTTTTTCGTGATAAAACCCTCTCGCGAATCGTGATGTCGAGCTTTAAAGCATTACATTTGAATAAGCATGGCCCGATTACCGAGACTTTTCATTCCGCGCCAACCGCAGCACGTCATTCTGCGCGGCAATAACCGGCAGGCAATCTTCGTGGACGACGAAGACCGGCGTGTATTTCACGACCGGCTGCGCGACGCCGCGCGCGCCAACGGACTGGCGATTCATGCGTGGTGCATGATGCCCAATCACCTGCATCTGGTCGCCACGCCATCTGACGAGCGCAGCTTGCCCGCAACCTTGCAGGCGGTCGGCCGTTATTACGTGTTGTATTTCAATCGACGCCACCAGCGCACCGGCACCCTATGGGAGGGCCGGTATCGCGCCACGGTCATCGAGGCCGAGCACTACCTGCTGCTCGCCAGCCGGTACGTCGAACTCAACCCGGTGCGCGCAGGGCTGGCGGAGGCGCCGGGTAGCTACGTGTGGTCGAGTTACAACCATCACGTAGGGCTCACGGTCGATAGTCTGGTTACTGACCATGCGCTGTACTGGGCGCTCGGCAATACGCCGTTCGAGCGTCAGCGGGCTTACGCGGAGGGGTTCTCGATCCCGCTGCCCCCACACGAAGTCGACGCATTGCGTACAGCTACGCAGAAAGGATGGTTGCTCGGCGGCCCCGAGTATCAGGCGCGCATGTCGCTCGCCGCGAACCGTCGAGTGAGTCCACTGACACGTGGCCGGCCGCGAAAACCCGTGTCCGAGACCCTCTGATACCCCGTCCGGCAGGCTGATTTCAGCCTGCCAACTATCCTCCAAGCAATTGAAATCACGAGGCTTTTCACCCAGTCTCGTGGGTCTGAAATTAATCTGACCCTAATAAATCAAAGCCTTCTTTTGGTGCGGTTTTTAATTGGAATCTGACCCCATTAAAATATTTTGTCATTGTGAATTTCATGGCGTATATTCCAACTTCGGCCGATTGGTGCGATGCGCAAAAGCGTGCGCGCTGAGTCGGTTCCTGTGGCAACGCCCGAGAACGATCTTCGACGTGTGCGAATCCGCAGCTCTGGCCCGCCCGGCCAACCCCACTTAACCCGGTCGACCGCGACGAGCATGCGCGCGGCGACCTCGCCAAGAGACGGTGTAACTCGTGGAAAAGAAACAACAACCGATTGCGACGGCAGCAGCGCTGCCGGGTGAGGCGTACTTGGCGCCGGCCGCACAGGGCATGTACGACCCGGCCAACGAACACGATGCCTGCGGCGTTGGCTTCGTGGCGCATATCAAGGGCGTGAAAAGCCACGCCATCGTCGAACAGGGTCTGAAGATTCTCGAAAACCTCGATCACCGGGGCGCCGTGGGTGCCGACCCGTTGATGGGGGACGGCGCGGGCATTCTGTTGCAGATTCCCGACCAGTTTTTCCGTGAAGAGATGGCCAAGCAGGGCGTGACGCTGCCGCCGGCCGGTGAATATGGCGTCGGCATGATCTTCCTGCCGAAGGAGCATGCGTCGCGTCTGGCCTGCGAACAGGAACTCGAACGCACGGTGAAGGCCGAGGGGCAGGTCGTGCTGGGCTGGCGCGATGTCGCGATCGATCGCGACATGCCGATGTCGCCCAACGTGAAGGCCACCGAGCCGGTGATCCGCCAGATCTTCATCGGTCGCGGCCAGGACATCATGGTGACGGACGCCCTCGAGCGTAAGCTGTACGTCATTCGCAAGACGGCGAGCCACCGCATTCAGGCGCTCAAGCTCAAGCACGGCAAGGAATACTTCGTGCCGTCGATGTCGGCGCGCACGATCGTCTACAAGGGCTTGCTGCTGTGCGATCAGGTCGGCCGTTACTATCGCGATCTGGCCGATCCGCGCACGGTTTCCGCACTCGCCCTCGTTCACCAACGCTTCTCGACGAACACGTTCCCGGCCTGGGAACTGGCGCACCCGTATCGCATGGTGGCGCACAACGGTGAAATCAACACCGTGAAGGGCAACGTGAACTGGATCAACGCCCGCACCGGCGCGATCTCGTCGGCGGTGCTCGGCAGCGATCTGCAAAAGCTGTGGCCGCTGATCTATCCGGGCCAGTCGGACACCGCGTCGTTCGACAACTGCCTCGAAATGCTCACGATGGCCGGCTACCCGCTCGCCCACGCCGTGATGATGATGATCCCGGAAGCCTGGGAACAGCACACGCTGATGGACGAGAACCGCCGCGCGTTCTACGAATACCACGCCGCGATGATGGAGCCGTGGGACGGCCCCGCCGCCATCGCCTTCACCGACGGCCGTCAGATCGGCGCAACGCTCGACCGTAACGGCCTGCGTCCCGCACGCTTCGTGATTACCGACGACGACATGGTCATCCTGGCGTCGGAGTCGGGCGTGCTGCCGATTCCCGAGTCGAAGATCGTCAAGAAGTGGCGCTTGCAGCCCGGCAAGATGTTCCTGATCGACATGGAACAGGGCCGCATCATCGACGATAAGGAACTCAAGGACAACCTCGCCAACGCGAAGCCGTACAAGAGCTGGATCGACGCCGTGCGCATCAAGCTCGACGAGATCGAGCCGAAGGTCGAAGAGGCCGGCGTGCATCACGACACGGGCACGCCGCTGCTCGACTTGCAGCAGGCCTTCGGCTATACGCAGGAAGAGGTGAAGCTGTTGATGACGCCGATGGCGATCAACGGTGAAGAAGCCGTGGGCTCGATGGGCAACGACAGCCCGCTCGCGGTCATGAGCAACAAGAACAAGACGCTCTATCACTACTTCCGTCAGCTCTTCGCACAGGTGACGAACCCGCCGATCGACCCGATCCGCGAGAACATGGTGATGTCGCTGGTGTCGTTCATCGGCCCGAAGCCGAACCTGCTCGACACGAACAACATCAACCCGCCGATGCGTCTCGAAGTGTCGCAGCCGGTGCTGGACTTCAAGGAAATCTCGAAGATCCGCCACATCGACAAGTACACCGGCGGCAAATTCCGCTCGTACGAGTTGAACATCTGCTATCCGGTCGCATGGGGCAAGGAAGGTATCGAAGCCCGCCTCGCGTCGCTGTGCGCCGAAGCCGTCGACGCCGTGAAGTCGGGCTACAACATCCTGATCGTCTCGGACCGTCTGACGAACCGCGAACAAGTCGCGATCCCGGCGCTGCTCGCCACGTCCGCCGTGCACCAGCATCTGGTCGCACAGGGGCTGCGCACGAGCACGGGGCTGGTGGTCGAAACCGGTTCGGCGCGTGAAGTGCATCACTTCGCCTTGCTCGCGGGCTACGGCGCGGAAGCCGTGCACCCGTACCTCGCGATGGAAACGCTCGCGCAGATCGCCCGCAAGCAAGGCGGCGACCTGACGCCCGAGAAGGCGATCAAGCATTTCGTCAAGGCCGTCGGCAAGGGGCTGCACAAGGTCATGTCGAAGATGGGCATCTCGACGTACATGTCGTACACGGGTGCGCAGATCTTCGAAGCCATCGGCCTGTCGCAGGAACTGGTCAACAAGTACTTCCAGGGCACGGCGTCGAACGTTGGCGGGATCGGCATCTTCGAAGTGGCCGAGGAAGCCGTGCGTCTGCATCGCGACGCGTTCGGCGACAACCCGGTGCTGGCGAACATGCTCGACGCCGGCGGCGAATACGCGTTCCGCATCCGTGGCGAAGACCACATGTGGTCGCCGGACGCGATCGCCAAGCTCCAGCACTCGACCCGTTCGAACTCGTACCAGACGTACAAGGAATACGCGAACCTCATCAACGACCAGAGCAAGCGTCACATGACGCTGCGCGGCCTGTTCGAATTCCGCGTCGATCCGCAGCGCGCGATTCCGCTCGATCAGGTGGAGTCGGCCAAGGAGATCGTGAAGCGTTTCGCCACGGGCGCCATGTCGCTCGGCTCGATCTCGACCGAAGCTCACGCCACGCTGGCCGTTGCGATGAACCGTATCGGCGGCAAGTCGAACACGGGTGAAGGCGGCGAAGATCCGCGCCGCTATCGCAACGAACTGAAGGGCATTCCGATCAAGAAGGGCGAGTCGCTCGCGTCAATCGTCGGTCGCGATGTCATCGAAGCCGATATTGAACTCCAGGACGGCGATTCGCTGCGCTCGCGCATCAAGCAGGTCGCATCGGGCCGCTTCGGCGTGACGGCCGACTATCTGGTCTCGGCCGATCAGATCCAGATCAAGATGGCGCAGGGGGCGAAGCCGGGCGAAGGCGGCCAGTTGCCGGGTCACAAGGTGACGGAGTACATCGGTAAGCTGCGTTACTCGGTGCCGGGCGTGGGCCTGATTTCGCCGCCGCCGCACCATGACATCTACTCGATCGAAGATCTGGCACAGCTCATTCACGATCTGAAGAACGTGAACGCATCGTCGTCGATCTCGGTGAAGCTCGTGTCCGAAGTGGGCGTGGGCACGGTGGCCGCCGGTGTCGCGAAGGCCAAGGCCGATCACGTGGTGATCGCCGGTCACGACGGTGGCACGGGGGCGTCGCCGCTGTCGTCGGTGAAGTACGCCGGCACGCCGTGGGAACTGGGTCTGGCGGAAACGCAGCAGACGCTGGTGCTCAACCGCCTGCGCGGCCGTATCCGCGTGCAGGCCGACGGTCAGATGAAGACCGGCCGCGATGTGGTGATCGGTGCACTGCTCGGCGCAGACGAATTCGGCTTCGCGACGGCACCGCTCGTCGTCGAAGGCTGCATCATGATGCGCAAGTGCCACCTGAACACCTGCCCGGTGGGCGTGGCAACGCAGGACCCGGTGCTGCGTAAGAAATTCCAGGGCAAGCCCGAACACGTCGTCAACTACTTCTTCTTCGTGGCCGAGGAAGTGCGCGAGATCATGGCGCAACTGGGCATCGCGAAGTTCGATGACCTGATCGGCCGTGTCGACCTGCTCAACACCAAGTCGGGCGTGGAGCACTGGAAGGCGAAGGGGCTGGACTTCTCGCGCATCTTCTATCAGCCGGAAGTGGACGCCGATGTGCCGCGTCTGCATGTCGAATCACAAGATCACGGCCTGTCGGGCGCACTCGATCACGCGCTCATCGAAAAGGCGATGCCTGCGCTCGAGAAGGGCGAGCATGTCTCGTTCATCCAGCCGGTGCGCAACCGTAACCGTACGGTCGGCGCCATGCTCTCGGGCGAAGTGGCCCGGCGTTACGGTCACGACGGTCTGCCGGACGATACGATTCACGTGCAACTCAAGGGCACGGCGGGTCAGAGCTTCGGTGCGTTCCTCGCACGCGGCATCACGCTCGATCTGGTGGGCGACGGTAACGATTACGTGGGCAAGGGGCTGTCGGGTGGCCGCATTATCGTGCGTCCGACCAACGACTTCCGTGGCAACGCCGAAGACAACATCATCGTGGGCAACACCGTGATGATCGGCGCCATCGAAGGCGAAGCCTTCTTCAACGGCGTGGCCGGCGAACGCTTCTGCGTGCGCAACTCGGGCGCCACCGCGGTGGTGGAAGGCACGGGCGATCACGGTTGCGAATACATGACCGGCGGTACGGTGGTCGTGCTGGGCGAGACCGGGCGTAACTTCGCGGCCGGTATGTCGGGCGGTGTGGCGTATGTGTATGACGCCGACGGCACGTTCGCCGCCAAGTGCAACACGGCGATGGTCGCGCTCGATCCGGTGCTGCCGCACGGCGAGCAGGAGCGCACGGTGAGCCAGGGGCTGTGGCATCGCGCTCAGACCGACGAAGCCCAACTGCGCGAGCTGATCGAGCGTCATTTCCAGTACACGGGCTCAACGCGCGCGAAGGCGCTGCTCGAAGACTGGGACGGCGCACGTCGCAAGTTCGTGAAGGTGTTCCCGAACGAATACAAGCGAGCCTTGGGCGAAATTGCCAAGGCAGGCGATAAACAAGCACTGGCGGCCTGAAGCCGCTTGCGCGGCAACGCCTCGGGGTGAGGGCCCCGCAGGCGTGCCGCGCACGGGCGAGGCACGGTAACCACAAAACTTTCCGACTGAAGAAACATGGGCAAGGTCACAGGTTTTCTCGAATTCGAGCGCCAGAGCGAGTCATACGAAGCACCGCTGGCACGCGTGAAGCACTACAAGGAGTTCGTGCTCGCGCTCTCCGACGATCAGGCAAAGGTGCAGGGCGCACGCTGCATGGACTGCGGCATTCCGTTCTGCAACAACGGCTGCCCCGTCAACAACATCATTCCCGACTTCAACGACCTGGTGTATCGCCAGGACTGGAAGTCGGCCATCTCGGTGCTGCACTCGACGAACAACTTTCCGGAGTTCACGGGCCGCATCTGCCCGGCGCCGTGTGAAGCCGCCTGCACGCTGAACATCAACAGCGACGCGGTGGGCATCAAGTCGATCGAACACGCGATCATCGACAAGGCCTGGAGCGAAGGCTGGGTCGAGCCGCAACCCGCAAAGCACAAGACCGGCAAGACGGTCGCCGTTGTCGGTTCGGGCCCCGCAGGTCTGGCCGTGGCGCAGCAACTCGCGCGCGTCGGTCACGACGTTACCGTGTTCGAAAAGAACGATCGCGTGGGCGGGCTGCTGCGTTACGGCATCCCCGACTTCAAGCTGGAGAAGTGGCTGATCGATCGCCGCATGCGCCAGATGGAAGCCGAAGGCGTCACGTTCCGCACCGGTGTCTATGTCGGCAAGGACTCCCCTGAAGCGCATATCAACAACTTCTCCAAAGAGACGATCTCGCCGGAGCAGTTGCAGGCGCAGTTCGACGCCGTGGTCATCGCCGGTGGCGCAGAGCAGCCGCGCGATTTGCCGGTGCCGGGCCGCGAGCTCGAGGGGATTCACTTCGCGATGGAATTCCTGCCGCAGCAAAACAAGGTCAACGCGGGCGACAAGCTGGCGAACCAGACGCTGGCCACGGGCAAGCACGTGATCGTGATCGGCGGTGGCGACACCGGCTCCGATTGCGTGGGCACGTCGAACCGTCATGGCGCGAAGAGCGTGACGCAGTTCGAGCTGCTGCCGCAGCCGCCCGAGCAGGAGAACAAGGCGATGGTGTGGCCGTACTGGCCGACCAAGCTGCGCACGTCGTCGAGCCACGAAGAGGGCTGCGAGCGCGACTGGTCGGTGGCCACGAAGCGCTTTGAGGGCAAGAACGGCAAGGTCGAGAAACTGATCGCCGTGCGTCTCGAATGGAAGGACGGCAAGATGCAGGAAGTGCCGGGCTCGGAGTTCGAACTCAAGGCCGATCTGGTGCTGCTCGCGATGGGCTTCGTCTCGCCGCTACAGACCGTGCTCGACGCGTTCGGTGTCGACAAGGATGCGCGCGGTAACGTGCGTGCCTCGACCGAAGGTGAGCGCGCCTACACGACGAACCTGCCGAAGGTGTTCGCCGCCGGTGACGTGCGTCGCGGTCAGTCGCTGGTGGTGTGGGCGATTCGCGAAGGCCGTCAGTGCGCCCGTGCCGTCGACGAGTTCCTGATGGGACACTCGGAACTGCCGCGCTAAGCATCAACGGCATCCAAAGCATCAAGGCGCCCCCTCGGGGGCGCGCGCAGGGTACGCCTGCCAAAACCACAAATACGGGGTTGAGAGGAGGGGCGCGGAGGTAGGCATCTGCGTCACCGTGGAGAAACCGTCCGGACGGCAACGTCCGGGCGGTTTTTTCTTGCCCGTTCGTCTTGTCGGCATCGTTCTGCCGCGCGCGCCGGCACGTCACGAAATTCTATAGGCCGCTAAATATAAGACGTCATACAACAAGGCGTTTCAGCCATTCGGCCATATGCGGGAAAGCGCCCTCATTATGTGCAAACTTCAACGCTGATAAGGGTTTGAGTGTTGATGTCCGTGATCGATGGAAACACTAGGGATTATCCGTAAACCACGTATTATTCCATTGTCATCGTACATCGTCTCACGTAGGATGCCTCTCCATGCGAGCGACGGACTCGCCACAAAAAATACTCACGGAGAGAGACAACCATCATGGCACTGAAGATCAAAGGCCTGCGCTGGTGGATGATCGGACTGCTGACGCTTGGCACGGTCATGAACTACCTGGCGCGCAGTTCGCTGGCCGTTGCCGCCCCTACGGTGATGAAGGATCTCCACATTACCACTCAGCAATACGGCTGGATTACCGGCGCGTTTCTCGTGTTGTATCCGATCGGCGCCCCGCTCACCGGTTACCTGATGGACCGCATCGGCCTGCGATTGGGCTTTTTGCTGTGCGGTGTGGTGTGGTCGGTGGTGTGCATGCTGCACGGTCTGGCGGACGGCTGGGTCGGTCTTTTCGTGCTGCGCGGTTTGCTGGGGCTGGCCGAGGCGTCGTTCATCCCGGCCGGTATGCGTGCCGCAGCGTTCTGGTTCCCGTCGAAGGAGCGCGCGCTCGCGGCCGGCATCTTCAACATCGGCACCTCGATCGGGGCGATTCTCGCCCCGCCGCTGATCGCCTGGTCGATCCTGCGCTACAACTGGGAAACCGCGTTCGTGATCGCGGGCGCGCTCGGTCTTGTGTGGGGCGCGCTGTGGTTCGCGTTCTACCGTCATCCGACCGACCATCCGGCGCTCACGACAGCGGAGTCCGACTACATCAATGAAGGCAAAGTCGTCGATGCTGCCGCCGACGCCCGCAAGCCGAACCTGATTTCGATCCTGCGTCAGCGCAATTTCTGGGGTATCGCACTGCCGCGTTTCTTCGCTGATCCGGTGTGGGGCACGATCGTGTTCTGGATGCCGCTGTACCTCAATCAGGCGCGCGGTTTCGATCTGAAGACGATTGCGGCGACGGCATGGCTACCGTTCGTGGCGGCGGACATCGGGTGCCTGATGGGCGGCACGATTTCCGTGTGGCTGAACAAGCATTTCAAGATCACGATCTTCAACGGCAAGCGCGTCGTATTCACGATCGGTGCCATCATCATGACGGCGATGTGCGGTGTGGGCTTCGTCAAAGATCCGATGATGGCGATCTTCCTGCTGTGTCTGGGCGGCTTTGCGCACCAGACACTCTCGATCAGCGTGATCTCGATGTCGGCCGACCTGTTCCCGCGCAACGAAGTGGCGACGGTGACGGGGCTCGCGGGGCTGTCCGCCGGTATCGGCAATCTGCTCTTCACGCTGGTGATCGGCACCTTCGTGACGGCGCTCGGTTACGCCCCGTTCTTCGTGGCGCTGGGCCTGGGCGATCTGATCGGCGCGGTGATTCTGTGGACGGTGGTCCGGCCCGGCGTCACGGGCACGGCCACGCCGTCGCCGGTCAAGCGTGTCGACGTGGGACGCACGGCCAATGCCTGACGCCAGACGGCGAGTCTCGAACGAAGGCGGGTGGTGCGGCGTGGCATTAGATCGTCGCCCGAAGATTTGACGTACGCCGCGCGGCACACTCCCCCTTGGGTGTGCGGCGCGGCGTCGGTTTTCTTGCGGCAATGCGGCAATACGGCAGTGAGGCAATACGTCGTGGCAGGCATTGCGATCTACCGATGAACAAGGAGTGACATGAGCCAGACTTCCGGCAAACCTTTCCGCCGTCTGCTGCTGACCGGCGCGGCGGGCAATCTTGGCCAACAACTGCGCGGCAAGCTCGCCGAGTGGGCGGACATCGTGCGCGTAAGCGACATCGTGCCGCTCACGGCCGATGCGCCGCACGAAGAAGCCATGCAGGTCGACCTCGCCGATCGCGCCGCCGTGCACGCGCTGCTCGAAGGCGTCGATGCGCTGGTGCATCTGGGCGGCGTCTCCGTCGAAGCGCCGTTCGACGACATCCTGCAAGCCAACATTCTCGGCCTGTACAACGTCTACAGCGCGGCGCAGAAGCAGGGCGTGAAGCGCATCATTTACGCCAGCTCGAATCACGCGGTCGGTTTCCATCCCGTGACGGAAGTGCTCGGCGTCGACGCCCCGCATCGTCCGGATGGCATGTACGGCCTGTCGAAGTGCTTCGGCGAAGACCTGTCGCGCTACTACTTCGATCGCTTCGGCCTCGAGACCGTGTGCCTGCGCATCGGCTCGTCGTTCGAGCAGCCGAAGAATCCGCGCATGATGGTGACGTATCTGAGCTATCGCGATTTCATCGAACTCGTGCGTTGCTCGCTGTTCACGAATCGCGTGGGACATGCCATCGTCTACGGCGTGTCGGACAACCCGACGCTGTGGGTCGACAACACGAAGGCCGCGTTCCTCGGCTACCGTCCGCAAGACAGCTCGGCCGAATTCGCCGGTCTGTTCCCGGCCAAGGCGCCCGATACGCAAATGGATGACTGGACGCAGCGCTTCCAGGGAGGCGCGTTCGTGTTGATGGGGCCGATGGAGCCGGGCGCATGAGCGTGTCCATCGAACGGCTCGAGCCGTCGCGCGAGACGCCGCATGCCGTGGGCGAAAGCCCGCTGTGGCGCGAGGACGAGCAGGCGCTCTACTGGGTGGACATCCCCGCGAAGCAACTGCACCGCGTGACGCCCGCCGACGGAGAGCACCGCCAATGGACGTTCCCGGAGCAGGTCGCGTGCTTCTCGTTCGATGCGTCGGGCACGTTGCTCGCAGGTGGCGAAACCGGGGTGTTCGCGGCGCGGCTGGGGCAACCCGGCGCCGTTGCGGCATCGGACTGGCAGCGGCTGGCAGCGCCCGTGTTTCCCGCGCCGGGCATGCGTTTCAACGACGGCCGTTGCGATCGTCAGGGACGTTTCTGGGCGGGCACGATGGTGCAGGACATGTCGCTGGCGAGCGACGCGGGGTCGCTCTTTCGTCTCGATGCTGAAGGTCGTCTGTCCGCACCGCTCGTCGATGGCCTCGTCACGCAGAACGGTCTGGGCTTTTCGCCCGACAGCCGCACGATGTATCTTAGCGACTCGCATCCGACGCGCCGTCGCGTGTGGGCGTTCGATTTCGATGCCGAGAGCGGTGCGATCAGCGGGCGGCGTCTGTTCGTCGACATGCATCAGTATCCGGGCCGCCCCGACGGCGCGGCGGTCGACGCCGAGGGTGGCTACTGGACATGCGCCAACGACGGCAGCCGTTTGCTGCGCTTCACGCCGGCGGGCGAGCTGGATCGCGAGATCGTGTTGCCGGTGTCGAAGCCGTCGATGTGCGCGTTCGGCGGGCGCGACTTCGATACGTTGTTCGTCACGTCGATTCGTCCGGGCGCGGGTGCCAACGAACACGATGGTCATGTGTTCGCCGTGCGTTGCGGCGTGCAGGGATTGCCGGAAGTGCCTTATGCCGGGTCGGCAGGCACGTTTTCGGCGGCAGGTGTGTAGGCGGGGGTGAGTCGGTAGCGACGCCGTGCGAAAGCGCACAAGCGGCGAGCACCGCGGAAGTGGTTCCGGTGTGGCTGGCTTACACGGATGGCCACCCGGTGAGGCGGCGGGACGTCGGATCGATTGCGTTAGGCGATCCGGCGTCCCGTTTTGCCAACGACGCTTGGGTCGATGGTGGTTCGTGCCCTCAGTGCACTCAGTAGGATCAGTGCGTGAAGTCCGGCGTGACGAGCGATTTGCCGCGCGTCTCGGGCAGCAGCAGCGCGCACACGACCACGAGCAGATAACCGCCGCCCGCGACCATGCCGATGGCCTTCACGAGCGAGCCGGTCTGCGCGAGCATGCCGACGGCGATGGGGAAGAACGAGCCGATGCCGCGTCCCAGGTTGTAGCAGAAGCCTTGTCCGGAGCCGCGAATGTGGTTCGGATACAGCTCCGTCAGATACGCGCCGATGCCCGCGAAAATCCCTTGCACGACGATCCCGAGCGGGAACCCGAGCAGCAGCATCGCGCTATCGGTGATCGGCAGCATCGTGTACGCCATGCCGAGCACGAATGAGGCGACGGCAAAGAAGATGAAGGCGCCGCGACGGCCGAGTTTGTCCGAGAGAATCGCGCCGACGATATACCCCACGAACGAGCCGACGATCAGCACGATCAGATACGCGCTCGTGTTGAACACCGACAGTCCGCGCACCGTCTTCAGATAGGTCGGCAGCCACGTGGTGATCGCGTAGTAGCCGCCCAGCATGCCGGAGCACAGCAGGCTGCCGAGGATCGTCGTCTTTAAATGCTCGGGCGCGAAGATCTGCATGAAGTTGCCTTGCAGTTTGCCCTCGGCGATCTTGCGGCGGGTTTGCGTGAAAATCTCGGGATCCGACACGTTACGGCGCACGTACGTGATCCACAGCGCCGGCACGATGCCGATCCAGAAACACGCACGCCATGCGGTGCCTTCGTCGAACACGGCGAAGAAGAACCAGTACAGCAGCGCGGCGGCGGCCCAGCCGACCGACCAACTGCTCTGTACCGTGCCGACCGCCTTCGCGCGATGCTGCGGCGAGCGGATCATCTCGCCCATCATCATCGTGACGACCGTCCATTCCCCGCCGAAGCCGATGCCCTGCAAGGTGCGCGTGATGAGCAACTGCCAGAACGAGTTCGTGAAGCCCGACAGGAACGTGAACAGGCAGAACGTGGCGATCGTCCATTGCAGCACGCGCACGCGGCCGAAGCGATCCGCGAGAATGCCCGCGAGCCATCCGCCCACGGCCGATGAGATAAGCGAACTGGTCGCGATCATGCCCGCTTCGCCCTTCGTCATCCCCCACGCCGCAATGAGGGTGGGGATCAGGAAGGAATAGATCATGAAGTCGAACGCGTCGACGGCGTAGCCGCCGAAGCCCGCATACAGGGCCTTGCGTTCCTTCGTGTTGAGTTCCTTGAACCAGGAAAAAAATGCCATGAAGACTCCTCGGTGGATCGTGTGCTTGTCGTTATGTGTGTGACGTGTGTTTTTTCTTGTGCGGAGGCCGGGCATGCTTCAGAGTGTCAGGCCGCCGTCGACGTGAATGACCTGCCCCGTGATCTGGCGCGCGTGCGGGCCCAGCAAAAAGACGGCGAGCGCCGCGATATCGTCGGGCTCGCACAGGCGGCCGGTCGGCGTGGCGTCGGCTGCGCGCTGCCACGCCGCCGGGTCGATGGCCGAGTGTCCACCGTCCTTGCGCGTGTAGCCCGGTGCCACGCAATTGATCGTCACGCCCGCGCGCGCGTATTCGGCGGCGGCGCTCCTGGCGAGCGCTTCGATCGCGGCTTTGGCCGCGGCCGTTGCGGGAAAGCCCGGCTGATTCGGCGCGAAGCGATGCGCGACGAACGAACTGACGGCGACTACGCTGCCTCGCGGTGACTGTTGCAGATCGGGTAACGCGCCGCGCAGGAGCGCGGCAAACGCGCCCGGCATGGCGGCGAGCGTGCGGGCGAAGGCGTCGTCGTCGAGGTCGGCAAGGCTCTGGCGCGTGGCGAAGCCGGCGTTGCTGACGAGTTGGTCGATGGGGCCGAAGGCGTCGTGCGCGGCGTCGATCAGACGCGCGGCAGCCGAGGGCTCGGTGAGATCGCCGAACCAGACGGCGCACTGCGCGCCCAGCGCCTCGCAGGCATGACGCACTTCGGCGAGCCGGGCCTGACTCGCGTCAGACGCCCCGCGGGTGTGCAGCAGCAGACGAGTCTGCGCAGAGGCGAGTCGGCGGGCGATGGCCGCGCCGATGCCGGACGCGGCGCCGGTCACGACAACGGTGTGTCCGGCACGGTGATGAGACTGGCCGGACGAGGAAGCGAGGGTAGTCACGATGAGCCCGGGTCAAGCAAAGGGTGCTCGTGATTATGCCAAAGCCCTTGTGCGTCGGGACAGGCGCGTCAATATTATTTAGGAAGTGAATGAACTGACGTGCCCGTGTCCGCCTCAGGCGGCGCCCACCACTCGTGACGGTTCGACGTCGTTCGTCGCGCGCAACGTCATGGTGTTCTGGTGGAAGCTCCCGAGCGTCTCGCGATGCGCGACGCTGATCATGGCGGTGCCCGGCAAATGCGTGTGCAGCGCTTCATATACGGCTTCTTCGGTCTGCACATCGAGTGCGCTGGTCGCCTCATCCAGGAACAGATAGTCCGGCTTTTGCAGCAGGGCGCGCGCGGCTGCGAGTCGTTGCTGTTCACCGCCCGAGAGTCGACGTGCCCAGTGCGCGACCGTCTGAAGTTCATCCGTGTACTGACCGAGATTGACGGCAGTGAGCGCCTCGCGGCATTGGTCGTCGCTGAACGTCTCGGGCGACGAAGGGAACGCCAGCGCGGCCTTCAGGGTGTCGATCGGGAGGTAGCTCTGTTGCGACAGGAACAGCACGCGGGCACCGGCGGGAACTTCGATGCGTCCGCTGCCGAAGGGCCACAGACCGGCGAGCGCGCGCAGCAGGGTGCTCTTGCCGCAGCCCGAACGTCCGCGAATGAGCCAGCGTGAGCCGGGCGTGAAGGAGAACGATCCGGGTACCGCGAGCGGCGCACCATTGGGCAGCGCGAGATGCAGGTCAGTCGCCGCATAGGCGGGGGACGTCGAGCGGCTCGCCGTTACGACGGAGATGGCACCGGCATGTGGCGCTAGCGGCGGCTCGTCGATCACGCGCGTGAATTCGCGCAGACGATTGATCGTCGCCTTCCAGTCGGCCAGTGTCGAGAAACTGTTCACGAACCACGAGAAGCCGTCGCTCACCTGCCCGAACGCATCGATGATCCGCATGAGCACGCCGAGCGTGAACGCCCCCGCGAAGTAGCGCGGTGCGGCCGCCATGATCGGGAAGACGATGGCGACCTGTGCGTACATGGAGTTCGCGAAGATCAGGCGCTTCGTCACGACCATGATCTGCCACCAGTTATCGCGCACGGCGCCGAACGCCGACTTCAGGCGCGTCAACTCGGCGCCTTCGCCGCGATAGAGCGCAATCTGCTCGGCGGATTCGCGCAGACGCACCAGCAAGAAACGGAAGTCCGCTTCCACTTGTTGCTGCCGATAGCTCAGTCCGACGAGCGGACGGCCGACCTTGAAGATGAAGTACGAGCCCACGACCGCGTACAGCGCGGCAACCCACACCATGTAGCCGGGAATCGCGATGTTCATGCCGCCCAGCACGAACGACACCGCGCCCGAGATCGTCCAGAGAATCGTGATGAAGGAGAACAGAGAGACCAACGTCGTCAGCAAATCGAGCGACAGCGCCAGCGACGAACTGACGAGCGTGCGGATGTCTTCCGAAATACGTTGGTCGGGGTTGTCCGCGAGATGATCGCGCTCGATGCGGTAATACGCCTGATGGGTGAACCACTTCGTCAGATTCGTATTCGTCACCCATTGGCGCCACCGGATTTCAAGCATCTGGCGGAAGTACGTGCGGAAGGTGGCGATGATGATGAAGCTGAAGGCGAGCACCGCGAATTCCGCGAGCGACGACTTGAAGACGGGCCAGTTGCGCTTGTCGAGGGCGTCGTAAAAGCTGGCGTTCCACGCATTCAGGCGCACGTTGATGTACACAACCGCCAGGTTGAGCGCTACGACGAGGGCGAGCAACCGGCGTCCCTCCCAACGCTTCTCCGACGCCCAGTAGGGCCGGATCAACTGCCAGGCCGTGGGGTGCCGGGGAGGTTTCGGGGCAGGCGTGGTGACGGGGTCGCCGGCGGGCGGCGCCTCGGGTGGTTGGGGAGACATCGGCGTGTGAACCATGATCGTCTGGCGGCTCTGCCGCGGTGGTGCAACGTGTTATCGGAAGGAATAGGGACGATGGCCCATTTGACCGCAGTTCCGGATGCTGCGTTGCACGAATTCCGGCCCGAAACTCGCGTCACGTGGAATTTCTGTTTACGTGCTGTTACAAGGCCCGGGCGATTCGTCAAAAAACGAGACGCAACGGGCGTGCAACCGGCCGGAACGCCAGCTTGCACGGGCGTCGGCATCTATGTTGTAATGGCTGCGGGCGAAACAGGGGTGCTCCGTATCGGACGCGGGTGTTGACCATGCGTGACGAGCCAGCGGGGCTGAGAGAGACCCTTTGCACCCGACCCGGGTAATACCGGCGTGGGAAGTTTCCGACTACTCCAGTGGGGTAAGGTGTCCGACACCGTTTCGTCCTTTTGCTTTCGTGAGGAAAGGACCCCATGCGCTGCCTTCCACAAATTCCTTCGTATTGCCCTGAGTGCCTGCGCGCCGTGATGGCTTGCGCGGCAGTGCGCGTATGAGCGCCTGCCCGTCGTATTCCGCCTCCCGTCCTGATGTCGCCGTTCTCGGCGGCGGGCTGTCCGGTCGTCTTCTCGCGTGGCAACTGATTCGCGCCGGTGCGCGCGTGGCGCTGTATGAGCGGGGCGACGCCGAGGGGTCGTCGGCCGCCGGCTGGGTTGCGGCCGCCATGCTCGCGCCGCTGGCCGAAGCCGCCGTGGCCGAGCCGAGCATCGTCGAGATGGGGGCGGTTGGCCTCGATCGCTGGCCGTCATTGATCGACGGCCTGCCTGAGCCTGTGTTCTTCCAACGCAATGGCACGCTGGTCGTGTGGCATCAGCCCGACCGCGCCGAAGCCGTGATGTTCGAGCGCCGCATGCGCGCGAACGCCCCGCCGGAACTGCTGCGCGGTGGCGTCGAACGGGTGACGGGGGCGCAATTGCGCGACGTCGAGCCGGCGCTCGCCGGGCGTTTTCAGGAGGGCTGGTTGCTGCCGAACGAAGGCCAGCTCGATAACCGTCAACTGCTGCGCGCGCTCGCGGCCGGGCTCGCGCAAGCGGGGGCAGACCTGCATTGGCATACGCAGATCGCTGAAGGGGCGTATCCCGACGCCGGTCTCGTCATCGATTGCCGCGGGTTGGGCGCGCGCGGTGCGCTCACGCGGCTGCGCGGTGTGCGTGGCGAGGTGGTGCGCATTCACGCGCCGGGTATCGGATTGCGTCGGCCGGTGCGGTTGCTGCATCCGCGCTATCCGATCTACATCGCGCCCAAGGAAAACGATCTTTATGTGATCGGCGCGACCGAACTCGAGTCGGAAGACATGTCGCCGATGACCGTGCGCTCGGCGCTCGAACTGCTCTCGGCGGCGCATTCGCTGAACCCGGCATTCGGCGAGGCGCGCATTGTGGAGTTGAACGTCAACTGCCGCCCCGCGTTGCCCGACCATCTGCCGCGTGTGCAGTGGGATGGCGCGCGGGTGCTGCGTGTGAACGGCTTGTACCGGCACGGCTATCTGCTGGCGCCGGCAGTCACGGGAGAGGCTTGCGCGCTGGCGCAGGCATTGATGCAATCGACGGGCGCGCAAACGGGAGCCGGGCACGCGTTCGACTGGGAGACGTGGCGAGCGAGCCGGCCTTGGCCGGACCTGTTCCGTCAGGCATGAGAGGGAGAGCGGTACGCGATGGACATCCATATCAATCAACAGACACTGAGCGTGGCCGAGACGGCGACGCTGGCCGAGGCGCTTACCGCCTACGGCGCCACGCCGCCGTTCGCGGCGGCGATCAACGGGCAGTTCGTGCCCAAGACGCAGTACGCGGCGCGCACGCTCGCGCAGGGCGACAAGATCGATGTCGTGCAACCGGTGGCCGGAGGCTGAAATGAACGCATTCACCGAATCGTCCAACGTGGCCGCAGGCAGCGTGCGCGACGCGCTCACGCTGTACGACACCCGCTTTGGCAGCCGTTTCCTGCTCGGCACGGCGCGCTATCCGTCGTTGCAGACGCTGGGCGACTCCATCGACGCCGCCCGTCCGGGCATGGTGACGGTCGCGTTGCGCCGTCAACTGTCGGGCACTGGGGCGCAGGCGTCGGAAGGGCATTTCTGGGACACGCTGCGCCGCCTCGCGGTGCCGGTGCTGCCCAACACGGCGGGCTGCCACTCCGTGCAGGAAGCGTTGACGACGGCGCAAATGGCGCGCGAAGTCTTCGAGACCGACTGGATCAAGCTCGAACTGATCGGTGACGACTACACGCTCCAGCCCGATCCGTTCGGTCTGGTGACGGCGGCCGAACAACTGATTCGCGACGGCTTCAAGGTGCTGCCGTATTGCACGGAAGATCTGGTGCTGTGCCGCCGTCTGCTCGACGTTGGCTGTCAGGCCCTGATGCCGTGGGGCGCGCCGATCGGCACCGGCAAGGGGGTCATCAACCCGTACGGGCTGCGGTTGCTGCGCGATCGTCTGCCGGATACGCCGCTCATCGTCGACGCGGGTCTCGGTCTGCCGTCGCACGCTTGTCAGGTGATGGAGTGGGGCTACGACGGTGTGCTGCTCAACACGGCGGTGGCGCTTGCCGCGCAGCCCGTGGAGATGGCCGGGGCGTTTGCCGCGGCGATCAAGGCGGGTCGTGCCGCGTGGCTCGCCGGACCGATGGCCGAACGCGAAAGCGCCGAAGCCAGCACGCCGGTGGTCGGTGTGCCGTTCTGGCATCAGACGGGCGCCTGAACTTCGTTCGGCGCGCAACGGGATTTCGCCACCGCCCCGCACCACCCGATTCACAAGGAATTTTCATGACGACGCATACCGGCGCCGCCGCGCTGTCGCACGTGCAGTGCCTGCCTGCCGACGCTCCTCTCGCCATGGCATGGCAGGCGGCTGCGGCCGACATTCGTGCGCGTCTTGCGCCGTGGCCCTCGGACAAGACGGCGCCTCGTTGGCGTGTGCATGCCCAAACGCCTGCCAGCGCTGGCAAGGGCGATGTGGTCTGGTGGCCGCTGGCGCCGCAAGGCGCGCCGGGCACGGCGGCATCGGTGCAGATCGACGTCTGGCGCGCGGCCGGTGCCGTCGTGCTCTGCTCGCATGCGCCGGCGCAGGGGCAGGTGGAAGACACGCTGTACATGGGCGATGCGATCTATCGCGTGTCGGGGGTGGACGATCCGGCTTTCTTCCCCGCGTTCGCCGCGTTTCTCGATTGCGGATTCATGCCGCACGACGCGCTCGTTCTGGCGCGTGCGTGGCGCACCGACGGCAGCCACGCCCGAGCGGAAGACGCCGACACGCTGGGCGCCTGGCCGACCGTGCTCGAGACGTTCCCCACCGTGCTCGGACAGGTGGCGTCGCCCGGCCGCTTCCCGGCGTGCCCGTCACGCCTCGGCCTGTATCCGGTGTTGCCCGATGCCGACTGGTGCGAGCGCATGGCGGATCTTCAGGTCGGCACGGTGCAGTTGCGCATCAAGGATCCTGCGCATCCCGCGTTGCGCTCGGAGATCGAACGCACGGTGGCCGCAGGGCGGCGCGTGACCCACGACAGCGCATGGTTCATCAACGACCATTGGCGCGAGGCGGCGCAAGCGAACGCGTACGGCGTGCATCTGGGACAGGAAGACATGGCGGCGCTCTCGGCCAGCGAGGTGGCCGAGCTGTTTGCGAGCGGCATGCGCCTGGGCATCAGCACGCATGGCTATTACGAGATTCTCGCGGCGCATCATTTCCGGCCGAGCTATCTGGCCGTGGGGGCCGTGTTCCCGACCACGACGAAAGTGATCGCGACCGCACCGCAGGGGCTGGCGAAGCTGGCGCGGTATGTGAAGCTGGTCGCCCCGCATTACCCGCTCGTCGCGATTGGCGGCATCGACGCGGGCAATCTCTCGCAGGTGCTCGATACCGGAGCGGGATGCGCGGCGGTCGTGCGTGCCGTGACGCAGGCCGCCGATGTGGCGGCGGCGGTCAAGGGAATGCAGCAGGTGTTCGCGCGGTACGCGTAATTTGGCGCGCGATGCGATGCGGCGCGACGTGAGATGACGCCTCTCGTCGCCCGATCCGCTGCTTACAGATCGCGTGTCATGAACACAGCGCCGTCGCCGTATCCCGCCAGCTTCGTGGCGATGAGCGGTGAGACGTCGGTCTTGACGGCATAACCGAAGCGCGCCCAGAACCCCTGAGATTGCTGCACTGCGACAAGCGCCGACGCGCGCAATCCCAGCGATTGGGCCGACGCCAGAGCTGCCGCATAGAGTTGACTGGCGACACCTGCGCCGCGTGTACGAGGGGCGAGCGCCATGTCATGCACGTACCAGCAGTCGGGCGTCTCGGGCAGCGCGTCGAGGACGGTGTCCAGCGGCGGCGGGGCGGCGATGCGCCACGGATGCGTGAACAGGTAGCCGGCCACCGGGGCATCTGCCGAGTCGGCGTCGATCGCGACCCAGCAGGTGGACGGCGATAGTGCGAGCCGCGACGCCAGCGTGGCTTCCGACTCGTGCATCAGATCGCGATACGCCTGTGCCTGCACCCTCAATACCTGGGAAAGATCTTCTGGTTGCATCGGACGAGTCCGAAAATTCGGTGTCTCCGTAAGCTGCGTCGGAAGGGGACGGAAAGGCGAAGGCGTGGCGCGGGACATCGGAGTCAATGATTTATTGCTTGAAACGTCGTATTGTAGCAACGGCGCAACACCCGTGCGGGGGCAGGTCTCGGTAAGTCCTTGCCACCGTTGCGTTTTTTGCTCGTTGTGCCGGTTGGAACGCGACGAGGCGAATAGGCCGGTGCCCTGTAGAATGCCGCGGGGCTTCGCCGATCCGCGCTTTCGCCCATCCTCCTTGGGCGGCATCAATCGGCATTCCCCCCTATAATTGGCGTTTTGCGCCGCACTATAAGACCCGAAACGTGTCTATCCCGAATCCGGAAAATTTGCTCGAGTTGCGCGACGTTAGCTTTGGTTACGGCGAACGTCTGGTGCTTTCCGGGTTGAATATGCGGTTTCCCCGCGGCAAGGTCATTGCCGTCATGGGGGGGTCGGGCTGCGGCAAAACGACGGTGCTGCGCCTGATCGGCGGGCTCGTCCATGCCAGCGGTGGCATGGTCGATTTCGACGGCACCGACGTCGCCTCGCTCGACCGCGACGGCTGGTACCGGTTGCGTCGCCGCATGGGCATGCTGTTCCAGTTTGGTGCGCTCTTCACCGACATGACGGTATTCGACAACGTGGCGTTCCCGCTACGCGAACATACCCGGCTCGATGAAGACCTCATTCGCGATCTCGTGCTGATGAAGCTCAACGCGGTCGGCCTGCGTGGCGCGCGCGACATGAAGCCGGCCGAGATCTCGGGCGGGATGGCGCGTCGTGTGGCGCTCGCGCGCACGATTGCGCTGGATCCGGATCTCGTCATGTACGACGAACCCTTCACCGGTCTGGACCCGATCTCGATGGGCATCACGGCGAATCTGATTCGCAAGCTCAACGACGCGCTGGGCGCCACGTCCATTATTGTTTCGCACGATGTGTCGGAGACGTTCGCCATCGCCGACTACATCTATTTCATTAGCGAAGGCCGTATTGCTGCCGAAGGTGAGCCCGACGCGCTGCGTGCCTCGAGCGACCCGACGGTGCGTCAGTTCATCGACGCGCAGCCGGACGGCCCGGTGAAGTTTCAGTATCCGGCGCCGCCGCTCGCGGAAGATTTTGGTATCGGAGCGCGTGCATGATTACCGCCATCGGCAGTTTCGTTCGCGGCCACTTCGAGCGTGTGGGCTATGGCGCGCGCTTGTTCCTGCGCATGCTCGCATCGAGCGGTGCGCTGTTGCGCCGGCCGCGTCTGGTGACTGATCAGATTCATTTCGTCGGCAACTATTCGTTCGTCATCATCGCCGTCTCGGGCCTGTTCGTCGGCTTCGTGCTCGGCTTGCAGGGCTATTACACCCTCAACAAGTACGGCTCGGAGCAGGCGCTGGGCTTGCTCGTGGCGCTGTCGCTGGTGCGTGAGTTGGGGCCGGTGGTGACGGCCTTGCTGTTCGCGGGACGCGCGGGCACGTCGCTCACGGCCGAAATCGGGCTGATGAAGGCGGGCGAGCAACTGACCGCCATGGAGATGATGGCGATCGATCCGATTGCCCGCGTGGTCGCCCCGCGCTTCTGGGCCGGCGTGATCGCCATGCCGATGCTTGCGGCGATCTTCTCGGCCGTGGGTATTTTCGGCGGCTATCTGGTCGGCGTGGAGCTGATCGGTGTAGACAGCGGCGCGTTCTGGTCGCAGATGCAAGGCGGCGTGGACGTGTGGGCGGACGTCGCCAACGGCGTCATCAAGAGCATCGTGTTCGGCATTGCCGTCACGTTTATTGCGCTGTATCAGGGGTTCGAGGCGAATCCGACACCGGAGGGCGTGTCGCGTGCGACTACGCGTACGGTGGTGCAGGCGTCGCTTGCCGTGCTCGGCCTCGACTTCCTGCTCACGGCCCTCATGTTCAGCTAACGGGCCGACGAGCCTGCCAAGACATAGACAGTTTGCGCACACTGACACAATGAAAAAACACCCCCTCGACTTCTGGGTTGGCCTGTTCGTGGTTCTCGGCTTTGCGGCGCTGCTGTTCCTCGCGCTCAAGGCCGGCAACATGAGTTCGCTGTCGTTCTCGAACACGTACCCGGTGACGGTGCGCTTCGACAACATTGGCGGCCTCAAGCCGCGCGCGGCGGTCAAGAGCGCGGGCGTGGTGGTTGGCCGCGTGGCGTCGATCAAGTTCGACGACAAGCGCTATCTAGCCGACGTCACGCTCAACATCGACTCGCAATATCAATTTCCGAAGGACTCGTCGGCGAAGATTCTGACGTCGGGTCTGCTCGGCGAGCAGTACATCGGACTTGAGCCGGGCGGTGACGATCAGATGCTCAAGGGCGGTGATACGATCACGCTCACGCAGTCGGCAATCGTGTTGGAAAACCTGATCGGCCAGTTCCTGTACAACAAGGCGGCGGATGCCGGTGGCGCCCAGGCGAGCGGTGCGCCGGCCGCTCAGGCTCCGGCAGCCCCTGCTGCCGCGCCGACGCAAGGGGCAGCACCGGTAACCCAAGGAAAATAAGAGAAATGACCAGCTTCCGTACTTCGGCAGTGCTGGCCGCCGGCGCGATGGCGCTGGCCGGTTGCGCCACTGTCACTAACCCGAATCCCGCTGACCCCATCGAAGGTTTCAACCGTTCGGTGTACACGTTCAATGACACGCTCGACAAGGCTGTCCTGGTGCCGGTAGCCAAGGGGTACCGCTTCGCCGTGCCGGAACCGGCACGCGACATGGTCACGAACTTCTTCTCGAACGTGGGCGATGTGTACAACTTCGCCAACAACCTGTTGCAGTTGCAAATCACGGCCGCTGCGCAGGATCTGATGCGCCTGACGATCAACACGTTCTTCGGCGTGGGCGGTCTGTTCGACTTCGCCACCCCTGCCGGGTTGCCCAAGCACAGCCAGGATTTCGGTGTGACGCTCGGCAAGTGGGGCTTGCCTGACGGCCCGTATCTCGTGCTGCCGCTGCTCGGCCCGAGCACGGTGCGCGACACCGTCGGCATGGCCGGCAACATGTTCATCGACCCGACGTCGTACATCAAGCCGGATTGGGTGAGCTACACGATCTATGGCGTTCGTCTCGTGAACACGCGGGCGAACCTGCTCGACGCATCGAACCTGCTCGAAGCCGCCGCACTCGATCCGTACTCATTCACGCGGGATGCCTATCTGGCGCGTCGCAAGTATCTGATCAACGGCGGGGCGACGGGTGCCAGTGCGCTGCCGAACTATGAAGAGGAAGAGGGCACTGCGGGTGCGGCTGGCGGTGTGAGCGCTCAGCCGATGCCGGCAACCCCTGCCTCGGGCGCGAGCGCGCCGGCCCCGGCCCGACAAGCTGAGCCGGAAGCGCCGCAAGGCTCGCCGGTCCCCGGCACGATGGTGCCGGGCGGCTTGCCGTTCCGTCGCTGATCGACACGGATCGCGCACGGCACGGTATCGAATCGAAAATATGACAACGCGCCCCGCTCGCCGGGGCGCCGTCGGCAGGCCCTTCGGGCAACAGTTTGTTACACACACTGCCGTCATTCCGAGAACTCAAGACGCGACGCGGGTATCCAACCCCGCAACTCCGTCACTCGAAAGAGGAAGTCCACAATGAAGAAGTTCTGGCTCATTCCTGTCATGGCGTTCATGACTTACACCGCTGCGGGTTCTGCCATGGCGCAGGCGCAAGCGCCGGACGCGCTGGTCAAGCAGACCGTGACCGAAGTCATAGCCGCTGCCAAGAGCGATCCGAGCGTGCAAAAGGGTGATCTGAACAGCATTACCCGGCTGATCGAAACGAAGATCATGCCGCACGCCGATTTTACGAAGACCACGCAATTGTCTACCGGCCGTGCCTGGGCCAATGCCACCCCGCAGCAACGCGAACAGCTCACGAGCGAGTTCAAGAGCTTGCTTCTGCACACGTACGCCGGCGCCATTGCGCAGATTCGTGACCAACAGGTCGAATACAAGCCGTTCCGCGCACAGCCGGGCGATACCGATGTTGCCGTCAATACCAGCGTTCTCAATAACGGCCAGCCGCTCGAAATCGACTACCGTCTGTACAAGACCGCCAGCGGCGAATGGAAGATTTATGACCTGAACGTGCTGGGCGTCTGGCTTGTCCAGAACTATCGCGGCCAGTTCGCCGAGCAGATCAACAAGAACGGTATCGAAGGTCTGATCCAGTTCCTGAAGACGCGCAACCAGCAACTCGCAGGCGGCAAGTAAGCGCATGCTCGCGTTGCAGACCGACCTCACGCACGACACTGCCGGCGACGTTCTCGCGCAGGCCATCGATCGCATCGACGCGGGCGAGACCCAGATCGATTGCGCGGGGCTGAAGCATTTCGACTCGTCGGCGCTCGCCGTGTTGCTGGCCCTGCGCCGCCACGCGGTCCGCCGTGGCGCGACGTTGGCGTTCACTAACTTGCCGACGGGGTTGGCCAGCCTGGCGCTGGTGTACGGTGTCGACCATCTGCTCTCGAGCTGATTCGTCTGGCCGGACTGCCGCCCCCTCATGAAAGCGCCGTCTCGCTACGGCGCTTTTTTTATGGGCGATGTAATATCCGCGGGCCGGAAACCGGGCGCGACGAGCCTGACGGACGTAGCAGTCACGGGGCATCAGGGCCTTGTCGGACTGGCACAATCACGGCCAGTACGGGCTTCCTTTATAATCGGGGGTTTTCTGCCAACTTTTGGGCAGTTATCCCCCTTCCGGGCATCCTTGCCGCCGATATGGCTGCTGCCGCGATTCCTGCGGTCTGCACACACGGTCGGCCTGGCCGGAAAACAAAATGGCGTACCCGCCAAGACGGGTGCGTGCAGTCCATGGCCGCCATCGAAATCCGTAACGTCAAAAAACGCTATCAGGCGTTGCAGGCGCTCAAGGGCGTCAGCTTCTCGATCGAAGAAGGTGAATTCTTCGGTCTGCTCGGCCCCAACGGCGCCGGCAAGACTACGCTGATCAGCATTCTCGCGGGCCTCGCGCGCGCAGATTCGGGCAACATCAGCGTGCTCGGCCACGATGTGGTGCGCGACTACCGCAATGCCCGCCGCAAGCTCGGCGTGGTGCCGCAGGAACTCGTCTTCGATCCGTTCTTCTCCGTGCGTGAGACGCTGCGTATCCAGTCCGGCTACTTCGGGCTCACGCGCAACGACGACTGGATCGACGAGGTGATGGCGAACCTCGACCTGACCGACAAGGCCGACGCCAACATGCGCCAGCTCTCGGGCGGCATGAAGCGACGCGTGCTTGTCGCGCAGGCGCTCGTGCACCGTCCGCCGGTGATCGTGCTCGACGAGCCGACCGCCGGGGTCGACGTGGAACTGCGTCAGACGCTGTGGAAATTCATCTCGCGTCTGAACCGCGAAGGCCACACCATCGTGCTGACCACGCACTATCTCGAAGAAGCGGAAACGCTGTGCGACCGCATCGCCATGCTCAAGCGCGGTGAAGTCGTGGCGCTCGAACGCACCGCCTCGCTGCTCCAGCGCTTCGCGGGCACGCGTCTCGTGTTGCGCTTCAAGCAAGGCACGCTGCCGGATGCACTGCGTCCGCTGCTGGTCGACGCTCAGGACACGGGCGGGCGTCAGTTCGCGCTGCGTCTGGCGGGCTGTGACGAAGTGGAATCGATTCTCGCCACCTGCCGGGCGGCGGGTGGCATCGTCGAGGACATCGACATTCAGAAGGCCGATCTCGAGGACGTGTTCGTGCAGATCATGTCCGGTTCGCGCGCGCAGCAGGAGGTGGCAGCATGATCGGCTTTCGCACGCTGTTCTACAAGGAAGTGCTGCGTTTCTGGAAGGTGAGCTTCCAGACGGTGGGCGCGCCGGTGCTCACCGCGCTGCTGTATCTGATGATCTTCGGCCATGTGCTCGAAGACCGCGTGAAGGTCTATGACCAGATCAGCTACACGTCCTTCCTCGTGCCGGGTCTGGTGATGATGAGCGTGTTGCAGAACGCGTTTGCCAACAGTTCGTCGTCGCTGATCCAGTCCAAGATCACGGGCAACCTCGTGTTCGTGCTGCTGCCGCCGCTCTCGCACTGGGAGATGTACGGCGCGTACGTGCTCGCTGCCGTTGTGCGCGGACTCTCGGTGGGGCTGGGGGTCTTCGTGGTGACGGCCGCGTTCACTCATCTGTCGTTCGCGGCGCCGTTGTGGATCATCGGCTTCGCGTTCTTCGGCGCGGCGATTCTCGGCACGTTGGGACTGATCGCGGGCATCTGGGCCGAGAAGTTCGACCAGCTCGCGGCGTTCCAGAACTTCCTGATCATGCCGGCGACGTTCCTGGCGGGCGTGTTTTACTCGATTCACTCGCTGCCGCCGCTGTGGCAGGCTGTCTCGCACTTCAACCCGTTCTTCTACATGATCGACGGGTTCCGTTACGGCTTCTTCGGTGTGTCCGACGTGGCCCCGCAGACCAGCCTGGCTGTCGTCGGTGCGACTTTCCTGATACTCGCAATCGTGGCGCTGAATCTGCTGCGCCGCGGCTACAAACTGCGTCACTGAACTTCTCTAGGAACGGCAATGCTGCCTACCCCCGAACAAATCAAACAGTACATCGAAGCCGGTCTGGCTTGCGAACACGTGGCCGTCGAAGGTGATGGCCAGCACTTTTTTGCGACCATCGTGAGCGCGCAGTTCGAAGGCAAGCGCCTCATCGCGCGCCATCAACTCGTGTACGCCGCACTGGGCGATCGCATGAAGGCGGAAATTCACGCGCTGTCGATGAAGACCCTCACGCCTGCGGAGTATCAGGCCCAATGAGGATCACGCAAGAGAGCGCTGGCGCGGCCGGCAACAGCGAGGCCGCCGCCGGCGAGCGCGTGGCCGCGGACCATCTGGAAATCGAGGGTGGCGAGCGGCTGACGGGAGAGATCACCGTCTCGGGTGCCAAGAATGCGGCTCTGCCGATCCTGTGTGCGAGTCTGTTGACGGCCGAGCCGCTGGTGCTCGGCAACGTTCCCGATCTGCACGACGTGCGCACCATGCTGACGCTGCTCGCGCGCATGGGGGTCAAGGTCGAACGTCACGGCGAATCGGTCACGCTCGACGCGTCGCAGATCACCGAGCCCGCGGCCCCGTATGACCTCGTGAAGACCATGAGGGCGTCGATTCTCGTGCTCGGCCCGCTGCTCGCCCGTTGCGGCGAAGCGCGTGTGTCGCTGCCGGGCGGATGTGCCATCGGGGCGCGCCCCGTCGATCAGCACATCAAGGGCTTGCAAAAGATGGGCGCCGAGATCACGCTCACGCACGGTGACATCGTCGCCCGGGCGGCGCGCCTGCGTGGCGAGACGCTCGTGACCGACATGATCACCGTCACGGGTACCGAAAATCTGCTCATGGCGGCAACGCTCGCCGACGGCGTGACCGTGCTGGCCAACGCCGCGCGTGAGCCGGAAGTCACGGATCTGGCCCATCTGCTCGTGAAGATGGGCGCGAAGATCGAAGGTATCGGCACCGACCGTCTGGTCGTGACCGGGGTGCCGCGCCTGCATGGTGCAACGCACGATGTCGTGCCCGACCGGATCGAAGCCGGCACGTTCCTGTGCGCGGCGGTGGCCACGCGTGGCGACGTCACGCTGCATCGCGTGGTGCCGTCCACGCTCGATGCCGTGATCGAGAAGCTGCGCGAAACCGGCGCCAAGGTGACGGCGGGTGCGGATTGGCTGCGCGTGACGATGGACCGGCGCGCGCGCGCCGTGAGTTTCCGGACGTCGGAATATCCGGCGTTCCCGACCGACATGCAAGCCCAGTTCATGGCGCTCAATTGCATCGCCGAGGGCGCGTCGCAGGTCGTCGAAACGATCTTCGAGAACCGCTTCATGCACGTGCAGGAATTGACGCGTCTGGGCGCGAATATCGGCATCGAGGGCAACACGGCGCGGATTTCCGGCGTGGAACGTCTGTCGGGTGCGCATGTGATGGCGACCGATTTGCGCGCGTCCGCCAGCCTGATCGTCGCGGGTCTGACGGCCGAAGGCCGCACGCTCGTCGACCGTATTCATCACCTCGATCGCGGCTATCATCGTATCGAGGCAAAGTTGTGCGCCGTGGGCGCGCGAATCCGGCGTGTGCAAGCGCGCCAGGGAGAGATTGCATGAGTTCCGCCAAGACGTCCCCGCCGCTCGCTCAACCGCTGACGCTGGCGCTTTCCAAAGGGCGTATCTTTACGGAGACGCTGCCGCTGCTGGCGGCTGCCGGTATTGAAGTCACGGAAGATCCGGAGACTTCGCGCAAGCTGATTCTGCCGACGACAGACCCGAACCTGCGCGTCATCATCGTGCGCGCGACCGACGTGCCGACCTATGTGCAATATGGTGCCGCCGACTTCGGCGTAGCCGGCAAGGACGTGCTGATCGAGCACGGCGGCGGCGGACTGTACCAGCCGATCGATTTGAACATTGCGCGTTGCCGCATGTCTGTGGCGGTACCGAAGGGCTTCGATTATGCGAATGCCGTGCGTCAGGGGGCGCGCCTGCGGGTCGCGACCAAGTATGTGCAGACCGCGCGTGAGCACTTCGCAGCCAAAGGCGTGCACGTCGATCTGATCAAGCTGTATGGCTCGATGGAACTGGGCCCGCTCGTGGGTCTGGCCGACGCGATCGTCGATCTGGTGAGTACCGGCGGTACGCTGCGCGCCAACAATCTGGTGGAAGTGGAAGAGATCATGGAGATTTCGTCCCGCCTCGTGATCAACCAGGCTGCGCTCAAGTTGAAACGCGAGTCGTTGCAGCCTATTCTGGATGCCTTCGAGCAGGCCTCCCGGCAAAAAGCATGAAACTCGATATTCGCAAACTCGATTCCTCCGCTGAAGGCTTCGCGAAGCAGCTTCGCGATGTTCTGGCGTTCGAGGCGAGCGAAGACGCCGCCATCGATCGCGCGGTCGCCGATATTCTCGCTGACGTGAAGACGCGCGGCGATGCGGCCGTTATCGAATACACCAACAAGTTCGACCGCCTGAGCGCGCAAGACATGACGGCGCTCGAGCTGCCCGCCGAAGCCCTGGCTGCGGCGCTCGAAAGCCTTGAGCCGAAGCGTCGTGCCGCGCTCGAAGCGGCGGCCGCCCGCGTGCGCGCCTATCACGAGAAGCAACGCATCGAATGCGGCACCCATAGCTGGCAGTACACCGAGTCTGACGGCACGGTGCTGGGCCAGAAGGTCACGCCGCTCGATCGCGTCGGCATCTATGTGCCGGGTGGCAAGGCGGCGTATCCGTCGTCCGTGCTGATGAACGCGATTCCGGCGCGTGTGGCCGGCGTGAAGGACATCATCATGGTGGTGCCCACGCCGGACGGCGTGCACAACCCGCTGGTGCTCGCCGCAGCGCACATCGCCGGTGTGGATCGTGTGTTCACCATTGGTGGCGCGCAGGCCGTGGGGGCGCTGGCCTATGGCACCGAAACGGTGCCGGCCGTCGACAAGATCGTCGGCCCGGGCAATGCCTTCGTGGCGGCGGCCAAGCGTCGCGTGTTCGGCACCGTCGGCATCGACATGATCGCCGGGCCGTCTGAAATCCTCGTCATCTGCGATGGGTCGACGGACCCCGACTGGGTCGCGATGGACCTGTTCTCGCAGGCGGAGCACGACGAACTCGCGCAGTCGATCCTGCTGTGCCCGGACGCGCAATACCTCGCGCGCGTGCATGCCTCGATGGAGCGTCAGATCGAAGAGATGCCGCGCCGCGACGTGATCGCCGCATCGCTGCAAGGCCGTGGCGCGCTGGTCAAGGTGCGCGATATGACTGAGGCCTGCGAGATCGCCAACGTGATCGCGCCCGAGCACCTGGAAATCTCGGCCGAGACGCCGCAGCAGTGGGGCGAGAAGATTCGCCACGCCGGTGCGATTTTCCTCGGCAAGTTCACGAGCGAGAGCCTGGGCGATTACTGCGCCGGTCCCAACCACGTGCTGCCGACCTCGCGTACCGCGCGATTCTCGTCGCCGCTGGGGGTGTACGACTTCATCAAGCGCTCGAGCCTCATTGAAGTGAGCGAGGGCGGTGCCCGCATGCTCGGCGAGATCGCCGCTGAACTGGCTTACGGCGAAGGGCTGCAAGCGCACGCGCGCAGCGCCGAGTTCCGTTTGCATCACGAGTCCTGACATGCGCGACGACGCCCTGCGGCCCGCGTATTGTCAAACGACGCCGGGCACTGTCTGGCGTCGGACCCGCGCAATCGCTGCCTTCCCGTTGTTTTCGCTGCCAGCCCGCCTCGTGCGGGCTGCGCTGCGTGCTGCCGCCGTGTTCGCCCTCGGGCTCACGGCCAGCACCGCCGCGCAGGCTGCCGGTCACTATTGTCAGCACGCCACGTTTGAAGGCGCGTCCGCCGAGCGTCTCACGGTGTGTGTGCGTCGGCAGGCCTTCGACAACGACGTGTACGTGTTGCGGCTCGGCGGCAAGACCGCGCTGCGCGGCACCGATGACGAAGTCGCCCACGGCGTGTTCGCGCGCGTTGGCAACCGGCTCGTGGCCATGCGCTGCGAGGCCGAGGAGTCGCCCGCGCGCGTGAGCCCGGCCGTGGCGCAGGCGCTGTCGTGGCAGACGGGCGTGCGCGTGCAGCGCATTACCGACGCCCTCGGCAGCGTGGAGACCGGCCGGCGGTGCACCGTCAAGATCGACGGCGCCGACGCGGGACTGCTCACGTTCACGTTCAACTGATTCGCTCTCCCCGATCGTTCCCCAATCCTCACGCCCGCGCCTCATTCATCCGCCATGTCCGTCGACCAAGTGATTCGCCCCGATGTGCTCGCCATGAGCACCTACCCCGTGCCCGATGCCAGCGGTTTCCTCAAGCTCGACGCGATGGAGAACCCCTATGGCCTGCCGGACGCGCTGCGCACCGCGTTGGGGCAGCGCCTGGCCGACGTGGCGCTCAACCGCTACCCGGCGCCGCGCCCGCATGCGCTGCTCGAGAAGCTCGCGCACACGATGGGCGTGCCGGCCGGGGCCCGGTTGCTGCTGGGCAATGGGTCGGACGAGATCATCAGCATGATCGCGATGGCCACGGCTCGCCCGGGCGCTGCCGTGATCGCGCCGACGCCGGGCTTCGTCATGTACGAGATGTCGTCGCGCTTTGCGGGCATCGAGTTCGTTGGCGTGCCGCTGCGCCCCGACTTCTCGCTCGACATGACGGCGATGCTGAACGCCATCGAGGCGCACCCCGGGGCGGTGGTCTATCTGGCGTATCCGAACAACCCGACGGGCAACCTGTTCGCCGACGCCGACATCGAGATGCTTGTGCACGCCGCCGCCCGCGGGCTGGTGGTGATCGACGAGGCGTACCAGCCCTTCGCGGGGAAGACGTGGATGCCGCGTCTGCCGGAATTCCCGAATCTGCTGGTCATGCGCACCGTCTCGAAACTCGGTCTGGCGGGCATCCGGCTGGGCTACGTGGCGGGCAGCGCGCAGTGGCTCGACCAGCTCGACAAGGTGCGCCCGCCGTACAACGTGAACGTGCTCACGCAGGCGTGCGCCGAATTCATGCTCGATCACCTCGACGTGCTTGACGCGCAGGCGGCCGAATTGCGGGCCGAGCGAGCGCAACTGGCTGCGGCGGTGGCGGCGCTGCCCGGGGTGACGGTGTTCCCGAGCGATGCGAATTTTCTGCTCGTTCGTGTGCCGGATGCCGACAAAACCCACGCCGGACTGCTGGCACACAAGGTGTTGATCAAAAACGTGGGTAAAATGCACGTATTGCTGGCCAACTGCCTGAGATTGACGGTCGGCACCCCCACGGAGAATGCGGCAATGGTCCAAGCCCTGGCCGCATCACTCTAACAAGCTATACGACGAGAACTCACCATCATGCGCATTGCGGAAGTCGTTCGCGATACCAGCGAAACGCAAATACGCGTCAAGATCGACCTGGACGGCACCGGCCGGAAGACGCTCGATACCGGCGTGCCGTTTCTGGACCACATGCTCGACCAGATCGCGCGCCACGGCCTCATCGACATGGATGTCGAAGCCAAGGGCGACACCTTCATCGACGATCACCATACGGTGGAAGACGTCGGCATCACGTTGGGCATGGCGGTTGCGAAAGCCATCGGCGACCGGAAGGGCATCGTGCGTTACGGTCACAGCTATGTGCCGCTCGACGAAGCGCTCTCGCGCGTGGTGATCGATTTTTCCGGCCGTCCCGGTCTCGAATTCCATGTGCCGTTCACGCGCGCACGGGTTGGCAATTTCGACGTCGACCTCACCATCGAATTTTTCCGTGGCTTCGTGAATCACGCGGGCGTCACGCTCCATATCGACAATCTGCGCGGCATCAACGCCCATCACCAGTGCGAAACGGTGTTCAAGGCGTTCGGCCGCGCGCTGCGCATGGCGGTCGAGATCGATCCGCGTGCCGCGGGTGTCGTGCCGTCCACGAAGGGAAGCCTGTAACGCGAGACTGGCCGGCGCTGCCTGCCGGATAGGATAGCCCGCCGGTCCGAAAGATCGGCGCCCCCTGCGACGCATCATCGACCGGCCGCATGCCGGCGCCGTGTGCCCCTTATGACGCTCGACGCCTTCAAATTCTTCATCTCGCTGCTGGCCCTGATCAACCCGCTTGGGGCGATCCCGCTGTTCATCAGCCTGACGTCTTCGCAGACACGCCAGGAGAAGCGCCATACCATCGACGTCGCCGCGATAGCCGTGGCGCTGGTGGTCGCCGGCTCGGGCCTGTTCGGTGAAGCGATCATCCGCTTCTTCGGCATCTCGATTGCCTCGCTGGAAGTGGGCGGTGGCGTCATCATGTTGCTCATGGCGGTGAACATGATCAACGCGCAGACGGGGAACACGCGTTCGACGGCGGAGGAGCGTCATGAGGCGGAAGAGCGGCCGAATATCGCCGTGGTGCCGCTCGCGATTCCGCTGCTCACCGGTCCGGGCACGATCAGTACCGTGATCATCTACTCGGGCCGCGCGCACGGCTGGGTGCAGATTCTGGCGCTTGTGGCGATCGGTGTGGGCGTGGGGGCGGTGTGTTGGGTGGCGTTGCGCAGTGCCGGGCGTATCGAAGGCTGGCTTGGGCGCACGGGCATCAACATCGGCACGCGTCTGATGGGGTTGATTCTCTCGGCGCTGGCCGTGGAATTCATTATCGATGGTTTGAAAATACTGCTGCCGGGTTTGAGATGAATAAGATTGCGATTGTCGACTACGGAATGGGCAACCTGCGCTCGGTCTATCAGGCGCTGCGTGCGGCCGCGCCGGAAGCCGACGTGAGCATCAGCAGCGACGCCGCGCAGATTCGCGCCGCCGACCGCGTGGTGCTGCCGGGGCAGGGGGCGATGCGAGACTGCATGGGCTGCCTGAACGAGTCGGGTTTGCGTGAAGCGGTCGTCGAGGCCGCGGCGACCAAACCGATGTTCGGCGTGTGCGTGGGCGAGCAGATGCTGTTCGACGTGTCCGATGAAGGCAACACGCCGGCGCTCGGCCTGCTGCCGGGCCGCGTGGTGCGCTTCGATCTCGAAGGTCAGGTGCAGGACGACGGTTCGCGCTTCAAGGTGCCGCAGATGGGCTGGAATCGCGTGCGTCAGACGCAAGACCATCCGATCTGGTCCGGTGTGCCCGACGACAGCTATTTTTACTTCGTGCACAGCTACTACGTTGTGCCCGGCAAGCCCGAACTGACGGCCGGCGAGACGGTCTATGGCGCGCCCTTTACCTGTGCAGTGGCCCAAGATAATATCTTCGCCACCCAGTTTCACCCGGAGAAGAGCGCCCAGGCCGGCCTTGCCCTGTATCGTAATTTTGCGCAGTGGAAGCCCTGATCGTGACCGGAGTGGTGCGTCTGCGTCCAGGTTCCTCTCTGAGCGGACTCGCCATCCCGGCTTATACTGTGTGTCATGTTGACGAATCCGACCCCGATGTGCCGGTGCCCGGCAAGGCAGGGGTCGGTTTTGTGTTGTCCGCGTAATTTGCGAATTTCTTTTACTTCCCACTAGCGACGTTTCACGATTGCCTATGCTGCTCATTCCGGCCATCGACCTTAAAGACGGTCAATGTGTTCGCCTTAAACAAGGCGACATGGATCAAGCCACCGTATTCTCGGAGGACCCTGCTGCCATGGCTCGACATTGGGTCGAGCAAGGCGCGCGCCGCCTCCATCTGGTGGACTTGAACGGTGCATTCGTCGGCAAGCCGCGCAATGAAGCGGCCATCCGCGCCATCATTCAGGAAGTCGGCGCCGATATTCCCGTGCAATTGGGCGGCGGCATTCGAGACCTGAATACCATCGAACGTTACCTCGATGACGGCTTGTCGTTCGTCATCATCGGGACGGCGGCGGTCAAGAACCCCGGCTTCCTGAAGGACGCCTGCACCGCGTTCGGCGGACATATCATCGTCGGCCTCGATGCCAAGGACGGCAAGGTCGCCACCGACGGCTGGAGCAAGCTCACCGGCCACGAAGTCGTGGATCTGGCGCGCAAGTTCGAGGATTACGGCGTCGAGTCGATCATCTACACCGACATCGGCCGCGATGGCATGCTCCAGGGCATCAACATCGATGCGACGGTGCGTCTCGCGCAAGCGGTGACCGTGCCGGTGATCGCCAGCGGCGGCTTGTCGAATCTGGACGATATCGATGCGCTGTGCGAGGTCGAGCGTGAAGGTATCGAAGGCGTTATCTGCGGCCGCGCGATCTACTCGGGCGACCTGAATTTCTCGACGGCGCAAACGCGTGCCGACGAGCTTTCCGGAGGAGCGGCATAAGCGAGATCCCGGCTACGGCCGCCTCGCCTGCCATCATCATGGCTCTCGCTAAACGCATCATCCCGTGTCTGGACGTGACGGCCGGCCGTGTAGTCAAGGGTGTCAATTTCGTCGAACTTCGCGACGCGGGCGACCCCGTCGAGATCGCCCGCCGCTATGACGAGCAGGGCGCTGACGAACTGACGTTCCTCGACATCACGGCGACCTCGGACGGGCGCGATCTCATCTTGCCGATCATCGAAGCGGTGGCCGCGCAGGTCTTCATTCCGCTGACCGTGGGCGGTGGCGTGCGCGAGGTGGCCGACGTGCGCCGCCTGCTCAACGCCGGTGCGGACAAGATCAGCATGAACTCGTCGGCCGTGGCGAATCCGCAACTGGTGGCCGACGCGGCGGCCAAGCACGGCTCGCAGTGCATTGTGGTGGCGATCGACGCCAAGCGTGTCTCCGCCGACGGCGAAGCGCCGCGCTGGGAAGTCTTCACGCACGGTGGCCGCAAGGGTACCGGACTGGAAGCGGTCGCCTGGGCGAAGCAGGTCGAGGCGCTTGGCGCTGGCGAAATCCTGCTCACCAGCATGGACCGCGACGGCACGAAGAGCGGCTTCGATCTGGCGCTCACGCGCGCCGTGTCGGACGCCGTCAGCATTCCCGTGATCGCCTCGGGCGGTGTGGGGTCGCTGGCCGATCTGGCCAATGGCGTGACCGAAGGCCATGCAGATGCCGTCCTCGCCGCGAGTATCTTCCATTACGGCGAGTACACCGTTGGCGAAGCGAAGCGCTTCATGGCCGACAAGGGCATTTCGGTGCGGCTCTGAACGGGAATCGACGGATCATGACGCAAGACTGGCTGGACAAGGTAAGTTGGGACGCGCAGGGCCTCGTGCCCGTGATCGCGCAGGAAGTCGGCAGCAACGACGTGCTGATGTTCGCCTGGATGAACCGTGAAGCGCTCGCGCGCACGGTCGAGACGGGCGAAGCCGTCTACTACTCCCGCTCGCGCAAACGCCTGTGGCACAAGGGCGAGGAATCGGGCCACGTGCAGAAGGTGCATGAGATTCGTCTGGATTGCGACGAAGACGTGGTGCTGCTCAAGGTCGAGCAGATCGATGGGATTGCCTGCCACACCGGTCGTCATTCCTGCTTTTTCCAGAAGTTCGAGGGCAGTGTCGAGGATGGCCAGTGGGCCACCGTCGAACCCGTGCTCAAAGACCCGCACAAGATCTACAAGTGAGCACCATGAACGATACGCTCGAGCGTGTTGCCGAAGTGATCGCCTCGCGCAAAGGGGGCGATCCCGACAAGTCGTACGTCGCGCGCCTGTTCCACAAGGGGGACGACGCCATCTGCAAGAAGATCGGCGAAGAAGCCACCGAAGTGGTGCTCGCAGCGAAGGACATCCGCATTGGCGGGACTGACAACCTGCGCCAGAAGCTCGTCAACGAGACGGCTGATCTGTGGTTTCACTGCATGGTGCTGCTCGCCCATCACGACCTGAGCCCGAACGACGTGCTCGCCGAGCTGGCGCGTCGCGAGGGGTTGTCGGGACTCACCGAGAAGGCGCAGCGCGGCACGCGCGGCGAACACGCGGACTGACGCCCCCTTTGCCCCTCATGCCCCCATGCCCGGATGACCCGATGCCCGGCATGGCTCATTTAGGGCATGCGGCGGGCAGGCTCATGCGAGGAAACGCCTCATGAACGATCCGCAGACCCCCGGCACCACCGGCTCACCCGGCAGCACGGACCATCCGTACATCGCCAGCGCCCCGAGCGCCGAGCAGGAGCGCGCCTTGCGCAAGCTCACGCACGTGCTCTACGCGCTCTATGCGCTGTTCTGGCTCACGGGCGGTGTGACCGCGATCGTGGCCATCATCATCAATTACATCAAGCGCGACGACGCGACCGGCACGCTCTACGCCTCGCATTTCACGTGGCAGATTCGCACCTTCTGGTGGTCGGTGGCGTGGGGTGTGCTTGGTGTGGCGCTCGCCGTGGTCATGGTCGGCTTCGCGATTCTCTGGGTGCTCGGCATCTGGACGCTGTACCGAATCGTCAAGGGCTGGCTCTATCTGAACGACAACAAGCCCATGTACGCTGCGCGCGCCTGAGCCGCTTCGGGGCGCGCTTCGATCCATTCGAGCCTTCGAGAGGAAGACATACGCATGACGCACGATAACTGTATCTTCTGCAAGATTATTGCCGGGCAGATCCCGAGCGCACAGGTGTATGCCGACGACGACGTCGTGGTGTTCAAGGACATCAATCCGGCCGCCGACCTGCATCTGCTGATGGTGCCGCGCAAGCACATTGCCACATTGCAGGACTGCCAGCCCGACGATCAGGCGCTGCTCGGCAAGATGATGCTGCTCGCGCCGACGCTGGCGGCCGAACAGGGCTACCGTTTTGACGGCGATACGTCGAATATCGACGGCAATGGCTTCCGGGTGGTGATGAACACCGGGCCCGGCGGCGGCCAGGAGGTTTATCATCTTCACATGCACATTCTGGCCGGTCCGCGGCCGTGGAAGCGCATGTAAGTGACGGTGGCAGGGTGACGTGACGAATTGTCGCGTCATTTTGTAGAATCGTGCAGCAATACCGCGCAGGGAAAGGTTTCACGAAACATTTATTTCTACCCGGCGTCCGGCCCGGTTACGATGCAGGACGTAACGCGCGATGTGCCACAATGGGGCACTGTTGTTGCAGTCGCGGGGTCGACACAAAGCGCCCCGACTAGGCCCCGTCGCGAAGCGGCAGGGGTGGTGAAACGCAAGGAGAGTGGTCATGGGTTCGTTGAGTATTTGGCACTGGCTGATCGTGCTGGTGATCGTGATGATGGTGTTCGGCACCAAGAAGCTGCGTAACATGGGCAGCGATCTGGGTGGCGCAGTAAAGGGCTTCAAGGACGGCATGAAGGAGGGCGAAGCTGCCCCGGCCGCCAAGGACGACCCGGCTGCTGCCAAGGAACTGCGCGATTCGACCACCATCGACGTGCAGGCCAAGGACGCGAGCAATCACAAGCAAGGCTAAGCCGGCGTCGACATGATCGATCTCGGTCTTTCCAAACTGATGTTGATCGGCGTTGTCGCGCTGGTCGTGATCGGTCCCGAGCGCTTGCCGAAAGTGGCCCGCACGGCGGGCGCGCTCTTCGGTCGCGCGCAGCGCTACATCAACGATGTGAAGGCCGAAGTGAGCCGCGAGATGGAACTCGACGAGCTGCGCAACATGCGCACGCAGTTCGAGGACGCGGCTCGCACCGCGCAGAGCACCGTTCAGAAGCAACTGCACGAGCAGGAAGCGTCGCTCAACGAGGCTTGGGCGAGTGCCACGGGAACGTCGTCTGGCGAGATCGCCGGTGGCGGCACGGATGCGGCGACCGGATATTCCGACAGCTATCTCGCAGAGCCTGTTGTGACGTCGGGGATCCGCACGTCGACCAAGCGCCGCAACTGGCGCGTGCGTCGGGCAGCCACGCCGATGTGGTTCAAGCAGGCCAGCATCACGCGTACGCGGGTGCAGTCGGGCGCGGCGCGCGTGGCACGCCATACGCCGGCCAAGCTACGCCGGCCCGTCAAGTTCTTCTGAGGCGCTTGCGCACCGAACTTCCCGCCATCTGGCACTGTGCTGCCGGCATCATTCCTGGATAAGTCGACGTGAGCGACGACAAGCAAATCCCCGACGGGGGTACCGAAGAGACTTTCATCTCGCATCTGGTCGAGTTGCGCAATCGCATTATTCGCGCGGGTGCGGCGGTGATAGTCGTGTTCCTCTCGCTGGTCTACTGGGCGCCGGACATCTTCCGTCTGCTCTCCCGCCCGCTGATGCAATCGCTGCCGGCTGGCGGCAAGATGATCGTCACGGACATCACCGGCTCGTTCTTCGTGCCGATGAAGGTCACGATGCTGGTCGCGTTCGTCGTTGCGTTGCCTGTCGTGCTGTATCAGGCATGGGCGTTCGTGGCGCCGGGGTTGTACCAGCATGAGAAGAAGCTGGTGATGCCACTCGTGGTGAGCAGTTACACGCTGTTCCTGCTCGGCATGGCGTTCGCCTACTTCCTGGTGTTCCCGACCGTGTTCCACTTCATGGCGCACTACAACGCGCCATTGGGCGCGGAGATGAACACCGATATCGACAATTACGTGAGTTTTGTCCTCACGATGTTCCTATGCTTCGGTGTGACCTTCGAAGTGCCGGTGGTCGTGGTGGTGCTGGCGCGCATGGGCGTGGTGAGCATCGCAAAGCTCAAGCAGATTCGGCCGTACGTGGTGGTTGGCGCTTTTGTGCTGGCCGCCGTTGTCACGCCGCCGGACATCCTTTCGCAACTGATGCTGGCTATTCCGCTGATCGTCCTCTATGAACTGGGCCTGATCGCCGCGCGGCTCTTCGTCAAGCAGGGGCGCACGGAGGATGAAGGCAGCGAAGGGAACGGAGAGGCGACGCCGTAACGTCTCCTCGTCCCCTGAGGTGTCATCGCAGATAGTTCGCGACACGCAAGCATGCAAACGAAAGCACGGGCCTGGCCCGTGCTTTTTTATTGGCGGCGACGGGCAGGTAGTGGTGGGGCGATCGTGATTGAAGGCGCTGAGGGTGCGAAGGTGCCGAGGGTGCGAGGGTGCCGAAGCCTCGAGAGCGATGAGCGAGGAGGCACTGACATCCGACGTGCCCAAACGAAAACGGCCGCGCCGAAGCGCAGCCGTTTTGTCCATCCGCGAGCCTGACGTTATCAGTCGGCGCTGTTGTCGTCGCTACCGTCGTCTTCGTCCTGCGCCGGACGCTTGGGCGGCGGCGGGCGCTTGCCGATCATCACGGTCAGGTCCAGTTCCTTCTTCTTGCGCGTGACGTGCAGCTTGGCCTGCGTGCCCGGCTTGATCTGGGCGATGACGTTGAGCAGCTCAGTCGTGTCGCGAATCGACGCGTCGTTCACCTTGGTCAGGATGTCGCCCGGCTGAACGCCTGCCTTGTCAGCCGGCCCGCCCTGCACAACCCCCGCGATGATGACGCCCGAGTCCTGTTGCAGACCGAACGACTCGGCGATATCCGAGGTGATGTCCTGCGGCTCCACGCCGACCCAGCCACGCGTGACCGCGCCGGTCGTGATGATGCTCTCGAGCACCGAGCGGGCCGTCGACACGGGAATCGCGAAGCCGATGCCCATATTGCCGCCGCTACGTGAGTAGATCGCCGTATTGATGCCCAGCAGGTTGCCGTTCACGTCGACGAGCGCGCCGCCCGAGTTACCGGGGTTGATCGCGGCATCGGTCTGAATGAAGTTCTCGAACGTGCTGATGTCGAGGTGATTGCGGCCCAGTGCGCTGATAATGCCCATCGTGACCGTCTGACCGACGCCGAACGGGTTGCCGATCGCGAGCACCACGTCGCCCACACGCACCTGATCCATGCGGCCGAGCGTAATGGCGGGCAGGTTGTCGAGCGTGATCTTGAGGACGGCCAGATCGGTTTCCGGGTCGCTGCCGACCAGCTTGGCGCGGGCCTTGCGGCCGTCGGCGAGGGCGACTTCGATCTCGTCGGCGCCGTCCACCACGTGATGATTCGTGAGAATATAGCCTTCGCTGCTCACAATCACACCCGAGCCGAGGCTCGACACCGGATCTTGCCGCACCGTGCCGCCGCCGTCGCCGAAGAAATAACGGAACAGCGGATCATCGAGGCGCGGATCGCGATTCTGCTTTTGTTCCTTGCTGGAAAAAATGCTGACGACCGCGGGCATGGCCTTTTGAGCGCCATCGGCATACGAGCCGGTGGCCGGCTTGTCCGACAGACTCGGCGCGACTTCCTGCAAGGCGATGATCGGATTGGCGAGTTGCTTGCCGAACGAACCCTGGCGTTGCAGCCACTGAGGTTTGAGAGTGGCGATGATGAAGAGCAACGCAAGCAGCACGGTGACCGCTTGCGCGAACAGTAGCCAGAAGCGTCTGAGCATGAAAGAGCGAGACCTTATATGAATCGTGTTGAACTCGAATTGTATCTGAACGATACCCTGCAAATCGCGCAATTTCGCGATTACTGCCCGAACGGCCTACAGGTCGAGGGGCGCAGCAACATCCGAAAAATCGCCAGTGGCGTGACTGCCAGCCTGGCTTTCCTCGAAGCCGCCCGCGACTGGGGCGCCGATGCCGTTCTCGTCCATCACGGTTATTTCTGGAAGAACGAAGATGCCCGCATTACCGGGATGAAGCGGCGTCGTCTTGGCGTGCTGATCGGTCACGACATCAACCTGTTCGCCTACCACCTGCCACTCGACGCGCATCCCGAATTGGGGAATAACGCGCAACTCGGCAAGTTGCTGGGTTTCGTCGACGATGGCGGCCGTTTCGGTCCGGATCAGCTCGGATGGCTGGGGGCACCGGCGCAGCCGACGACACTGGCGGCGCTGGCAGCGCACGTCGAAGCCCGGCTGGGGCGTGCGCCCCTGATGCTCGGGGAGCCGACCCGGGAAGTGCGCCGTGTCGCGTGGTGCACCGGTGGGGCGCAAGGCTTCTTCGAGGCGGCGATCGCGGCCGGGGCCGACGTGTATATCAGCGGCGAAGTGTCCGAGCCGACCCAGCATCTCGCGCTCGAAAGCGGGACGGGATATCTGGCGGCGGGGCATCATGCGACCGAGCGCGGCGGTGCCAAAGCCGTTGGCGAGCACGTCGCGGCGCGCTTCGGGCTTGAGCATCGGTTCTTCGATATGCCGAACCCGGCCTGACCTGCACGCACACCGGCAGGGGCGGCGCGAGGCCGCCTCGCGGTAATTACCCGTTCTGTTTCTTGAGGCTGTCGCGGATTTCGCGCAGCAGAACGATGTCCTCCGGGGTGGGCGCCGGAGCGGCCGGGGCTTCCGGTGCCGGGCGCTTGAGCCGGTTGATCTGCTTGACCATCAGAAAGATGATGAAGGCCAGAATCAGGAAGTTGAGGGCGACGGTGATGAAATTGCCGTAACCGAAGACGGCCACACCGGCTTTGGTCAGGTCAGCGTAGGATGTCGGATTGCCCTTGAAGTCCGCTGGAATGCTCCCGAGCAGGATGAACTTGCTCGAAAAATCCAGCCCACCGAAGATCGCGCCGACGACCGGCATGATCAGGTCCTTGACGATCGAATCGACGATCTTGCCGAAGGCGCCGCCGATAATCACACCGACGGCCAGGTCGATCACATTGCCTTTGACGGCAAATTCCTTGAATTCCGACATGAAGCTCATGCCATTCCTCCGCTGTTTTGATGAGTGACCGGAGGCAGCATCGCTGCGTCAGCCCTCACGAATTGGCATTGATTGACCGGTAATTCCATGCGGGCCGCACGGCAGCGGCATCGGTAACGTCAAGCCAATGTCACGCGATTGCCACAGGCTGCGCAAGATGTTACCGGGACGAGACAGGGAAAATGATGACTAAATGTCGTGCACGCGTCAACGAAAGCGGCGATCATAGCGATTCTCGTGCAGCATCCCAGAAGCGAAACCCCGGGTGAGCGCCAGCCACCCGCAGGGTACGTTAATCCTTTGAAAATACGCGAAAACCACTAGGAGACTGGGGCGTTTTGCCGTTGTTTCAGGCATTTACGCTCGCGTATGATTTCAGGTTGACGGAAATACCAATTCAACCGTGTGGGGCTTGTGATGAGTGACAATCAAGAAAAGGCCGTCGACAGTAGCCGCCGGAATCTGTTGATTGCGACGTCCGTAGCTGGAGGCGTGGGCGGCGTTGCAACACTGGTTCCTTTCGTCAGTTCCCTCGAACCCTCGGAGCGCGCCAAGGCAGGCGGGGCGCCGGTCGAGGCCGACATCAGCAATCTCAAGCCCGGTGAGAAGATGACCGTGGCGTGGCGTGGTCTGCCTGTGTGGATCGTGCGCCGCACGCCGGACGAGATGGCTTCGCTGTCCAAAGTGACGGCAGAACTCGCTGATCCGGACTCCAAGGAAACGTTTTCCTACCCGATGCCCGACTATTGCAAGAACGCGTTTCGCGCGCGCACCGAGCAGAAAGATCTGCTCGTGGTCGTCGGCATCTGTACCCATCTCGGCTGCATCCCATCCGGCCCCTATCAGGCGGACACCAATGCCGCGCTGGGCCACGATCCGGGCTTCCTGTGCCCGTGCCATGGTTCCACCTACGATATGTCGGGCCGCGTCTTCAAGAACAAACCGGCGCCAAAGAATCTCGACGTTCCTCGTTTCATGTTCGTGAACGACACCAAGATCGTGATCGGTAAAGACGAAAAAGGAGAAGCGTAAATGGCCGCCGACAAACAGGTCGACACGACGGGCTTGCTGGGCTGGATCGACCGTCGGTTTCCGCTCACCCAGCTCTGGCGAGAGCATGCGTCCGAGTATTACGCGCCCAAGAATTTCAATTTCTGGTATTTCTTCGGATCGCTGGCCATGCTGGTGTTGGTGATCCAGATCCTCACCGGTATTTTCCTGGTGATGAACTACAAGCCCGACGCCACTCTCGCGTTTGCGTCGGTCGAGTACATCATGCGCGAGGTGCCCTGGGGCTGGCTCATCCGCTATATGCACTCGACGGGCGCGTCGATGTTCTTCGTCGTGGTGTATCTGCACATGTTCCGCGGGCTGCTGTACGGCTCGTACCGCAAGCCGCGAGAGCTGGTCTGGGTGTTCGGCTGCCTCATCTTCCTGTGCCTGATGGCCGAAGCGTTCATGGGCTATCTGCTGCCATGGGGGCAGATGTCGTACTGGGGCGCGCAGGTGATCGTAAATCTGTTCTCGGCGATCCCGTTCATCGGCCCGGACCTGTCGCTGTGGATTCGCGGCGATTACGTGGTGTCCGATGCCACGCTCAACCGCTTCTTCGCGTTCCACGTGATCGCCATTCCGCTGGTGCTGATCGGGCTGATCGTCGCGCACATCATCGCGCTGCACGAAGTCGGGTCGAACAATCCCGACGGCATCGAGATCAAGGACAAGAAAGACGCCAACGGCCGGCCGCTCGACGGCGTTCCGTTCCATCCGTATTACACGGTGCACGACATCATGGGCGTGGGTGTGTTCCTGATGGTGTTCTCGGCGATCGTGTTCTTCGCGCCGACGATGGGCGGATACTTCCTGGAAGCGAACAACTTTATCCCGTCCGATCCGCTCAAGACGCCGCCGCATATCGCTCCGGTGTGGTATTTCACGCCGTTCTACTCGATGTTGCGCGCCACGACCGACGACTTCAAGCACGTGCTCATGGCGCTGGCGGTGATCGTCACGGCCGTCTGGTGGATCAAGGGCCGGGCGGCGGCGACCACGAAGGTCGCGGCGTCTGGCGGCGTGGTGTTGTTGTTGCTGGCGATGTATCTGATCGAAGCCAAGTTCTGGGGCGTGGTGGTCATGGGCGGTGCCGTGGTGACGCTGTTCTTCCTGCCGTGGCTGGACCATAGCCCGGTGAGGTCGATTCGTTACCGTCCGGGCTTCCACAAAGTGCTGTTGGGTATTCTTGTCGTCATTTTTGCCGTGTTGGGGTATCTGGGCATTCAGGAACCGACGCCCGTGAAGACGGCGATCTCGCAGATCGGCGCGCTTTACTACTTCGGATTCTTCTGGCTGATGCCGCTCTGGAGCAAACGGGGCACGTTCAAGCCGGTGCCGGAGCGCGTGACCTTCGCGGCGCACTGAACGCACGCAAACGACGACTAGGGATATCAAGATGAGAAAACTGTTGCTTATCCTGGCGCTTTTGAGTGGTTTCACGGCGCCGGCTTTCGCTGAAGAGGGTGTGACGCTCGACACGGCGCCTAACCGGATCGACGATCTGGCTTCGCTACAGCGCGGGGCGAAGCTGTTCGTGAACTACTGTCTGAACTGCCATTCGGCGGCGTCGATGCGGTATTCGCGCCTGACGGATCTGGGATTGTCGGAAGCGGAGATCAAGAACAACCTGCTTTTCACGACGGACAAGATTGGCGAGACGATGACTGTGGCGATGCGCACGGCGGATGCCAAGGATTGGTTTGGTGCGGCGCCGCCGGATTTGTCGGTGGAGGCGCGGGCGCGGGGTACGGACTGGCTGTACACCTACTTGCGTACGTTCTATCGGGACGATAGCCGGCCGACGGGTTGGAACAATCTGGCGTTCCCGAATGTGGGCATGCCGAACCCGCTGTGGCAGTTGCAGGGGCAGCGTGAATTGAAGCATGTGGAGGGCGCGGAGCATGGTCCGGCGCAGTACGTGCAGATCACTCAGGGGACGATGAAACCGGTGGAATTCGATTCTGCCGTGGCTGATCTGGTATCTTATCTGGATTGGATGTCAGAACCGGCGCAACGCACGCGCCGGCAGTTGGGTGTCTGGGTTTTGTTGTTCTTGGGACTCTTTACGGTACTTGCCTGGCGCCTGAATGCGGCCTATTGGAAGGACGTGAAGTAAAATAACGTCTGTACGACGGGGCCAGGGTTTGGGAAGCGTCGGTTTCCCGCCCCGGCCCCGTTGGTTTTTAAGGAAGACGCGCTATGATGGTTTTGTACTCGGGCACTACGTGCCCCTTCTCCCAGCGTTGCCGGCTGGTTCTGTTCGAAAAAGGCATGGATTTTGAAATCCGTGACGTCGACCTGTTCAACAAGCCGGAAGACATTGCGGTGATGAACCCGTACGGTCAGGTGCCGATTCTTGTCGAGCGTGACCTGATTCTGTACGAATCGAACATCATCAATGAGTACATTGACGAGCGATTCCCGCATCCGCAGTTGATGCCGGCCGATCCGGTGCAGCGTGCGCGTGCGCGCCTGTTCCTGTTCAATTTCGAGAAGGAGCTGTTTGTGCATGTCAGCTCGCTTGAGAACGAGAAGGGCAAGGCGGCTGAGAAGACGCACGAGAAGGCGCGTGCAGCGATCCGCGATCGTCTGACGCAGCTTGCGCCGATTTTCGTGAAGAACAAGTACATGCTGGGCGAAGAGTTCTCGATGCTCGACGTGGCGATTGCGCCGCTGCTGTGGCGTCTGGATCACTATGGCATTGAGTTGTCGAAGAATGCTGCGCCGTTGATGAAGTATGCCGAGCGGATTTTCAGCCGTCCGGCGTACATTGAAGCGCTGACGCCGTCCGAGAAGGTCATGCGTCGCTAATGCGTTGATTTGCCCGCTGGCGAAGCTGGCTTGCCGAGTGTGGTGAGCGGGTTTCGCGGCGGGATGAGTTGGTCATATGCCTGAAACGTCTACCAAGCCTTATCTTCTGCGCGCGCTGTACGAGTGGTGTACCGATAACGGATATACCCCGTATCTGGCCGTGCATGTCGATGCCAAGACGCGAGTTCCGCGAGAGTTTGTGAAAGATGGCGAGATCGTGCTGAACATCAGCTTCGACGCCACGAGCGGATTGCAGATGGGTAACGACTGGATTGAATTCAGCGCTCGCTTCGGCGGCATCTCACAGAAGGTAGAAGTGCAGGTGCCGAACGTGCTGGCGATTTATGCTCGCGAGAATGGTCAGGGGATGGCGTTCCCGGTCGACAAGCAGGCGTCTGCGGAAGAGGGGACGGAGCTGGAAGCCGTGCCGTCGGTGCAGTCGCCGGGCGACGACGATCCGGAACCGCCGCGACCGGGCGGTAGTGCTCCGGCGGGGGGGAATGCCGGACGTGCTCACTTGAAGGTGGTGAAGTAATTCGCGATAGCGGGGGAGCGGGGCGGCGCCTTTGAGCATCGCCCTGATTGCCCGCATCGACGGACGAATTTTTACCACCAGGTAGCCGCAGTGACCGATGAATCGGTTACAATACGCGACTTCGCCGGCTTAGCTCATCTGGTAGAGCAGTTGATTTGTAATCATCAGGTGGCGGGTTCGAGTCCTGCAGCCGGCACCAAATAAAACAACGGGTTACGTGATTTTCACGTAGCCCGTTTGTCTTTGTGGTTGGTCAAAGGGACGTTTTCGGTACAGTGCGCTATCGAGAACGGTACATGGCAACCATCGTCAAGACCCCTCAGGTACCTGGAAGCCCGTAATCAGAAAGATCGGACGCCAACAACGGATCGAAGGCCATCGCTCGTCTCTTGCCGGATGACGCATTGCGCCGTTCGCATGTCGTAAGCACGCGCCTGGGCGTCGGGTGACGTCGCGGATGGTGAGCTCTTTTTACTGGACATAAAGACTCCGCCTGTATGAAGTTGCGGTGACGAGACAAAAGTGTCTCCAAAGCATCTTGGTAACACATGTGTCCCACTTATATGGGAAGCCTCCGAATATGAATTCAGTTGGATAGCGATGGCGAGAGGAACGTCGACGCCTTTGCCTGGAACAGGATCAATTAGCGTGTCTCGCAGGCGTAACGCGAAGGGCTCAAACGAGGTACGAAACAGACGCAAACAGTGCGAGTTCGACGTACTTTTCGGCGGTAGCCGAAGCCGGCATTGACGTTCTGTAAGTGTTGACAGGCAAACACGCTGGCCCGGTGCAATCGACGCTGCCTAATGAAGAGCTTGCCCTGTTAGACAACTACAGGCATAGCGCTCGCGAAGATCAAGCCGCACTTCGGAGGACGGGACTTGCTTTCTCGAAACCATCCTCAAGCGGGCAGCGAAATGGAACAACCGGTGGAGATTAGGCGTACCGCCGAAATTATTCCCTTCAAGAAAAGGGCATAGTAGGTCGGTTGCCCACCAACAGCGATCAAACGCGCAAAGATTCAGCGACGGTGTCTCGTTGTTAGCCAGTTTTACAAAAGTGCCCCCCACTTTACTTTTCATGATGGAGACATTCATATGGTCTGGGGGGCGCTCGCTCTATTTCTTCTAGTCATCGTTGCCGCGACACTGTCGAGAATCGCTGGAAGCAAAGCTCGTGGCACAGGTAATGCAATTGATGCATCGGCGTACTACGCAGTAAAACCGCTAACTAGTGCCGAACAAGCATTCTTTCGGCTCCTTGAAAACAGCTTGCCTGGCTACGTGATCTTGGCTCAGGTGGACGTCAAGCGGATCGTGAGAACAAAGCGAAGCAAGAGCCACCAGCATTTCAATCGAGTGGCACAGCTTTCACTGGACTACGTGATATGCCGCCGTGATTTTTCAGTTGTCGCGGCGGTCGAATTGGACGATCCATCACATGACCGACAACGACAGAAAACGCGCGACGAGAAGAAGGACGCCGTGATGAAGGCCATCAACGTGCGTCTCGTGCGATTCGACGTCAGACGCTATCCGTCTGAAATGGACGTCCGGAAGCAATTGCTTGGCGAAAAGGACTACGCAGAAAGCCAGTCGGTGGCCGCGTAGTGAAAGGCGAGGGTGGATACGGAATTAGCTAACGCCGAGCTTGGTCTCTTTTTCTCTTATCACTCATACCCGTTATTCATCGGCCAATGTCCCATTGGAACGGCCCATCGCCATTGGATGGGCCGCAACAAAGGCTACCGCACCAACCGCGGTTTCTCGCCCCGCTTCGACGCGTGAATAATGACCCGGGGGCCCATCAACGTGTCGGTTGCGACCATCGCTTCCGCGAACGTATCGAAGTAAATCGCGTGCTCAGGGTCGGACACGTGCGCTCGTCTGATCTCTCCCGCTGCCTCGTCCCAAGCGTAACCAAGGTACTTCTTGTACTCGTGGAACCAGACCACATGCCCTTCACGCGCCAACGACTTGGGGAGGTTGAGTCCGCCGTCACCGTCGCTTCCTCCATGCTTTCCGCCGTTGTCATTTGAATCGCTCATCAAAGGCTCCTTAGATGTGGATGGATTTAGCCGCGCTAACGACTGAATCCATCATCGCAGGAGTGCCGAGCCTTGCGTTTCAGTAACTTCCGAATATCCCCGCCTATGCGTCGACACTCGAAACGTTTCGACACACTGCAAAAACGTTTGTGACGTATGGTGAGCTATAACGAACAAGGTCCGGCGCGGGTGCCTCGTTCTGCAAACGATTCTTGGCGAACCCGCGGGCTTGGTTTCTGAGGAGTCAGCGTCCGGACGGTTGTAGATTGGATTCTCATGCATCACTATCACTTACTGAGAATTTTCCATGACTTTGCAATCATCAGGTGGCGGGTTCGAGTCCTGCGGCCCACCACAAACAGCAAGGGGTTACGTGGTTTCCACGTAACCCCTTTGCGTTTCCAATTCTGCTTTGCAGGGCGGACCGATCAATTCGTGCACTGACCACAAGGTGGCACATCGCCTCGCTTAGCTGTTCTTGCGCGAGCACCTGCCGTGCCACGGCACTTGAACACGCCGCAGCATTGAATCACAACATCCAGCAGGGCTCGCACGCTGTGCAACTTTTGCGTGCCGATAATGCTAAGCGTCAGAACGACGTACGCAGGCCGGCAGTGAAGGCCACCGGGTCGAAGCCCGGCGTGACCGTTCCGTAGGCCGAGTTCAACAGGCCAAAGCCTTGCGTCGACTTGCCATTGTTCTGGATGTACGAGCCATATGCATACAGTTGGGTGCGCTTGGACAGGTAGTACACATAACCCAGGCTGTACGCCATGGCGCGCGCACCGTTGCCTTCGATCCGACGCGCAACGCCGATGTTCACGTCGCTGTAGGTCAGAGGAATGCGCGCGTTGACCATCTCTGCCGAGGCGAACCAGTTCGTGGTCGGATCGGTACGCTTGGAGTACAGGTAGTTGCCACCGAGCACGACCGGACCAAAGTCGTAGGACGCCGACAGAATTTGCGTGAGTTGCGAGTACGGCGTCGTCGTCACCAGATCGCCATAGTACTGGTAACGGTTGAAGCCATAACCGACCCACAGCTTGTCATATCGGTACTGGGTGTTGAAGCCCATGTTACGGCCGTCGGCCGTCTGGCCCGTGACGTTCTGGCTGCCGAACGAATAGCCGAGCTCGGCGGTCAGGCCGCGATAGTCGGGCGTGCGGTAGCGAATGGAGTTCTTGTAGAAGCCACCCGTGCCCGACGTGCCCAGTGTGGCCGAGTGCTCGAGGCTCATGATCGCGGCCGGGTTGGCCAGGCCGTATGTCGCGACGTCAGAGCCCAGGAACGCCCAGTAGATCGGCAGGTAAAGATAGCCGACGTCGACGCTGCCGAACGGCCCGGACAGCCCCACTGCCGCACCGCGATTCCACTCCGTGGCCCCACCGGCTACACCGGTGTAGGTGTTAAAACCCATCTCCAACTGGAAGTTGGCACGGTAGCCGCCGCCCAGATCCTCCGAGCCGCGAAAGCCCCAGCGCGAGGCTTGCAGATTGCCGCTCGCCGCACTCGCCGTGGCCCCTATCCCCTTGTCGAACTTCACGTATTGCAGCGCAGCGTCGACGATACCGTAGATCGTCACCGACGATTGCGCGTGCGCGACACCTGCAACTGCCAACAAGCCAAGGCCAGCCACCCAGCCTTTGATCTGGCGATGCGCCATGCGAGTCTCCTGATATTGTTATTTGCGTTACGTTGTGTTGGCGGGCTCGTTTATGCAACGCCCGCTCGCGCTTTTGACGGTCAAATTTCGACCGTTCGGATGATACCGCTAACATTTTTGGATAAAGATACTGTTAGCGCTATCAGCTTCGGCTGTATCTTAGAGGGAATGACCGGCAGATGGCAGCGGGGAAAACCCGCTGCCATCTGCAAACTGACGCTGGAAAAATTGGACCTCCGCTCAACCCTTCGGGGACAGTTCACTGACAATGCTTTTCTTCAACGCTTAGCGGAGATTGTTACGTCAGGTTGCGGGAGGCGCGCGGCGTCAATGCGCTGCCCAGCGGCAGGTGCGCATCATCCCCCAGGTTCGCTCACGCGTGGCGAGAACGCTCAGCCGACCACCGACACCTGGGCGAGACCAGCGTCGACGATCATGCTCTGGCCCGTGACTGCGGCCGATTGCGCCGAGGCGAGGAAAAGTGCCATGTCGGCGATGTGCTTCGGCTCGACGGAGAACTTCAGGCATTGCAGATCGATGAATTGGCGATCGGCCGATGCGTCGCGCCACAGCGCTGCCTGACGATCGGTGACGACGGCGCCCGGCAGCAGCGCGTTGACGCGAATGTTGTCACCGCCAAGCTCGCGGGCGAGCGTGCGCGAGATGCCGCTGATGGCGGCCTTCGACGCGGTGTAGCCGACCAGATTCGGACGGCCGCGCAGCCACGAGATCGAGCCGAGGTTGATGATCGAGCCGCCACCTGCGGCCGCCATGCCCGGTGCTACGCGCTGGATGGCAAAGACATGATGCGACAGGTTCACCGACAGGCATTCGCTCCAGCGCTCTGGCGTGAGCTCGGCAAGCGTGTGGCGATCGTCGCGGCCCGCGTTGTTCACTAGCACGGTGATCGGGCCGAGTGCGGCAGCGGCGGCGTCGAGTACGCGACGCAGCGCCTCGATGTCGCGCACGTCGCACGTGGCGAACCAAGGGCGCACGGCCGCGTCGTATTGCTCGCACAATGCCGCGCCAGCGGCGGCGTCGATGTCGCAGAACGCAACGCGGGCGCCCTGCCCAACGAAGGCGTCGACGAGCGACGCGCCGATGCCCGAGGCCCCCCCCGAGATGAAGACGACCCGGTTGACGAGACTGGGATAGCTTGCTGCCTGTGTCATGGTGATTCCTGACGTTAATGCGGAAGTGACGTGAGGGCGCTGCCCCCGGTAAAACCGTTTTGCGACGTGCGCGCCGACAGCGCGATCGTCATGCGTGCGTGGCACGTCTGACCCGGCGCGAGTGTCTGCATATCGACCGTGGCGAATTCGCCGCCGGGCAGCCCGTTGAGCGCCCCATTGGTGTGCGAGACCGGCTCGAACGCGAAGAAGTTCTGGCCTTGCGGGCGAAAGAGCACCACGGCGGGTGTGCCGTCACCGCGAATTTCCATCTGATACGCAGCCTCTTCGACAAGCGCCACGCCGTGCCAACCCGTGAAGCAGTTGTCGACAACGACATCCTGCAACGCTCGGCCACGGCTGAAATCAAGTGTCTCGGGCACCGGCACTACGGCTGTCGGCATCTTGTCCGCGCCGTTGGTGAGCATGCCCGTCCAGCACACCGTCAGACGTGTCGCGTCGGTGAGCGGAAAGAACGGATGCCAACCCAGACCCGCCGGCATATCCCGCGTATCGCGATTGGTGAGCGCCAGCGAGAATTCGAGCGTGTCGCCGTCGATCGAGATACGTTGCGTGACATCGCAGGCGAACGGCCAGTCGGCGTCGCCCGCGTGCGAAAGTTGCATCGTCACCGTGTTCGCCGTGCGTTCGCTCACCTGCCACGCCCGTTGCCAGGCGAATCCGTGCAGCGCATGCGGCTCCCCCGCGAAGTTCGGGCGCAGCGTGAAACGCTCGCCCTGCCACGTGAACACGCCCTCACGCACCCGGTTCGAATACGGCACCAGCGCATAGCTCGCCGTGCGGCGCACGTTCGGCACACCCGCTTGCATGCCCGGCGCGGGCGTGTCGCCCAGCGCTTCGCCGCGCCGGTCTCGCATCACCATGTGATCGTGCCAGCGCGCCGTGAGCACTGTGCCGCCGAGCCCGGGCAACAGTTCCACGTGCCAGTCGCCGGCCGTCAATGCCAGGATTTCCAGCTCTGCGTGTTCGTCTTTCGCCATGCTTATCCTTTGAGTCCACCCGAGGTCAGCCCGCCGATGACGCGCTCCTGGAACAGCGCCATCAGGGCAGCCACCGGTACGATCGCCACGACCAGCGCCGCAGCGATCAGCGGCCACGGGAAGGCATATTCGCCCTGATAAAGGGTAATGCCAACCGGTAGCGTGCGATACCCCGGCGCGGCATTGAGCGAGAGGGCCAGCAAGAATTCGTCCCACGCGTTGACGAACGCCAGGATAGCGGCCGTGAATACGCCCGGGGCCGACAGCGGAAACACGATGCGCACCAGTGCGCCAATCCGGGTGCAGCCGTCGAGCATGGCAGCATTCTCCAGGTCGCGCGGAATCGCCTGGAAGAAGCTCACGAGCACCAGCGTGCATACAGGCAGGCTCAGCACCGTATAGGGCAGCACGAGCGCCGCATAGGTGTTGAGCAGGTTCAGACTGCGCATGATCTGGAAGATCGGCACGAGCAGCGTGACCAGCGGGAACATCGACGAGGCGATGATCGCTGACAGGATCAGCCCGCGCCAGCGCAGGTCAAGCCGCGCTATCGCATAAGC
>NZ_JAELTP010000769.1 GCF_016428915.1 Pandoraea sp. ASV26
CCCCCCCCCCCCCCCCCCCCCCCCCCCCCCCCCCCCCCCCCCCCCCCCCCCCCCCCCCCCCCCCCCCCCCTCTCCCACGCCCCCCCCCCCCCCCGCCCCCTACACACCCCCCGGTTCGTCGGCAGCGTCAGATGTGTATAAGAGACAGGGAACATCTTGGCCGCAGACTCAATGGCATCGAGAGCCTCACGTTGGCTGGTCGTCACCTCAGGCAGCGTCTCGGGCCGTGGGTTGCTCGAGCTGCCCAGCAGCTGTCTCTTATACACATCTCCGAGCCCACGAGACGATATTGTGTATCTCGTATTCCGTCTTCTGCTTGAAAAGGGGGGGGGGGGGGGGGGGGGGGGGGGGGGGGGGGGGGGGGGGGGGGGGGGGGGGGGGGGGGGGGGGGGGGGGGGG
>NZ_JAELTP010000770.1 GCF_016428915.1 Pandoraea sp. ASV26
GACAGGTGGTGTTTTTTGAGGCAAGCCTTGCAGGCACTACCAACCTTAGCCAGGGCAGACCGTGTGTGAGAGAGGTTTAATTAATTCTGGGATCGAGTTTTTCTGCTTGTTCGCTTTTCCTGTCGGGGCTAGCGTAGCGTCAGGCACGGCTCGAGCTTTCCTTGGTTCCGGGCGATGAAGCATGTTTCAGTGATCGTGATTATTATTGTACGGACTACACGTTATACAACGGTTTATTGAATTTACAAAGTAATATTTGCAGCTTGAACCCGGGCTACGAGAGCAGCATGCCTATAAAGTTGAGAAGCGAATATTCATGTACCTTCCCGTGTCAGGGGCTTTCCATCTCGAATACTCGTAGAGCAACGGTGCATGGTGAAAGTGCCTGCGGCCCTGTCT
>NZ_JAELTP010000771.1 GCF_016428915.1 Pandoraea sp. ASV26
GCTCTGCAGGCAGAGAACGTATGGCAGGGCGTTTGGCGATAATGGCGTGAAACGAGGCGCCCAATGTTGACGGATGCATATGTGTGAGTGGACCTGGAGGGCGGTGTTTACAGCAGAAACCATGCACAACTTAGCCATGGGACAAAGGATCACACACCTTTCCCATGCTTCTTTCGATCGAGGAATACGAATGCGTATTTCCAAGCCGAGCGTTTAATAAAGCACAAGGGGGAAAAAATAGTACTTTGCTCAGATGTACTAGGGGCGTGTGCATTGGCTTGGTTGGTTCAGACTCCGCCTAGCTGAGCATCATCATCAACACCTTGTACACAGACTGGCCTCGTACGATGACGTATTACTAGCGCGAGACTTTTGCACGCAAATCTGCCTCTATTCTCG
>NZ_JAELTP010000772.1 GCF_016428915.1 Pandoraea sp. ASV26
CTTTTGCATGCAAAAACACGCCCCTTTGACTCCAGCCAGTGGCTCTCTCTCGCGCCCTCCCTCATCAGAGGGGCGAAAGCTCAAACACACAATCGATAACTAGCATACCGCCCTGCCGTCTCACTAACGCGAATAATCTTGACAACCTGGCCCCTCTTGAGCCCCAGATACCTCGCAACCGGATCCTTTTGTAGAATGCGCGGCAGCTGAGTCTCCTTGAGGCGGTACCGCTTCAGCAGCGCCGTCTTCTCGTCGCGCGACAGCAGCACGTGCCGCGGGACAAGCTCATGGTGCGTAATGTTGACGAGCAAGTCGTCTTCGAGGAAGCACTCAATCTTGGCGAGGTTCTCGACGGAGATGAGCGACTTGCGCGCGGCGGGGGAGAGGGGCACGTGCGTG
>NZ_JAELTP010000773.1 GCF_016428915.1 Pandoraea sp. ASV26
CCCCCCCCCCCCCCCCCCCCCCCCCCCCCCCCCCCCCCCCCCCCCCCCCCCCCCCCCCCCCCCCCCCCCCCCCCCCTTTTCAAGCAGTAGACGGCATACGAGATACACAATATCGTCTCGTGGGCTCGGTGATGTGTATAAGAGACAGTTCCTGCTCATCAATCCTCGAGACTGGTCTGCGTATAAAATCCGGCTCATTTTGCGACGCGGATCTGGTAGGTGGCCGCGAAGAGACGTTGCGTATAGCGGGGGGGGGGGGGGGGGGGGGGGGGGGGGGGGGACGAACCGTGTGGTGTGTATATGTCGGTGGTGGGCGGATCAGTGAAAAAGGGGGGGGGGGGGGGGGGGGGGGGGGGGGGGGGGGGGGGGGGGGGGGGGGGGGGGGGGGGGGGGGGGGGG
>NZ_JAELTP010000774.1 GCF_016428915.1 Pandoraea sp. ASV26
TTCCAGTGTGTCCATGGTCATTAACTACGATATTCCGATGAAGGGCCGCAATGATGAGGAGCCCGATACCGAGACGTACCTGCACCGTATCGGCCGTACAGGTCGTTTTGGCCGTGTTGGTGTCAGTATCAGCTTCGTCTACGACAAGAAGAGCTTCGATGCCCTGAGCAAAATTGCAGACATATACGGCATCGACCTCGTCCACCTCGATACCGAGGACTGGGACGAAGCTGAGGAGCGCGTCAAGGAAGTTATCAAGAAGAACAGAGCGCAGGCCAGCTATGCGCCAAGCGCCACGGATCAGCAAAAGCAACAACCAACGGCTTAGGGAGGTCCGCTGGGTGGATTTTGGACGAAGGCGAAATGGTAGACGAAGAAAATGACTAGGGGGGCCAGACT
>NZ_JAELTP010000775.1 GCF_016428915.1 Pandoraea sp. ASV26
CCCCCCCCCCCCCCCCCCCCCCCCCCCCCCCCCCCACCCCCCCCCCCCCCCCCCCCCCCCCCCCCCCCCCCCCCACTTTTAAAGCAGAAGTCGGCATACGCGATACACAATATCGTCTCGTGGGCTCGGAGATGTGTATAAGAGACAGGTCCTCTTAACAGCGCTTACATGCTGGATTTACCAGTATGATTGTTTACAAACAACAAAATTGCAGTCTTATTAGCATTTGTAGAGTGCCACAGCATCTTTACCTGACTCTTATACACATCTGACGCTGCCGACGAACCGTGTGGTGAGTAGATGTAGGAGGTCGCGGGGGAGGTAGGAGAGCGGGGGGGGGGGGGGGGGGGGGGGGGGGGGGGGGGGGGGGGGGGGGGGGGGGGGGGGGGGGGGGGGGGG
>NZ_JAELTP010000776.1 GCF_016428915.1 Pandoraea sp. ASV26
TTATGGTCCTTGACGAGAGCCCAGTAGTTCCATACGCTTGATGCCTTCTGCAGCTCAATTCCAGATTCGAATTCGCGAAGTTCCAGCTGAACCATTGGGTGCTGCATGTCACCACCACCGTGGTACTTTGCAAGAATTTGAGCCGCTTTCTCCTTTTGCCCCCCCATGGTCAGCCATCGTGGCGATTCGGGGATGAACAAGGCGCCTGTGATGATGATGACCGGAGGTATGAGTTGCAGACCGAGTGGCAGGCGGAAAGCCGCTTCGCCTTCGGCCTTGCTAGAAGCATAGACAACACCGGTAGCTAGAATGGCGCCTGTGTAGAAGACTTTAAGAAGTCAGTATGCCAACTTTTGAGCAAACTGTTAGACATCCGGACTCACAAGTATTGTAGTAACC
>NZ_JAELTP010000777.1 GCF_016428915.1 Pandoraea sp. ASV26
GCGGTGGCAGCGCAAGCGGCAGCGACGTCGTTCCAGCGCGGCATGCAAACGCGCATGATCGCCGGTGGCTCGATGTTCGACGACAAGACGACGACCGGTGCGATGGTGTCGGATAACGGCATCGCGGGTTGGGCGTCGTTCAATGGCGGTACGTCCAGCCAGCGCGGCGACGGCATGAAGTTCGACGTGAAGGGTCTGGACGGCGCGATCGGTGTCGACAAGCGCGTGGGTCAGAACACGCTGGTGGGTGGTTCGCTGGGCTTTGGCAACCAGGAGTCGAAGGCCAAGGGACTGCCGGGCGAGTCGAAGGTCAACAGCGTGAGCGTGGGTGTGTACGGTTCGCACCTGACCGACACGAGCTGGTTCGTCAACGGCGCGGCGTCGTACACGAATCACAG
>NZ_JAELTP010000080.1 GCF_016428915.1 Pandoraea sp. ASV26
CCGCCACACCGGCCACGGCGCGGGCTGTCTGCGCATCGCGAATACCGAAGCCTACCCCCACCGGCAGGGCCGCGGCGGCCTTGATCTGGGGAATTTTCGCGGCAACGCTGTCCATATCCAGGCTTGCTGCGCCCGTCACCCCCTTCAGGGAGACGTAGTACAGATAGCCGCTGGCCTGACGCGCCACGGCGGCGATACGCGCGTCGGTCGACGTCGGCGCGAGCAGGAAAATCGGATCGATGCCATGGGCCCGCACGGCGAGCGCATAAGCCTCGGCTTCCTCGGGCGGGTAATCGACGACCAGCACGCCGTCCACACCGGCGCTCGCGGCACGCTCGGCAAAGGCGTCGAGCCCCATCGCTTCGATTGGATTGGCGTAGCCCATGAGCACGACAGGCGTGCGGTCGTTGGTCTGGCGGAAGGCGGCCACGTAGCCGAGCACTTCGGCCAGGCTCACGCCACGGGCCAGGGCACGCTCGGAGGCGCGCTGAATGACCGGGCCATCGGCCATGGGGTCGGAGAACGGCACACCGAGTTCGATGACGTCGGCCCCGTTGTCGGCCAGCGCATGCATCAGCTTGACCGTCCAGCCCGGCTCGGGGTCGCCGGCGGTGATGAACGGAATGAGGCCCTTTTTACCCTGCGCTTGCAAGGCTTGGAACGTCGCTTGAATGCGGGACATGATCGGAAAGTCTCTGAAGTCTTTGATTGGCGAGCGCGTGGTAATGCGCGTTCAGCTCGTAGCCGACGAAGCGCCGGCCGTGCAGCGCGCAAGCCACGGCAGTCGTGCCGCTGCCCATGAACGGGTCGAGCACGAGACCGCCGGGCGGGCAACTGGCCAGCACCATGCGCTCGATGATATGCAGCGGTTTCTGCGTCGGATGATCGACGCGTTCGGGGTCTTGCCGGTGCAATCGCGAGATCGACCACAGATCCTTGGGGTTGTAACCCAGTTCCAGCCACTTGCTGCCCTCGAAGATACGGCGCGAGCGCGCCTTCTTCGTCGCGGCGTCATACGGCACGCGCACCGCATCGAGGTCGAAGTAATAGTCCTTCGAGACCGCGAAAAAGCCGATGTTGTCGTGTACCGACGAGAACCGCCGGGTGCTGCCGCCCATACTGGGCACGCGGCGATCCCAGATGATCTCGTTGATCATCAGCATGCGCTGCTTCAGAAACACGAACAGCTCGGGAGCGTACTGCCACGTGCAGAACAGATACAGCGAGCCGCGCGGCGCGAGCTTCGGAATCGCCGCTTCGAGCCAGCCGTACGTCCAGCCGAGGAAGTCCTCGCCGGAGCGCTTGTCGGAATCGTTGCCGTAGTCCTTGCCGAGCCCGTACGGCGGATCGGCAAGAATCAGGTCGACGCTACCGTCATCGAGTTCGTGCAAGTGTTGCAGGAAGTCGGCATGACGCAATGTGATGTCGCCCGGCGCCCAACGCGCGCGCAGCTCGCCGGCCGCTTCCATGGCCTCGAGACGCGCGGCGGCGGCTTCGGTGGCGTCCGCGGGACGCTCGGCCCCGAGGATGTCATTTTGTGCCTTGCGATCAGTCAGATCGGTCATGCTGGTTCTGGTGTCCTTTTTCGCACTAGAGAACTAGCGAACTCGGGATAGGGGTCAAGGGATCAGTGGCCTCTCGCAGTGCCGCTTGTGGGTTGCCTATGCGCCCTCGGGCGCCGGCTTGGCCAGCGCCATCACGGTGTGCATGTCCTTGTCGCCGCGCCCCGAGAGATTGACCAGCACGATCTGGTCGCTCGGCAGCGTCGGCGCCAGCTTGCACGCATAAGCGAGCGCATGACTCGACTCCAGCGCCGGGATGATGCCCTCGATCCGGCAGCAGTCATGGAACGCCCGAAGGGCTTCCGTATCGGTCACGCCCACGTACTCGGCGCGCTTGATGTCATGCAGCCAGGCGTGCTCGGGGCCAACGCCCGGGTAGTCCAGACCCGCCGAGATCGAGTGCGTCTCGGTGATCTGCCCGTTGGCGTCTTGCAGCAAATAGGTTCGGTTGCCGTGCAGCACGCCGGGCGTGCCGCCGATGATCGACGCCGCATGACGGCCGGTCTCGATACCGTCGCCCGCCGCTTCCACGCCCACGAGCTTCACGTCCGGCACATCGATGTACGGATAGAAGATGCCCATGGCGTTAGAGCCGCCGCCCACGCAAGCGAGCACGTAATCCGGTTGACGACCGGCCAGCTCGGGCATCTGCACCTTGCACTCTTCGCCGATCACGCTCTGGAAATCGCGCACGAGCATCGGGTACGGATGCGGCCCTGCCACGGTGCCGATGATGTAGAACGTGCTTTCGACGTTCGTCACCCAGTCGCGCATCGCTTCGTTGAGCGCGTCCTTGAGGGTTTTCGAACCCGACTCCACGGGCACAACGGTCGCACCGAGCAGTTGCATGCGGTAGACGTTGGCGGCCTGACGCTTGACGTCTTCCGCGCCCATATAGACCACGCACTCCATGCCGAAGCGCGCGGCGATGGTCGCCGTGGCCACACCGTGCTGACCCGCCCCGGTCTCCGCGATCACACGGCGTTTGCCCATGCGACGCGCGAGCAGCGCCTGCCCGATCACGTTGTTCACTTTATGCGCGCCGGTGTGGTTCAGGTCCTCACGCTTGAGGTACACCTGTGCACCGCCCAGCTCGCGGCTCCAGCGCTTGGCGTGATAGATCGGCGACGGACGGCCGACGTAGTGCTTCAGTTCGTAATGGAATTCTTCGAGGAAAGCCGGATCCTGCTGATACTTGGCGTACGCCTCGCGCAGTTCGTCGAGCGCATGAATCAGCGTTTCGGCCACAAAGGCACCGCCGTACTGGCCGAAATGGCCGCGGGCGTCAGGAAAATCGTACATGGTCGTCACTCTTCGCGTTACCGGTGAGCCGCCCTTGGCGGGCGCCCCGGCGGGTTGCTTATTCGGCGTCGGCAGCACGCACTGCATGCACGAACGCCGTCATGCGGGCGTGATCTTTCACGCCCCGCGACGCCTCCACACCGCTCGACACGTCGACGGCGTAAGGCGTCACCCGGCCGATGGCTTCAGCAACGTTGTGTGCGTTCAAGCCACCACTCAAAACGGCCCGACGCGCGATGTCTTTTGGAATAAGTGACCAATCGAAAACCTTTCCTCCACCGCCATAGCCCTCAACCAGGGCATCGAGCAAGATGCCTTGCGCGGCGGTGTATGCGTTGGCGAATTGTAGCAAATCGCCGCTGTCTTTCGTCTCAGGACCAATACGCATGGCGCGCATGTACGGACGGTTGCCCGCCGCCGCCGACAATGCCGCACATTGCTCGGGGGTCTCGTCGCCATGGAACTGCAACGTCGTGAGCGGTACCGCCTCGACGGTACGCGCGATCTCGTCGGCCGTCACATTGACGAACAGGCCTACCAGACTCACGTAAGGCGGCACCCGGCGAGCGAGCTCGGCCGCGCGCGCCAGATCCACGTAGCGCGGGCTCGGCGCATAGAACACGAGGCCGATGGCATCGACCCCCAGCGCCACGGCGTGATCGATGTCCGCCGGTTGCGACAGGCCGCAAATCTTGATTCGGGTACGCGATTTCATGAAGTTGCCCACGGCATCGGGAACGGCCACGCGGCCCAGTTGGGCTCGGGCACGGCGAAACGCTCAGGATACCCCACACGGGCCAGATACAAGCCGTCCGGCATGAACGTCGGGGCGGCCTCGCGGCGGTCGAGACTCGCGAGCACCTGCGTCATCCAGCTCGCGGGCTGACGCCCCCGGCCGATGGCGACCAGACACCCCATGATGTTGCGCACCATGTGATGCAGGAACGCGCTCGCCCGAAAGCGGAACACGAAGAAATGCCCCTGCTGCTCGATGTCGATGGCGTACAGATGCTTCACCGGCGTCTTGGCCTGACACTCGGACGAACGGAACGCCGAGAAGTCATGCTCGCCGACCAGCGCCTGACTGGCGGCGCGCATCGCGTCGAGATCGAGCGGGGTGTGCAGCCAGCCGCAGCGGCCGTCGAGCAATGGCGAGCGCACGGGATGCACGTAGAGCACGTAAAAGTACGTGCGCTCGAAGGCCGTGAAACGCGCATGGAAGTCGTCGGGCATCGCCTGCGCCCATTGCACGGCGACCGTCTTGGGCAGAAACGCATTGACGCCTCGCACCCACGAGAACATCGCGCGATCGAGCTCGGTATCGAAATGCACCACCTGCCCGATGCCATGCACGCCGGTGTCGGTGCGCCCGGCCACCGTTGTGGGCAGCGCTACGCCGCCGAACTCCCGCAACGCGGCCTCGAGCGCTTGCTGCACGGTGTTGCCGTGCGGCTGGGATTGCCAGCCGGAGAACGCCGTGCCGTCGTAATGGATGCCCAGTGCAATTCGCATATGAAAAAGAAAAACGGGCGCCCAACCTGCGAGCGCCCCAAACTACGGTCAATCAGTGGTGTGATCGTCGGCGTGCCGTGGCGTCACTTGCCAAGCTCGGCCAGCCGCGTGCGGGCGACCGACTGCTGGGCAGCGTCTCCCCCGGCAATCACTTCTTCGAGCAGTTCGCGCGCACCGTCATCGTCACCGATGGTCTGGTAGGCAGCGGCCAGTTCGAGTTTCGTATGGAATTCGTCCGGCACGTCGAGCATGGCTGGCGCGGCGGACGGTGCCGCGGACACAGCCGCGTCATGCGCTTGCGGCGTCGGCACGTGTTGCGGCACCTGCGGTGCAGCGGGTTGGGCAGCGAACGGCGTTTGCGGCGGCGTCGAGTCAAGCGTCTCGTGCTCGACCAGCGCTTCCGCCCCAATGTCGGCCGGCAGCGTCGGTGCGCTCACGAACGCCGGCGCCGCTTGCGCCTCGTCGCCCTTCAGATCGAGGCTGAAGTCCGACAGGTCGAACGACAGCGGCTTGAGCGACGGCGCTTCGTGCGCAGCATCCGCATAGCTGCGCGGTGCCTCCTGGGCGCTATGCGGCGTCTGCGCCTGCGCCATCGCGGCGTCGAAGTCGGCGTCGCTCAGTTCGGGATAGTCGTCACCCTCATCGTGCTCTTCGCTCGCTTCGCCCGCGCTGGCTTGCTGATGAATCGGGTCGCCCTGCGGCGCCATCTTGAACTGCACCGAACCCATCCCCTTGCTCAGGGACGGCAACGCATCGCTGGAAATCGTGCCCACATGCGCCGGTTGCCCGGGAATCGCCAGATCCAGATCGCCCAGCATGCCTGCCACACCGCCGTCAGGCGTCGCGTCGGCAATCGGGTCGATGGTTTCGGCCTGAACGGCCGCCACGGCAGGTGCGGCAGGTGCCGCCGGAGTGGCTGAAGCCGGCTCAGGTTGCGACGTCTGCGTGGCAGCAACACCACCGATCGCCGCCGCAGCGCCCAGCGCTTCGAGCGCCGACACGCTTGCGGCCGCCTGATCGGCGTGAGCCGCCTGATCCACATCATCGTGAGCGGCAGACGCTTCGCCAGCCTCTGCGGCCTGCTCGGCAAACGCGGCGTCCCAATCGATTTCCGGCTCGCTGGCAGCGTCCGGCGCCGTTTCCGGCACATGGGCCGCAGGCGCTTCGACGAGCGGCTCAGCGGGCACTTCTGACGGCTCAAAGGCCGACGACGGCTCGTCCGAGACGTCAGCGTGCGTAGTTTCAGCTAACGCGTCGGTCGAGAGCGACGGCTCGGCATCCCACGCCTCCTGCGCGTTGGCGTCAGCCGACACGGGGTCCGGCTGGATCTCATCGGCAGTAGCGGCAGCAGTAGCAGCGTCGTCCGACGACGGCCAAGTGTCGTCGGCCGTCGGGTGCAGATGTTCGTCGGCTTCCGCCTGATTGGCGGCATACAGCGCCGCAGCGCCTACGGCACCGGCAGCCGCCACGGCACCCGCCGTTGCCACGCCTTGCGACGTCGGCTCGGTGCCTTGCGGACCCTCATGCGTCGGTTTGTCCCCCGTGTGACCTGTTTGACCGTCATGCCCATCGTCGTACGGCCCCGGCTGTCCCACCGGCGTCTCGGCACGGCGGCGGCGCATCAGCCACCACAGGCCGAGCAGCACTGCCAACGCGCCCGCCCCCGGCAGCACGTACGGATTCTGGGTCACGGCACGCCAATTCATGGCGGCATTCGGCGTGGGCTTCGACTCGGCGGCCGGTGCACTGGCCGCAGACGCCGCGGCGACCTCGCTAGCCGGTGCCGCCACGGCGGCCGTGGCGTCCGACGCCGTCGCGCCCGCCGATGCAGCGGAGGCGGCATCGGTAGCCGCAGCTTCCGACGCCACGGCCGCCGTAACCGCGCTGGCTGCCGCGCCGGTGTCCTGGCTTGCGTCCCTGGTCGTATTCGGTGCCGCTGCGCCAGCGGCCGCCGCCGCTTGCGCCGTTGTCTTGCCGTCGACCGATTTCGCCGTCTTGTCCTGTGCAGTCGCGCCGGAAGCGGCTGCGGCCTGCTCCTCCAGATTGGCGACCGCCTGATTCTTCATCGCCAACAACTTCTGGAGATCTGCTACGTTCTTCTGCAACTCATTCACCCTGCCCTGAGCCTCGGCCTGCGCCTTGCCCTGGGCGATTTGCTCTTCCTCGCTGCCGCCGGTGCGACCGGCTGTGCCGCCCGCCCCACCCTTACCGGGTCGCGACAGCTTCAATTCATCGCGCGTGGCGGGAGCCGCGGCTTGCGGGGTCTTGCCCGCCTCGATCGCGCCCTGTGCACTGCGGCCACCGGCCGGTGCTGCCTGCTGCGCCGTCGATTCGGCCAGCCGCGCGCGATACGCGTCAAACTGTTCCCGCGCCGACGACACGAACTGGCGTGCCTGCGCGGGAGGAATACTTTGCACCTGCGCATCGGCCGGGCGTGTCAACGTCGCCCCCTGACGCAACCGGTTAGGATCGTTACCGATGAATGCCGAGCGGTTCGCCTCGAACAGCGCGGTCATCATCTGCGCCAGCGTCGTGCCGCCTTCACCGCCCGTGAACTCACGAGCGATCGACGACAGCGAGTCTCCCCGGCCGACCGTACGCGCACCCTCTGCGCCCGCACCCGACGCCTTGCTGCCCGGCTTGTCAGACGTAGCAGCAGGTGCCGGCGTCGCGGAAGATGAAGTGGGGGCGGGGGCCGGAGCGGTGGACGTGGCAGGCGTTGCGCCATTCGCCGTCGCCGCAGGCACAACGGCCTGCGGTTGCGCCGCGCTGGCTTCCGGGATGGCGGACAGCGTCACCGCGTTGGATTGCCGGCCAGTGCGCCATTCGAGCACGAGCAGCAGATCGAGGAACGAGGTGCTGAGCGGCTCGGCCGAGTCGACATGCACGAGATACGTGCCGCTGTACCCCGCCTCACGCCCACCGGTCGGCGACACCGACACGGAAAGCTTCTCGAGCGTGGGGTCGTAGCGCAGACCGGCTTGCCTGAAAGCATCGCGCGGTGCGAGCTTCACCGACAATCCGTCGGCTTCGGCTTGCGACACGTTGCCCAGCACGATCACGGCGCGCAGCGGCTGGCCCGGACCCGAGCGCACTTGCTGCGGGCCGAACTCTGCGGCACCGGCATTGAGCAGCCCGAGGCTCCACAAGACGGCGGCCGCCGCACTCAGGCGAAACGAGTTACGGGACGAGTTTGCACGCTTGCCGATCGAGTATTTCCGCACTGTGTCTGGTCTAGCCTGTCAGTCGTTTTGTCACTGGCCGCCCCGACAAACTGGGGTGCCTCCCAAAGCGCGGACGGCGGCCTCGTGGGCCGCCGTTCTTCACGCCTTACCGATGCGCTGCGACGCTCAAGCGTCGAGCAGGATGCGCAGCATGCGACGCAGCGGTTCGGCTGCGCCCCACAACAGTTGATCGCCCACCGTGAATGCCGACAGGTACTCCGGACCCATCGACATCTTGCGCAGGCGGCCCACCGGAATGGTCATCGTGCCGGTCACGGCGGCAGGCGTCAAATCCGTCATCGACGCCTCACGCGTATTCGGCACCACCTTCACCCAGTCATTGGCCTGGCCGATGATGTCGGTCAGTTCATCTAACGGCACATCCTTCGTAAGCTTGATGGTCAGCGCCTGGCTGTGGCAACGCATTGCACCGATACGCACGCACAAACCGTCCACCGGAATGGCACGCGTGCCCGGGAAACCGTCGCCCAGACCCAGAATCTTGTTGGTCTCGGCACCGCCCTTCCACTCTTCCTTCGATTGACCGTTGCCCAGATCCTTGTCGATCCAGGGAATCAGGTTGCCGCCCAGCGGCACGCCGAATTGCTTGGTCTCTTCTGCGGTCAGGGCGTGTTGCTTGGCGAGCACCTTGCGGTCGATCTCGAGAATGGCCGAGTGCGGATCGTCGAGCAGCGACTTGACTTCGGCGTTGATGCTGCCGAACTGCGTGAGCAGCTCACGCATGTGTTGTGCGCCGCCGCCCGAGGCGGCCTGATACGTCATCGACGTCAGCCAGTCGACCAGACCATGCTGGAACAGACCGCCCAGGCCCATGAGCATGCAGCTCACGGTGCAATTGCCGCCGATGAAGTTCTTGGTGCCCTTCGTGAGCGAATGCTTGATCACGTCGAGATTGACCGGATCGAGGACGATGATGGCGTCGTCTTTCATGCGCAGCGTCGAGGCCGCGTCGATCCAATAGCCGTTCCAGCCCGCAGCGCGCAGCTTCGGGAAGATCTCGGTCGTGTAGTCACCGCCCTGGCAGGTAATGATGATGTCGCATTTTTTCAGCTCGTTGACATCATTGGCGTCTTTCAGCGAAGTCTCGTTCTTCGCCATCGACGGGGCTTTGCCGCCCGCGTTGCTGGTGCTGAAAAACACCGGCTCGATCAAAGCAAAGTCGTTCTCCTGCTGCATGCGCTGCATCAGCACCGAACCGACCATGCCCCGCCAACCTACCAGACCTACGGTTTTCATTTATCCACTCTCTTATCGTTGCAATTGCGCCGAGGGGCGTCTCCCGACGCCCCGTCAACGTTATAGCGCGGCGACGACCGCCGCGCCCATTTCGCGCGTACCGACCTTGGTCGCGCCCTCCTGCCAGATGTCGGGCGTGCGCAAGCCTTGCGCCAGCACCTTCTTGACTGCGTTCTCCACACGGTCCGCCTGTTCCGCACGGCCGAGCGTGTAACGCAGCATCATGGCAGCCGACAGGATCGTTGCCAACGGATTGGCCACGCCCTTGCCGGCAATATCGGGAGCCGAACCATGCGACGGTTCGTACAACCCCTTGTTATTGGCATCGAGCGACGCCGACGGCAGCATGCCGATCGAACCCGTCAGCATGGCCGCCTCATCCGAGAGAATATCGCCGAACATGTTGCCAGTCACCACCACGTCGAAGTTCTTCGGCGCCTTGACCAGTTGCATCGCCGCGTTATCGACGTACATATGCGACAGTTCGACCTCCGGATACTGCTTGGCGACCTCGATCATCGTGTCGCGCCACAGTTGCGAGGTCTCCAGCACGTTGGCCTTGTCGACCGAGCACAAACGCTTGTCGCGCTTGGCTGCCGCCTGAAACGCGACGTGCGCGATACGCTCCACTTCGGGCACGCTATAGCGCATGGTATCAAAACCTTCGCGTGCACCTTCGAAAGCCCCATCCGGCGACTGACGGAAACCCTTCGGCTGACCGAAGTAGATGTCGCCATTCAACTCGCGAATGATCAGGATATCGAGCCCTGCCACGATTTCCGGCTTCAGGCTCGACGCGTCGGCCAGTTCCTTGTACAGAATGGCCGGACGGAAGTTGGCAAACAGTTGAAGATGCTTGCGCAGCCCCAGAATCGCCTGCTCCGGGCGCAGCGCGCGCTCGAGCGAATCGTACTTCCAGTCACCCACGGCGCCGAACAGGATGGCATCGGCTTCCTTCGCGAGCTTGAGCGTGGCTTCCGGCAGCGGGTGGCCCGACGCCTCGTAGCCAGCACCGCCCACGGGCGCCTCTTCCAGTTCGAATTTCTCGCCAAGTGCGTTCAGCACATTGACGGCTTCCTTGACGATTTCCGGACCAATGCCGTCACCCGGCAACACAGCAATTTTCATGCAATCTCCTTGGATGTGCCTTGCGCGCCCGGGGCTCAGCCCGGCAAACGCGTTGCGAGCCACGGCTGCTTGACGAGCCGCTCGGCCTCGTAGGCCCGAATCTTGTCGGCGTGACGCAGCGTCAGGGCAATGTCGTCGAAACCGTTCAGCATGCAGTACTTGCGAAACGGCGCGATGTCGAATTCATACGCGCGGCCGTCCGACGTCACCACCGCCTGCTTGTCCAGATCGATGGTCAACTGATAGCCATTGAATGCGGCCGTCTCGTTGAACAGGTGATCGACCTGCAATTCGGACAGCGCGATCGGCAGCAGCCCGTTCTTGTAGCAGTTGTTGAAGAAGATGTCGGCGAAGCTCGACGCAATCACGGCGCGAAAGCCGTATTGCTGCAACGCCCACGGCGCGTGCTCACGCGAGCTGCCGCAGCCGAAGTTCTTGCGGGCGAGCAAAATCGTCGCGCCCTGATACCGCGGCTGATTCAGCACGAAGTTCGGGTTGAGCGGACGTGCGCTGCAATCCTGCCCCGGCTGACCGACATCGAGGTAACGCCACTCGTCGAACAAGTTCTGGCCGAAGCCCGTGCGCTTGATCGACTTCAGGAATTGCTTGGGGATGATCGCGTCGGTATCGACGTTTTCGCGGTCCAGCGGTGCCACCAACCCCGTATGGACGATAAATTTTTCCATCACGAACCACCTGATCAAAACAGTTCGGCCACAGGCAACCCCGGAAAGCCGGGGCCGCCAAAGCCGGAAATTTCGTAGGTGCGCGCCCGGGGCGATCGCCCTCGCGACACGCACCGTCGCATCACTTCTTCGCGGCGTTCTCGATGGCCGAGCCAGCCGCCTGGGTATCCTTGCCGACGCCCGCCACCGTGTTGCAACCCGCCACACCCAGCACCAGCACAGCACCGATCAGCATCCACAGTTTCTTCATGATTTTTTCTCTGTAAAAGACGATGTCAAACGACGGTTAAACCAATGCTAAAGCGTCAGACGAGGCGTCGCACGTCGACGAAGTGGCCTTCGATGGCAGCCGCTGCGGCCATCGCCGGGCTCAGGAGGTGCGTACGCCCGCCCGCGCCCTGACGGCCTTCGAAGTTGCGGTTCGAGGTCGACGCGCAACGCTCACCCGGCTCCAGACGGTCAGCGTTCATCGCCAGACACATCGAGCAGCCCGGCTCACGCCATTCGAAACCTGCGGCCTTGAAGACCTGATCCAGCCCTTCCTGCTCGGCCTGATGCTTCACGAGCCCCGAGCCCGGCACCACCATCGCCAGACGCACGTTCGACGCCACGCGACGGCCGAGCTTCTTCACGACGTAGGCGGCCGCACGAATGTCCTCGATGCGCGAGTTGGTGCACGAGCCGATGAACACCTTGTCGACGTTGATGCTCGCCATCGGGGTATTCGGTGTGAGCGCCATGTACTCGAGCGCGCGCTCCATGGCGCTGCGCTTGACCGGGTCCTTCTCCTTCTCGGGATCCGGCACGCGGTCTTCAATGCTCACGACCATCTCCGGCGACGTGCCCCAGCTCACTTGCGGAATCAGCGTACTCGCATCGATCTCGACCACGTGGTCGAACTGAGCCCCCGGATCCGTGTGGAACGTGCGCCAGTAGGCTTCGGCCTGCTGGAACTCCACGCCCGTGGGCGCGAACGGACGGCCCTTCACGTAGTTGATCGTCGTGTCGTCCACGGCCACCAGACCGGCGCGCGCACCGGCTTCGATGGCCATGTTGCACACGGTCATGCGGCCTTCCATCGTGAGCGAACGGATGGCCGAGCCGGCGAATTCGATCGTGTAGCCCGTGCCACCCGCCGTGCCGATGCGGCCGATGACGGCCAGCACGATGTCCTTGGCGGAGCAACCGCGCGGCAGCGTGCCTTCCACCTTCACGAGCATGTTCTTGCTCTTCTTCATGAGCAGCGTCTGCGTGGCGAGCGTGTGCTCGACTTCAGACGTGCCGATGCCGAATGCCAGCGCGCCGAACGCGCCATGCGTGGACGTGTGCGAGTCGCCGCAAACGACCGTCATGCCGGGCAGCGTGGCGCCCTGCTCCGGGCCGATCACGTGCACGATGCCCTGACGCAGGTCGTTCATCTTGAATTGGGTGATGCCGAAGCTGTCGCAGTTGCTGTCGAGCGTGTCGACCTGCAAACGAGAAATCGGATCGGCAATGCCTTGCGAACGCTCGGTCGTCGGCACGTTGTGGTCTGACACCGCGAGGTTGGCGGACAAACGCCAGACCGGACGCTGCGCGAGTTTTAGCCCCTCAAACGCCTGCGGACTGGTCACCTCGTGCAGCAGATGACGGTCGATGTAGAGCAACGTAGTGCCATCGTCCTCGGTATGCACGACATGTGCATCCCACAATTTGTCATACAGCGTCTTGGCCATGATAAAAACGCGGGGCTAAATATCGTTCTGGGAACAAATATCGTTCTGTGAACTTTTGATTATGCCATAGCGCTTTCGCGCCGGCGGAATACGAAATCCCCGGAAAACCGGGCGGTAAACGCACGATCAACCGGGGATTTGTGCGAATCACGGCAGCTTGTGCCGTGGCTTCGAATATAGCGCAACGAGGGCTCGTTGCGGGCCGCACCGCCTTGCCGTTTCGGCAAGGTTGCGGTGCCGGCACGGCAAGCGGGGGCCGTGCCGGACGCCTCGACAGGCTTAGCGCTTGTCGATCGACGTGACTTCGCGCGGCGTGTGGCCGATGAAGAGCTGACGCGGACGGCCGATCTTCTGATCCGGCTCGCCGATCATTTCGTTCCACTGCGCGATCCAGCCCACGGTACGTGCCAGAGCAAAGATGCAGGTAAACATCGACGTCGGGATACCCAGCGCGCGCTGAACGATACCCGAGTAGAAGTCGACGTTCGGGTACAGCTTGCGCGACACGAAGTATTCGTCTTCCAGGGCGATCTTCTCGAGCTGCATGGCCAGCTTGAACAGCGGGTCGTCGTGCAGGCCGAGTTCGTTGAGCACTTCGTAGCACGTCTCGCGCATCAGCTTGGCGCGCGGGTCGTAGTTCTTGTACACACGGTGACCGAAGCCCATGAGCTTCACGCCCGAGTTCTTGTCCTTCACCTGCTTGATGAATTCGGGGATCTTGTCCGGCGAACCGATCTGCTCGAGCATGTTCAGCGCGGCTTCGTTCGCACCACCGTGCGCCGGGCCCCACAGACAAGCGATACCGGCAGCGATACAGGCGAACGGATTCGCACCCGACGAGCCGGCCAGACGGACGGTCGACGTCGAAGCGTTCTGCTCGTGATCGGCGTGCAGGATCAGGATACGGTCGAGGGCGCGCACCAGCACGTCGTTGACTTCGTACTCTTCGCACGGGTTGGCGAACATCATGCGCATGAAGTTCGCGCTGTACGACAGGTCGTTACGCGGGAACACGAACGGCTGACCGGTGCTGTACTTGTACGCCATGGCGACGAGCGTGGGCAGCTTGGCGATCAGACGGATGGCCGAGACTTCACGGTGCTTCGGATCGTTGATGTCCAGCGAGTCGTGGTAGAACGCCGACAGCGCACCGACCGAACCGGTCAGCACAGCCATCGGGTGCGCGTCACGACGGAAACCACGGAAGAAGAAGTTCATCTGCTCGTGCACCATCGTGTGATGGGTCACGGTGTTGACGAATTCTTCCTTCTGCTTCGCATTCGGCAGCTCGCCCTTGAGCAGCAGGTACGAGGTCTCGAGGAAGTCGCAGTGGGTCGCCAACTGCTCGATCGGGTAACCGCGGTACAGCAGCTCGCCCTTGTCGCCATCGATGTAGGTGATGGCGGAATTGCACGACGCCGTCGACATAAAGCCCGGGTCGTACGTGAACTTGCCGGTCTGGCCGTACAGCTTGCGGATGTCGATTACATCCGGGCCCATCGTTCCCTGGTAAATCGGCAGTTCGACGCTGGGCGAACCGTCAGAGAAAGATAGGGTGGCTTTAACATCAGACGGAGTCATATCGCTTCCTCAAAAAAATACTTAAACCCCTACACGGCACGCAAAAGCGCCAGCAGGCGCCGCACGTCCGGCCCGTCCAGATCCGCCTCGGGCTCTTTACGCGCTAGCAGCAGATCCATCAAATCGTTGTCGCTCAAATCGAGCAGCTTCGTGAGAGCACCCACATCCTCGTCAGACATCGAGGCTTCGTACTTGGCGAAGAATCGTTCGAGGATGATGTCGTTTTCCAGCAAACCGCGGCGTGCCCGCCAGCGCAGGCGGGCACGTTTGACCGGATCAGACTGGTGATTGATATCCGGCATGATCGATCGGTCAGACGGCGCGACGCACCATCAGCTCCTTGATCTTGCCGATAGCCTTCGTCGGGTTCAGACCCTTCGGGCACACGTCCACACAGTTCATGATCGTGTGGCAGCGGAACAGGCGGTACGGATCTTCCAGGTTGTCCAGACGCTCGCTGGTCGCCGTGTCGCGGCTGTCCGCGATAAAGCGGTAAGCCTGAAGGAGACCGGCCGGGCCGACGAACTTGTCCGGGTTCCACCAGAAGCTCGGGCACGACGTGGAGCACGATGCGCACAGAATACACTCGTACAGACCATCGAGCTCATCACGTTGCTCGGGCGACTGCAGGCGCTCCTTCTCCGGTGCCGGCTCGGGATTGATCAGGTACGGCTTGATCGAGTGGTACTGGTTGAAGAAGTGCGTCATGTCGACGATCAGGTCGCGAATGACGGGCAGACCCGGCAGCGGCTTCAGAACGATCTTGTTCGGCAGATCGTTCATGTTGGTCAGGCACGCCAGACCGTTCTTGCCGTTGATGTTCATCGCGTCCGAGCCGCACACGCCTTCACGGCACGAGCGACGGAAAGCGATGCCTTCATCGATCTTCTTGAGCTTGACCAGGGCGTCGAGCAGCATGCGCTCATGACCGTCGAGTTCGACCTCGTAGGTCTGCATGTACGGTGCAGCGTCCTTGTCCGGATCGTAGCGGTAGACTTCAAAAATGCGTTTCATGATCTTGCGAATCCCTTAGAACGTCCGCGCCTTGGGCGGAACCGAGTCGACGGTCAGCGGCTTCATCTGCACCGGCTTGTAATCCAGACGGTTGCCTTCGCTGAAGAACAGCGAGTGGCGCATCCAGTTGGCGTCGTCGCGCTCCGGATAATCGCTGTGAGCGTGCGCGCCGCGGCTTTCCTTGCGGGCTTCGGCTGCGATCATGGTGGCCTTGGCCACTTCGATCAGGTTGTCGACTTCCAGCGCTTCCATACGCGCCGTGTTGAACACCTTCGACTTGTCCTTCAGGTGAACGTGCGACACGCGCTCGGCCACTTGCTTGATCTCGTCCACACCTTCCTTGAGCAGCGCCGAGGTACGGAACACACCGGCGTGCTTTTGCATCGTGGCGCGAATGTCGTTGGCGATGTCTTGTGCGTATTCGCCCGAGCTCGAGGCTTCCAGACGGGCCAGACGCGCCAGTGCGTTCTCGCCGGCATCGGCGGGCAGCGGCTTGTGTTCGCCGTGGTTCTTCACGAAGTCCACGATGTGGTTACCGGCCGCGCGGCCGAACACCACCAGGTCGAGCAGCGAGTTCGTGCCCAGACGGTTTGCGCCGTGGACCGACACGCACGAGCACTCGCCCACAGCGTAGAAGCCGTTGACCGGGGTCGATTCGCCGTTCGTCTGCAGAACCACCTGACCGTGATAGTTCGTCGGAATACCGCCCATCTGATAGTGGATGGTCGGCACCACGGGGATCGGTTCCTTGATCGCGTCGACGTTGGCGAACTTCAGTGCGATCTCGCGAATCGACGGCAGGCGCTTCATGATCGTCTCGGCACCGATGTGCGAGAGGTCGAGCAGCACGTAGTCGCCGTTCGGGCCGCAACCACGGCCTTCCTTGATTTCCTGGTCCATCGAGCGCGACACGAAGTCTCGCGGCGCCAGATCCTTCAGCGTCGGGGCATAGCGCTCCATGAAGCGCTCGCCGTTCGAGTTGCGCAGAATACCGCCTTCGCCGCGCACACCTTCGGTGATCAGCACGCCCGCGCCGGCCACGCCGGTCGGGTGGAATTGCCAGAATTCCATGTCTTCGAGCGGAATGCCCGCACGTGCGGCCATGCCCAGCCCGTCACCGGTGTTGATGAACGCGTTGGTCGACGCGTTGTAAACACGGCCGGCACCGCCGGTCGCGAACAACGTGCACTTGCCTTCGAGCAGGTAGACGTCGCCGGTTTCGAGTTCCAGCGCCGACACGCCGAGGACATCGCCCTCTTGGTTGCGGATCAGATCGAGCGCCATCCACTCCACGAAGAAGTGCGTCTTGGCCGCCACGTTCTGCTGGTACAGCGTGTGCAGCAGGGCGTGACCGGTACGGTCAGCCGCCGCGCAAGCGCGCTGAACAGGCTTCTCGCCGTAGTTGGCCGTGTGGCCGCCGAACGGACGCTGGTAAATCGTGCCATCCGGGTTACGGTCGAACGGCATGCCGAAGTGTTCCAGCTCGTAGACAGCGTTCGGCGCCTGACGGCACATGAACTCGATCGCATCCTGGTCGCCGAGCCAGTCGGAGCCCTTGATGGTGTCGTAGAAGTGGTAATGCCAGTTGTCTTCGCTCATGTTGCCAAGCGAAGCACCAATACCGCCCTGAGCGGCGACGGTATGCGAACGGGTGGGGAACACCTTGGACAGCACGGCCACCGACAAACCGGCCTTGGCCAGTTGCAGCGAAGCGCGCATGCCCGAACCACCTGCGCCCACGATGACAACGTCAAAGCGGCGGCGCGGCAGCGAATTTTTAATTGCAGCCATTCTTTACACTCTCCACAGAATCTGTGCGGCATAGCCGGCACAAGCCAGCAGCCAGACGATCGTCAGCGCGTACAGCGCCAGTCGCACACCGACGGGCTTGACGTAGTCCATCCAGATGTCGCGAATGCCGACCCACGCGTGATAGAACAACGCGAGCAGCGTCACGAACGTGGCCAACTTCATCCACTGATGCGCGAAGATGCCGGCCCAGCCTTCGTAGGAGAAATCCTTGGCGGTGAAGAACCACACCAGAAGGATCACGGTGTACACGGCCATGATGACCGCGGTCATGCGCTGCGCAATCCAGTCGCGCAGACCGTAGTGTGCGCCGACGACGAGGCGCTTCGAACCGATATTGTTCTGTGCCATCTTAGAACGCTCCGAACAGCTTGAGGGCGACAGCCAGCGTCAGCACCAGCGACACGGCCAGAACGACCACGGCCGAGTTCTTACCGCCTTCCTTGCTCACTGCGTCGTGATTGAAGTCCATGCGCAGATGGCGCAAGCCGGCGCAGAAGTGGTGCAGGAAGCCCCACGACAATGCCAGGATGACGAGTTTGACAAACCAGTTGGAGGCGATGCTTCGCAGAACGTCGAAGCTGAGTTCCGACGTGAGGCTCTGTTCGAACAAATAAAGCGCGAACGGCAACAGAAGGAACAAGATCACACCGCTAATACGGTGCAGAATGGAAACGATACCAGCCGGCGGGAGACGGTACGTGACAATCTGTCCGATACCGATATTCCTGTAGACTGGCCGCTCTTTTTTTACCACTTCAGCCATGCTAGACCCCATGTAGTTACATCAGCTCCGGATTTTAGCGCCGATTCTAGTGCGTTGCACCATACCGGTTCCAATGCTCCGGAAATTCCTGCCAACGGCGCACGACACGCCGCCCCTCATGCCTAGACTTTCAGGCACTCGCCGGCCACGACGCCGGCTCGCCCCTGGGAAGTCGCCCTACCCTCTCAACTTAATTCGTTCTGGTAATGATGTTCCGTGGTGACGTACCAGCCCCGGCGCACCTCCACCGGTTTGTCCCCGTAAGTGTAGGAGACGCGCTCCACACTCAACAGCGGGAAACCCTTCGGCACCTTGAGCAGATCCGCCGTCATGTCGTCGGCGGCCACAGCGCGGACTTTTTCCACGGCGCGGATCATGCGGGTACCGAATTCATCTTCGAACAGGCCGTACATCGGCCCCTTGTATTCATTGAGCCGCTCCGCCGTCAATCCGCGAAACAGCGCGCCCGGCAGCCAGATTTCGTCGAGCACCGTGGGACGGTCCGAGAAATCCATCATGCGGCGAATGAGAATCACACCATCACCGGCACGCAGATCGAGCTGACGTGCGATTTCCGCCGGTGCGCGCATGCGGCGGCACTCGATCAGACGACTGGGCGGGTGATGGGGTTCGCCCGAATCGGGCGCAAGACGCAAAAACCGGAATTGCACCCGGTCTTCGTGGTGAGTCGCAACGAACGTGCCGCGCCCCTGACGGCGCACGAGCAGATTCTCGGCGGCGAGCTCATCGATGGCTTTGCGCACCGTTCCCTGACTCACCTTGTAGCGGGCGGCCAGATCGACTTCACTGGGAATGATTTCGCCGGGTTTCCATTCACCGGCTTGCAGGCTCTGGGTAATGAGCCCCTTGATCTGCTGATAGAGAGGACTGAAGGTCGGCGACGCTCCTGCGGAAGCCGCACCCTGCGGGGCCACAGAGGCCGGTGCGGCGTCGCGCGCGCTGTCCTGTCGCTGCGGGGCATCGACAGGCGGCGTAGTGTTGGATGTGTCGCGAACATTCGCATTCATGGCGGCGATTTGACCACAAATCAAGGTCCTCGTCCATCGAATAACAGCAATAATCCTATGTCTTATATAAGACATAAGATAGAGTTGACATTCGTTGTGACGACTCCTACACTGACGCGGGCTAACAGGGGCCTGCAGCCGCAGCACGGCAATCATATAAGATAGCCGGTGCTTCGCACTCATCGACGGCAGCACACCCCGCAGCCCGCAAGCTTCCGTAGGTCAAGGAATTTTAGAAGCTTCATGTGACGCGGCGCTGTCAGCCTGGCAAAAAAAGCCACCCGGACGGCGAGCTTACCTTAAGCTTCGCAGGAATTTGTACACGTCTGGAGAGATTCTCATGGCAAAACCCGCAATGCGTGTCGCCGTCACCGGCGCCGCTGGCCAAATCGGCTACTCCCTGCTGTTCCGCATCGCCAATGGCGACATGCTCGGCAAGGATCAGCCCGTCATCCTGCAACTGCTCGACCTCCCGCAAGCTCAAGCCGCCGTCAAGGGCGTCGTGATGGAGCTGGAAGACTGCGCGTTCCCGCTGCTCGCCGGCGTGGTCGTGACCGACGACCCGAAGGTCGCCTTCAAGGATGCCGACGTCGCCCTGCTGGTTGGTGCCCGTCCGCGTTCGAAGGGCATGGAGCGTAAGGATCTGCTCGAAGCCAACGGCGCAATCTTCACGGTGCAAGGCAAGGCCCTGGACGAAGTCGCCAAGCGCGACGTCAAGGTGCTGGTCGTTGGCAACCCGGCCAACACCAACGCCTACATCGCCATGAAGTCGGCCCCGAATCTGCCGAAGGAAAACTTCACCGCGATGCTGCGTCTGGATCACAACCGTGCGCTGTCGCAAATCGCCGCCAAGACCGGCAAGCCGGTCGCGAGCATCGAAAAGCTGGCCGTGTGGGGCAACCACTCGCCCACGATGTACGCCGACTACCGCTTCGCCACGATCGACGGCCAGAGCGTGAAATCGCTGATCAACGACGACGTGTGGAACAACGACGTGTTCCTGCCGACCGTTGGCAAGCGCGGCGCGGCCATCATCGAAGCTCGTGGTCTGTCGTCGGCCGCTTCGGCTGCCAACGCTGCCATCGACCACATCCATGACTGGGTGCTGGGCACGAACGGCAAGTGGGTCACGATGGGTATTCCGTCGGACGGCTCGTACGGCATTCCGCAAGACATCATCTTCGGCGTGCCGGTGACCTGCGAGAACGGCAAGTACAAGCGCGTGGAAGGCCTCGAGATCGATGCCTACTCGCGTGAAAAGATGAACATCACGCTCAACGAGCTCGAAGAAGAGCGCGCCGGCGTGGCGCATCTGCTGGGCTAATCCCCGGGGACTCGGCCCCGCGCGATGTCAAAAGCGTCGCAAAGGGCCGAAACTGCGCCGGCGGCTTACCCCCAGTGCCGGCGCAACCACCCCGAAAGAGGGAAAGCTTCCAGTCGTGATCGTGTCGACCAGAGCAATGAACGAAGTGACGACATGTTGCGCAAAAGACCGCGCCGTCTATCGCGATATGACCCTGGCAACGCCCCAAGCAATACCGAGAATACCGAGCGACTTCTTGGCCAAGCGAATGCAACGCCTCTCTGCCGCACAAAGCGCACCGGACCGGGCAACCGGCGTGTGCGTAATGCCCGCGGCGACCGTGCAATGCAGCAGTTCGCACCCCACTCAGCGTTTGCTTCGCCAAGTATCCCGCCCACTGCGCGTCATGACCGTCCCTGACGACGGCGACATGAGCCCGCGCTGTCCGATCCGGCCTGATACCCAATTCCGCACCGCAACACACCGTCCAGCGACGCCGGTCCGTACCGCCGCCGCCCGCCGTGCATGGCTGAAAGGAATTGAAAAAATTTGTATGGCGACGCCGAACGACGCAGACTTCGTACGATAATCTGCGCTTTTGTCGCTATCACCCATTGTTTGGAGGTTCACCATGAAGAAGCTTTGCCTGACCGCGTTGGTCGCCCTGTGTTCCGCTGCGATTGTGCCGACGGCGTTTGCCGCTGAGTCGACCACCACGACGACGAAGAAGCACGCACCGAAGAAGAAAGCACCGGCCAAGAAGAAAGCGGTTGTTGCGGCCCCGCCGGCCCAACCGGACGAAGGCTCGGAGCAATGGAGCTGCAAGGAAAACCAGAAGCTGTTCATCAAGGGCGACATGAAGCGTGACCAGATCCTCACGATGTTTTGGGAAGGCCGTAACTACAAGCTGCCGCGTCAACAGACGACGACGGGCGCTGACCGCTTCTACGACGCGGCAAGCGGCATGGATCTGGTCGTGATCCCGGCCAAGGCAATGCTGTTCACGCATCGCGATGGCGGCAGCCGTCTGGCTGACGAATGCATGACGCAAGCGATGTCGGAGCAGAACAAGCTCGCCCCGACCCAATCGGTCGAACTGATCAAGGTGACGAACTGAGGCTCGCCCGGTTGACTCCGACATCGATCGCATGACGCGCCAGCCGCTTTCCTGCCGTGGCTTCAGTCATACCCGCAGTACCCGGTACGTCGAACACTCGGCGCACTGGCGTCGCAGCGGGCACCCTCGAGAGTGCCCGCGCGATGTCGCCCCCCGCTAATCGCATCACCACCGCTTCGTTTTTCTGTATCACTCAAGGAAAGATCATGGCCCACAACCTCCACAAAACGCTTAAAGAGTTCAAACTCAGCGGCGACAAGAAAGGCAAGTTCTACTCACTGCCCCAACTGGGTAAAGCCCTGGGTGTGAATGTCGAACGCCTGCCGGTGTCGATCCGAATCGTGCTCGAGTCCGTGCTGCGCAACTGCGACGGCAAGAAAGTGACGGAAGAGCACGTCAGGCAACTCGCTAACTGGAAGCCGAACGCTGAGCGCACCGACGAAATCCCGTTCGTCGTCGCACGCGTCGTGCTGCAAGATTTCACCGGCGTGCCGCTGCTGGCCGACCTGGCCGCTATGCGTAACGTCGCCGAGCGTCAGGGCAAGAACCCGAAGCGCATCGAGCCGCTCGTGCCGGTGGATCTGGTGGTGGACCACTCGGTCCAGATCGATCACTTCCGCGAAAAGAAGGCGCTCGACCTGAACATGAAGCTGGAATTCCAGCGTAACAACGAGCGCTACCAGTTCATGAAGTGGGGTATGCAGGCGTTCGACACGTTCGGCGTCGTGCAACCGGGCTACGGCATCGTGCACCAGGTGAACCTGGAGTATCTGGCGCGTGGCGTGCACAAGAAGGACAACGTGTTCTACCCGGATACCCTGGTGGGTACCGACAGCCACACGACCATGATCAACGGTATCGGTGTGGTGGGCTGGGGCGTGGGTGGTATTGAAGCCGAAGCCGGCATGCTCGGTCAGCCGGTGTACTTCCTAACGCCTGACGTCGTTGGCGTGGAACTGACGGGCCGTCTGCGCGAAGGCGTGACTGCGACCGATCTGGTGCTGACGATCACGGAGATGCTGCGTCGTGAGAAGGTCGTCGGCAAGTTCGTCGAATTCTTCGGCGAAGGCACCGCCAGCCTGGCGCTGCCGGACCGCGCCACCATCGCGAACATGGCACCGGAATACGGCGCGACGATGGGCTTCTTCCCGGTCGACGAAAAGACGATCGACTACTTCAAGGGCACGGGCCGCACGAAGAGCGAAATCGACGCTTTCGAATCGTACTTCAAGGCCCAGAAGCTGTTCGGCATTCCGAAGACGAACGAGATCGACTACACGAAGACGCTCACGCTGGATCTGGGCACGGTGGCACCGTCGCTGGCGGGTCCGAAGCGTCCGCAAGACCGTATCGAAATCGGTAACGTGAAGTCGACCTTCAAGGATCTGTTCACGAAGCCGGTGGCCGAGAACGGTTTCAACAAGACCGAAGAGCAATTCGACGCGACCTACAAGACCGAGAGCGGCCTCGACGTGAAGAACGGCGACGTGCTGATCGCGGCTATTACGTCGTGCACGAACACGTCGAACCCGAGCGTGCTGCTCGCCGCCGGTCTGCTGGCCAAGAAGGCCGTGGAAGCCGGCCTGAAGGTCGCTCCGCACATCAAGACCTCTCTCGCCCCGGGAAGCCGCGTGGTGACTGAGTACCTCGAAGCCGCCGGCCTGCTGCCGTACCTCGAGAAGCTGGGCTTCGGCGTGACGGCCTACGGCTGCACGACGTGTATCGGTAACGCTGGCGATCTGACGGCTGAGCTCAACGACACGATCGTGAAGAATGATCTGGTCGCCGCGGCCGTGCTCTCGGGCAACCGTAACTTCGAAGCGCGTATTCACCCGAACATCCGCGCCAACTTCCTGGCATCGCCCCCGCTGGTCGTGGCCTATGCCATCGCCGGCAATGTCACGCGCGACCTGATGACCGAGCCGGTCGGCAAGGGTAAGGGCGGCCGCGAAATCTTCCTGGGCGACATTTGGCCGACCAGCGAAGAGATCCACAAGCTGATGAAGTTCGCGATGAACGCGAAGGTCTTCAAGAGCAACTACGACTCGGTCAAGGAACCGAGCCCGCTGTGGGCCAAGATCAAGGGCTCGAAGGGCCAGGTCTACGATTGGCCGACGTCGACGTACATCGCCGAGCCGCCGTTCTTCGACGGTTTCTCGATGGACCCGAAGGTCGACATCGAGCCGATTCACGGCGCACGCGCCCTGGGCGTGTTTGGTGACTCGGTCACGACCGACCACATCAGCCCGGCCGGCTCGATCAAGGAAACCTCGCCGGCAGGCAAGTGGCTGCTCGAAAACGGCGTGCTCAAGGCCGACTTCAACAGCTACGGCTCGCGTCGTGGGAACCACGAAGTGATGATGCGCGGCACGTTCGCCAACGTGCGTATCAAGAACCTGATGATCCCGGCAAAGGAAGACGGTTCGCGCGTCGAAGGCGGTCTGACGATTCACCAGCCGAGCGGCGAACAACTGTCGATCTACGACGCCGCCATGAAGTATGTCGGCGAGAACACCCCGACGGTGGTGTTCGGTGGTGAAGAGTACGGTACGGGTTCGTCGCGTGACTGGGCGGCCAAGGGCACGCAACTGCTGGGCGTGAAGGCGGTCATCGCTCGTTCGTTCGAGCGTATCCACCGCTCGAACCTGGTCGGCATGGGCGTGCTGCCCCTTCAGTTCAAGGGTTCGGACAGCGCACAGTCGCTGGGCATCACGGGCGAAGAGACGTTCGACATCGAAGGTCTGAGCGCCGACATCAAGCCGCAACAGGATGTCACGCTGGTGATCCATCGCAAGAACGGCGAAACGCAAAAGGTCGAAGTCCTGCTGCGTATCGACACGCCGATCGAAGTGGATTACTACAAGCACGGCGGTATCCTGCCGTTCGTGCTGCGTCAGTTGCTCGCTGCTGCCTGATCGGCAGTTCGGTAGTCACTCAAGCCGCCAGGTGACGATTCGTCGTCCGGCGGCACGCAAAACCCGGCCTTGCGCCGGGTTTTGTCGTTTTGGGACACCCGCGCTTGCGGCGTCTCGTTGCGCGCTGTCATGTCCGAAAATGACTAGCGCCACCCCCGCCTCGCGCGTAGAGTGGCAACCATGCTCTCTGCCCCCGCCCTGACGGTCTCCCGCTCATGACGCTCGATCCCGAAGTCTGCTACAAGGCCGTGAGCGCGCGCGACCGGCGCTTCGACGGCTGGTTCTTCGTCGGCGTGTCGTCCACCGGCATCTACTGTCGGCCGGTCTGCAACGTGCGCACACCGCGCTTCGAAAACTGCTCGTTCTACGGCAGCGCCGCCGCCGCCGAAAAGGCCGGCTTCCGCCCGTGCCTGAAATGTCGTCCCGAACTCGCCCCCGGCGGCGCACGTTTCGACGCCACCCGCGAACTCGCTGACGCCGCCGCCGCCATGATCGACGAAGGCTTCCTCAACGGCGCCGGGCTCCCCGCTCTCGCCGCCCGTATCGGCATCACAGAACGCCATCTGCGCCGCATTTTTGCCGACGAATTCGGTGTCTCGCCCGTCGAATACGCCCAGACGCAACGGCTGCTGCTCGCCAAACGCCTGCTCACCGACACGGCGCTGCCTGTCACCGAAGTCGCCCTCGCCTCCGGCTTCGGCAGCGTTCGACGCTTCAACAGCCTGTTCAAAACCCGCTACGGTTTCGCGCCCGGCCGGCTGCGCCAGAGTGCGCGCCACGCCGCCCTGCCCGGCGGCGATCTCGTATTCCAGCTCGCCTACCGTCCGCCCTTCGCATGGCACGCCCTCCTCGACTTCCTCGGCGACCGGGCAATTGACGGCGTCGAGCAACGCGAAGGCGATGTCTACACGCGTACCCTGAGCATCGAGCGGCAAGACGGCCAAACCGTCGCCGGATGGTGCCGCATCACGCCGCTGCCCGATCGCCATGCGTTGCAGGTGACACTGCCCCCCGCGTTGGCCGGCAGCGTGCCACAGGTGCTGGGCAAGCTTCGCCATCTGTTCGATCTCGGCGCGCGTCCAGACGTCATCGATGCGCATCTTGGCCCGCTCGCCATGGCCACGCCGGGCCTGCGGGTGCCGGGCACGGTCGACGGCTTCGAGATGGCCGTGCGCGCCATCGTCGGCCAGCAAATCACCGTCAAGGGCGCGCGACGTTTGCTCGGCCGCCTCGCGCAACGCTTCGGCACGCCACTACCTGTGCCGGCACATGGGCTGACGCACACGTTCCCCAACGCAGCACAGTTGCTCGCCGTGCCGCCAGAGTCGTTGGGCGAAGCCGGTATCATTCGGAGTCGAATCGCCGCAATTCACGGCGTCGCGCAGGCGATCGTCGATGGTCGTCTGCGGCTCGATCCGCTCGCGCCGCTGGAGGCGAGCGTCGAGGCGCTGCTGGCGATCAAGGGCATCGGCCCGTGGACAGCCCAGTACATCGCCATGCGCGCCCTCGGCTCGCCCAACGCCATGCCCGTCGGCGATCTGGTGCTGCGTCAGGCACTGGGCGCAGCCGATGGACGTGCGGTCGCCGCGCGAGCCGCTCAATGGGCACCGTGGCGCGCTTACGCCGCGCTGCATATCTGGCGAGCGGCGTCGCAGGGCCCGGCAGGCCAGCCGGTCGAGACTTTGCAGGAGGTGTGTGCATGACCCGCTACGAAACGTTTTACGACAGCCCGCTCGGCGAGATGCTGCTCGTCGCCAACGGCGACGCCCTCACCGGCGTGTATTTCTCGCATCAGAAGTACTTTCCGCAAGACGGGGACGTGCGCCGCGATGGCGACGACATTGCCG
>NZ_JAELTP010000778.1 GCF_016428915.1 Pandoraea sp. ASV26
GTTTTTGACTCTGGGGCTGTATCGGACGCTGGTTGAGGAAAAGGTACGATGGGAGGGTTGAGCGCTGAACGTCGTTTTAATCGCAGACTGTACATTAGATAGATGAAAGATTCCCAGTAATTTGAAACACTTGAGGCTTTTGAGCTTGCCTTGTTGAAAGTGTCGTCGTAGGCGCCTAAATAGGCAACCAGGCACCACCGCCATAAGTCACCTGACGCCGCAAATACGAGTGGATTCAAGGTTGTAGCAGCAAGAAACTGTTTATGCCCGTCTCACGCGTTTGCTTCACCTTCATACATCATTATATCGAGAAAAGGAGGACACATTCTCTGAAAAAAGTACACAGGGAGGTCAATAAAATCATCAAGATGCCTCTGCCAGACGCAAGCACCGAGGTC
>NZ_JAELTP010000779.1 GCF_016428915.1 Pandoraea sp. ASV26
GATTATGCTGTCGGATCGTGAAGAGTCTGTCATTGAAGACAACTCACTCGATCTTATGCATAATGGGGAAAAGCGACAACGAAAGCCATCTTCAGCCCAAACACCGAAACGTCAAAAATTGTCCAACCACAGTCGACAGATGCATGGTGTTCGGCAGTCAAAAATAACGAGTCATCTTCAAGGGCAGAAGCGCGTCTCGGCTTCGGGTCGCGGAAAACAAACACGTTCCAGGAAGCGAATAGGAACAGACCCGAAACGATTCGGCAAACCAGAAGCAGTGAAACCTCCACGATTGGGCGTCCTGGATGTTATTGATTCGAACGCTCCGCCGTTCCTACGCATCGCGGCGCGAACTGCAAAGCGCCGACCAGACCAAGGTCGAAGCAGCCCTTCTAAGA
>NZ_JAELTP010000780.1 GCF_016428915.1 Pandoraea sp. ASV26
TGCCGATACATTATCCTTCTAGTATGGTTAGATGTCTATTTAAGCTCCTTAATCTTATTACTAAACCCTTATATTTCTCGAATGTATTGCTCGTCCTCCCCCTCGCTATGCTTAGCTTACTCCTCTTCCTCCTATATATAATATTCTCCTTCTTCTCGCTCCCGTCTCTCGCGCTTATGCTTTTCCGTTTCCCCCTCCTCCTCCGTCTGGCTTACTACCTCGTCTAATTATAAAAACGCGCTATAGTTATCCGCCCCCTTTATAATTCCTTATACTTACTACTAAAATGGTAATGCTAACTATAAATACTATATTAATAATTCCCCTATTTTACGTAGTAAATATTAGTATATTACCTTAGCCTCTTTAGTTTACTAGAACCTTTTATAGTATAATAC
>NZ_JAELTP010000781.1 GCF_016428915.1 Pandoraea sp. ASV26
CCCCCCCCCCCCCCCCCCCCCCCCCCCCCCCCCCCCCCCCCCCCCCCCCCCCCCCCCCCCCCCCCCCCCATCTTCACCCCCCCCCCCCCCACCTCTATCAACCCACCACACGGTTCGTCGGCAGCGTCAGATGTGTATAAGAGACAGGACAAAGGAAAAACCTGTATTGCGTTAGCAATGTGTACATCAGTAATAGAAAGATGCTGCGCGTTAAGAGTAGTGTCCCCGTTCCGGGGCGCGGACAGCTACTTCTGTCTCTTATACACATCTCCGAGCCCACGAGACGATATTGTGTATCTCGTATGACGTCTTCTGCTTGAAAAGGGGGGGGTGGGGGGGGGGGGGGGGGGGGGGGGGGGGGGGGGGGGGGGGGGGGGGGGGGGGGGGGGGGGGGGGGG
>NZ_JAELTP010000782.1 GCF_016428915.1 Pandoraea sp. ASV26
GCTTAAAGCTGTATGGAAGCAGCGTCGCTATAGTAGACAGTTATAGGCCGTACCACGCTCAGTAATTTCTGCAAAAGTCAAGCTAGCGCTGCGTTGCAGATCGATGTTTTCGGAAAAGACGAGAGTGCTGAGGGCTCGTAAAGGTTCGCCGGAGAAGAAGTCGGTCTCGCCACGCTAGAGGTGCAGTGTCAATAGAAGCAAAGAAGGGGATGACGGCGAAAGCGATAAGGGATCAACTGACATTTTCGAGAAACTGTAGCAAATCGGCAACGGCTTCCCGCTCGCTATCTGCAAGCTCTGGCTGGTAGAGGCTATCACGGGACCGGCCTGTAGGGAATTGCAAGCAGGGTTAGCTTAGCCGCGTGTCGGGGCGACAAGGCAAAACAAAAGCCCAAACG
>NZ_JAELTP010000783.1 GCF_016428915.1 Pandoraea sp. ASV26
CCCCCCCCCCCCCCCCCCCCCCCCCCCCCCCCCCCCCCCCCCCCCCCCCCCCCCCCCCCCCCCCCCCCCTTTTTCCCTGAGCCCCCCACCCCCCAGATCTACCCACCACACGGTTCGTCGGCAGCGTCAGATGTGTATAAGAGACAGGGTGGTGGATGCAGCGTCGGCTAGCCCACAGCTACCCGGCGTCACGTATTATGGTATTGAGGCGGCTCACGCAGCCATGTGTAAGTTTGAGAGTACGAATGCACCTGTCTCTTAAACAAATCACAGACCCCAAGAGAATATATTGTATATCGAGTTAGCACTCATCATAGTTAAAAGGGGGGGGGGGGGGGGGGGGGGGGGGGGGGGGGGGGGGGGGGGGGGGGGGGGGGGGGGGGGGGGGGGGGGGGGGG
>NZ_JAELTP010000784.1 GCF_016428915.1 Pandoraea sp. ASV26
GAATGATGGCGGTCTGAGACCTGGTCTTGTCCAGCACCCGTTTGCAACCGAACTACAGGCGACCTTTTTATGACTTGCGCCAAACAGGTACCCGCCGAGGCCTCGAACGTCAAGCTGTCTGCGATGCGCGCTTCCAGTACGTGGATACCTCCACACAATCGCGGCTGATGACGTTGTCCAGCCCGCCAGGATAATACTTCCCGCCACCAAAAATAACCAACATTTAATCTCTCCACTCACCTCATCCCCTTCCTTCTTTCCCCCCGTCGCAACATAAAATAACAAACCAGAAAAAAAAGCGTCGTCTCCTGCAATCGACATAAACATAAAACCATGAGCGACAACAACGCCCAGCAGCAGCCAATCTCCGGCGACACCGCCATCGACATGGACAAGAT
>NZ_JAELTP010000785.1 GCF_016428915.1 Pandoraea sp. ASV26
GGCTTTGAGGGTCAATGGGCATGTCTAGCTCGCTGGGGGTAAAAGTGCGTAGCATGTCATGCTTGGAGTTATCAGGAGTAGCAGAGTCCATGAACAAACCCATGAGCATGCTGCGTTTCATTTCGGCATCGGGAGACATCTCGTATGGCAGAGGAAGGTGTTGGCCGTTTTCATTTCCATCCTCAATCGGAGAACGGTCGTGGATAGCGCTCTGTGAGTATATGAAAGATTCGTTGGCTTCGGTAGGTGATCCAGGGAAAGCGTTGGCGTATGCATCCATGCTCTGTCCGTATCCAGCAAAGCTATCAGAAGGGGTCATATTGGTACGTTGACGCTTCCGTGGCGGTTCGGGCTCGGCCATGGCGGGAGCGCAGTTTTGTTGCTGTGTAGAGTAAGCG
>NZ_JAELTP010000081.1 GCF_016428915.1 Pandoraea sp. ASV26
CGTCGACAGGCAGACCACGCGTGCCGGACGCGCGGCTTGCAAGGCCTTCACGAGCGCGGCGATGATCGCGCGCGATTCGGCAAAGTCGGCCGAGGGATCGAAGTTCGGCGGCAGCAGTACAAACACCCCTTGCACGCCGGTGAAGGCATGAGTCAGCGCGTCGGCATCGGCCATGTCGGCGAGCGCGATGTCGCAGCCGCGTGCCTGCCATGCCGCGCCCTTGGCAGCGCTGCGCACAACGGCCCGCACGGTGTCTCCTCGTGCGAGCAGCGTTTGTGCAACCACCCCGCCGACTTGTCCGGTAATTCCTGTAATGGCGTACATCTCGAATCCTTGAAAAGAGGCGGTCCACACCGCGTTGGTCGCCATTGTGGAGCGTTGCCATGCATTTCGCGATAACATGAGTCGCATTTGATTGATGCCATTTTGGCATATTTGCCGGAGGGGATGACATGGCCGGATTCGACGAGCGCACGCTCAACGGCATGGGGGTATTCGTGGCGATCGTGGAAGCGGGCAGTTTCGCCGCAGCAGGCGAGCGTCTGGATATGTCGCAGCCGGGCGTGAGCCGTGCGGTGTCGCGACTCGAAGGGCGTCTGGGGATTCGTCTGTTCGATCGCACCACGCGCGTGGTGTCACTGACGGACGAAGGGCGGCGCTTCTACACGCAGGTCACGCCGCTGCTGGCGGGGCTCGAAGAAGCGGCCGCCACGGCCTCGGATGGCGCAACGACGGTGCGCGGGCGATTGCGCGTGAATATCGATCCGTTCTTCTCCCGGCTGATCCTCGGGCCGAATCTCGAGGCGTTTCTGGCGCAGTACCCGGCGCTGCATCTCGAGTTGATGACGCGCGACGGTCTTGGCGACATGATTGCCGATGGCTTCGATCTGGCGGTGCGCTTCGGGGTGCCGCAGGACTCGACGCTCGTCGCACGCAAGCTGCTCGATACGCCCATCCTGACGGTGGCCGCGCCCGCCTATCTCAAGCGTTGCGGTCGTCCGCTCAAGCCGGAAGACCTGTCAGACGAGGCGCACACCTGCATCGAGTTTCGCGATCCGCAAACCGGGCGGCCGTTCCCATGGGAGTTTCACCGCAACCGCAAACGTCTTGTGGTGCCCACGAACGCAAGGCTGGTGGTCAACGACGCCGGCACGCTGCTCAGCGCGTGTCTGGCAGGTTACGGCATTGCCCAGGTGATGGCATTCGGTACCCAGAGCTGGCGCGAGAGCGGACAACTGGTCGAGCTCTTTCCCGACTGGCCCGACGAACGCTTTCCGCTCTACGCCTACCATCCGTCGCGCCACCACCCGCCCGCAAAGACGCGGGCATTTCTCGAGTTCGTCACGTCGCTCACGGCACAGGGGTGATCTGCCGGCCGGCGAACCTTCGTCAACGCAGCACCGCACACGCGAAGGACTCACATACGTAGTTTGCGTCGACATGCGCTATTTTGGTGCGCGCGTCCACCGGTGGACGGCCTTGCCTGGCGGGCGTTTGCGAGGGGCTCGACGATTTCCTCGCGCGGGCGCTCAAGTTTCGTCAAAAGCACTCGTTAAGTCTCGTCAGAGGTACCGAGAGAGACAGTGACCTGCTGCGCGTGCCGGCAGCAGGTTGAAAAAACGACCGCAGGACGAACCGCTCGATGAGCGCAAGGCAATGTTCAAGAATCTGAGTATCAGCAAACGGCTCGCTGCCGCCTTTTCCATCAATGTCGTCATGCTGTTGGTCGTGGCGGTGGTTGCCGTGACGAAAATGGCGACGATGGACACGAATACCCAACTCATCGTTTCCGACCTCAACAACAAGATTCTGGAGTTTCACGGCCTGAAGGACCGGGCGGCGAACATCGCCGTGGTCCTGCGCGACATCGTCATGTCCGAAGACGCCTCGCAACTCGATGCGCGTCTGGCCAGAATCGACGAACTGAATGCGGCCAACCTCAAGAGCGTTGCCGGCATGGCGACGATCTTCTACACCGAGAAGGGCAAGGCGCTGTATGGCTCGCTCACTGCCGCGAGCGCCGAGTACGGTAAACAGCTCGATGTCATCAAGGGGCTCGTGCGCAGCGGCAACTACGCTCAGGCCAAGGCCGAACTGCTCGGGCCGGTGCAAAAGGCGCAGTTGGCGTTTTTCTCGCCACTCGACGATCTCATGGGCGTGGGCAAAGCCGTGAGCGCCAAGGAAGCCGCGGATGCGAATGCCGCCTATGCGTCCGCCCGGTTGTGGCTGCTCGCCGCGCTGCTGGCGTCCGTCGCGGTCTCCGTGCTGTGCGGCGTGGCCATTGCAAGGTCGGTCACGCGTCCCGTGCGTGCTGCGGCGGACGGTGCCATGGCGCTCGCGCGCGGCGATCTGACCCATCGGGTGAAGGCCGAACGCGCGGACGAGATCGGTCAGATGGCGAATGCGCTCGACACTGCCGTCGAACAACTGGCGCATCTGGTGCGCAACATTCAAGGTGCGTCGGGCGCCATCGACAACGCCGCGCGCGAGATTGCGCAGGGCAACACCGATCTGTCGCAGCGCACCGAAGAACAGGCCGCGTCGCTCGAAGAGACGGCGGCGTCGATGGAGGAGCTGACGTCGACCGTGCGGCAGAACGTCGAACATGCGATGCAGGCGCGTCATCTGTCGCAAGAGGCGTCGGGCGTGGCAGATGCCGGGGCGCAGAGCGTGCGAGCTGTGGTTGAGACGATGCAGGCGATGGCCAGCGCCTCGGCGCGCATGAGCGACATGATCAAGGCGATCGAAGGCATTGCGTTCCAGACCAATATTCTGGCGCTCAATGCGGCCGTGGAAGCGGCGCGCGCGGGCGAGCAGGGCCGGGGGTTTGCAGTGGTGGCCGGCGAAGTGCGCACGCTCGCCCAACGCTCGGCCGGCACGGCCAAGGACATTCGTGAACTGATTGCAGCGTCGATCCAGCAGGTCGAGGACGGCACCTCGCGCGTGGAGGTCGCCGGGCGCACGATGGATCAGATCGTGACGTCCGTGCGGCGCGTGAACGAACTGATTGCCGAAATCGCGGCGGCAAGCGACGAGCAAGCGCGTGGCATCGAGCAGGTCAATCAGGCCGTCACGCAGATGGATCAGGTGACGCAACAGAACGCCGCGCTCGTGGAGGAGGCGGCGGCTGCGGCGGAACATATGCGCCAGCAAGCCGCCGAACTGGTCGGTGAGACCGCGAAATTCCGCGTGGACGGCGACGGCGGCCTGTCCCCGGGCGCGACGCGGCACGCGCCGGTGCTCACGGCAGTGACCGGTGGGCAGTCGCAAGTCGATAGCGCCAGCGCAAGGCAGGCACGCGTACAACAACGCGGGCAACGCGCGCTCGCCTGACGTTCCGCACGAAGCACGTCTCGCCAGTCAGCCCTCAGCCCTCAACCTCTCAGGCAGCGATTGCTGCCTTCGCGCCGAGGGCGGCGTCGACGGCGGCAATCGCCTCCACCAGTTGTTGCGCCAGCGCGGGTGACGCACTCGTCATCGGCGCGCGCAACACGTCCGTGAGCAAACCTTCCCGTGCAAGCCACGCCTTGACCGGGCCCGGATTCGCCTGCGCAAACAACAATTTTACGACCGGCATGAGCGCGTGGAAAAACGTCCGCGCCACGTCAAGCTGCTGCGCCTGCACCGCGCGATAGAGCGCTGCGAAATGTGCCGGCCGGCAGTGTGACGACGCAATGATCGCACCGTGCCCGCCCATCGTCAGCGTGGACAGCAACTGGTGGTCCTCGCCCGCGAGAACCGCCAGGCGGCCGTCGGCGATCAGCGCCTGCGTGGTGTGCGCGTTGCCGCCGCAATCCTTGATTGCGCGAATATTCTCGTGGCCCGCGAGCGTGAGCAACGTCTCGAGCGTGAGTGTCGCGCCGGTGCGATACGGAATGTCGTAGAGCACGAGCGGCGCACGCGAGCGATCTGCGAGCGTCCGGAACCAGTCGACGAGACCCGCCTGCGTGGGACGTATGTAATACGGCGCAGGCGTTAACACACCGGCCAAGGGCAACGCGTTGAAGGCGTCCAGGCGCGCGAGCGTGTGGCCCAGATGATTGCCCGCGAGTCCAGCGATAACGGGCACATCGCCGGCCGCTGTCAGCACGGTGTCGAACACGGCAAGCTGTTCGGCGTCATCGAGGGCCGCCGCCTCGCCTGTGGTACCGCAGATCACGAAGCCGGCAATGCCTGAGCGACGGTAATGCGCGACGAGCCGGCGTAACGCCGCGTGATCGACCGGGGTGTGTGCGCCGTCGCGCAGGAATGGCGTGACGAGCGGCAGCCAGATGCCGCGCAAGGTCGGCGAGGCAGACGAAGCAGACGAGGTGGACGAAGCCATCGATGGGGTGTGGGACTGCGCGACTTGCATGAGTGTCTCCCTGAACGGTACGTATGCAACGAACGTGTAATGACCTGTACGGAAACCGTTCAGCAGGGCGGCGCAAGAGTCAAACGCGTGGGAACTTCGGGGCAGGTTGGCCGGGTGATGCGAGGGGCGCTGTGCGCAGGGGCGGGACTGCCGGGTCCACGTGGCTATTCCGTCGCTCAACTGACGGAACAGCACGCTCCGGTCAGTTGAGCGACTGTTTTTTGCTTTTGACGAACGCACCCCGCTGTCCCATCGGGACAACGCGCAAGCTTTGCGAGAGGAGGGCGCTGAAATTCGTCATGCGAAGACTCTATACGCTACTCGCGTGTGACGTCAAGCGCGTTAACGGTGAGAGTGACGACAGAGAGCGTGGCAACGGCGGACGTGTTTTGCTCACGCTTCAACTACCGTGCCTTGGTCGAATCCTACACAGGTAACGAGCATCGTCAGTACAGCCTGCTGTCATGAATCGGTGCCATTGGTGTCGATGGAAAAGTTGGCAGATTCGAATGAGAGCGACGTTTTACCGATAAATGCGATTTATTGCGAGACGACCTGATATCGATGCCGCAATTTTATAAGGAATCGTTTAATTCGTTATCCAATATATTTTTTAAAAAGCGATCGTGATCGACACGCCGTCCAAGGGTTATCCCGGAATCGATGGATCGCCCCGAGCGCCCCGTGGTACGGGCGCCACGGGCGTGCGGCCGTGGTTGCCAATTTGCATTTGCCAAGTGACAATCAGCTTCACCACCCAGTGGTGCACAAAGACATAACGGGAAAGCTCGGGGCGGGGCAATACAGATAAGAAGCAGGACAAGATGACTGCGAAAGTAGTGAAGTATTCGCGCGACGGGGTGATTTATTACGAAATTCGAGGCACTTTGCCCGATGGCACGAGATATACGGATCGGGTGGGATTTAGCGAACGCGAGTTGGCATTCCGGCCACTCGTCGCGGCGAGAATCAGGTTGCTTCGTAGTGAGTACGAGAGTGCGTGTCGAAAAGTCCGGGTCGAGTGCACGACGGATGTTGTCACGCCGGGCTGGGTGAAACAACTGATCTTCTGAGTCATGCGCAGTGCAGAGCAGGCAATCGCAAGTGTTGCGTTGTCACGGTGATGAAATATCACGTCTTGAGATTGCCTTATATCGGGCTGACGCTTCGAGCCCACTCGAAATAAATGGAATTCGTAACAAAAGACGTCCTGGCTAGCTGCATGGAGTTGCTGCTGGACGCTGTATTTCTTGTCAATCAGGCCGGCACTTTGGTGTACGTGAGTCCGGCCTGCGAACATATTCTCGGGTACGCGCCGCAGGAGCTGATGGGGCGCTCGATGATCGACTTTGTAGCGAAGGAAGATCGGGAGCGCACGATCGAGGAGTCGGAGCACGTGATGTCGGGGCATCCGCGCATCGGGTTCGAGAATCGCTACATTCACAAGGCCGGTCACTACGTCCACATCATGTGGTCCGCCTGCTGGTCCGAAGCGCACGGACTGCGCATCGGCGTGGCGCGTGACGTATCGGCAAAGAAGCACGCCGAAGCGCTGCAACGCGCGACCTACTCGATTTCCGAAGCCGCCCACGACGCCGCAGATGTCCGCTCGCTCTGCAAGGCCGTTCACGACACGCTGTCCACGCTGTTTCCCATCGACGCCATCGTCGTCGCCACCTGCGATAGCGAACGAATGAACTGGGAGAAGGTATATCAGTACCGTGAAAGTGCCGACGTTGCGGTGCTCGACTGGTCGCAGGCACAGGCCGTCTCCAGGCAGGCGGCGAATGCGCAGCGATCTCATTGGCGATTGATCGAAGCCGCGCCGGCCGATGGGCAGGATCCCGCTTCTGCAACGTGGCACGGCAAGCCGTTCTCGCCAGACGAGACTGCCGTGCCAGGCAAGCATGCGTTGGTGGTGTTGCCGATGTACACGGCGAGGCGCGCCGTGGGCACGCTCATGATTTACGGGCCGGCGCGGGCGTTGCAGGCCGAGACGGCGCAACGGCTGCTCGCGTTCGTGTGCGATCAGACGGCGCTGGCGATCGAGCGAAAGCAGCTCATCGACGATCTGTACAGGGCGGCGCGCTTTGATGAATTGACCGGGCTGCCGAACCGTCGCACGTTCGGCGAGTTCGCCAGCGAGGCCGTGCGCCGTGCGCAGCGCACCAACGGCAAGCTCGCACTTCTGTTCGCCGACATCGATGGATTCAAGCATGTGAACGACAGCCTGGGCCACGCGACGGGCGATTTGCTGCTCAAGGAAATTGGCCAGCGCATGAAGACGGGGGTCACGGAGTGCGGCTTTGTCGCGCGTCACTCCGGCGACGAGTTCGTCGCCATCGTTCAGGACGCCGAGATCGTCGAGCGAATCGACTTTGCGGTCACGCGTCTGCGCGCCGAGATCGAGCAGGTCATCTCGGTCAACGACGCCAGCCTGACGGTACGCGTGAGTGTCGGTGTGGCGGTGTTCCCCGATGATGGCGAATCGATGAGCGAACTCATCCGCATTGCCGATCAACGCATGTATGCGGACAAGTCCGAGCGCAGGTCGGGCGGAGCCAGCTTCCTGGAACGCTTGATTTGACCCGGGCCGCGGGGCGCACCTGACTCGAGCTGAAGCCGTACTCAACCGAGTGTCTGCGTCGGCCAGACCATTTCGATTTCTACGGCGATCGAGCGGGCCAGCCCGTCGAGATCGGGGAACAGCGAGGCGTTCGTCACGTTCATGCGGTAAAGCCACTTCATCGCGTCCGCACGCAGTGCCACCGGCAGCACGATCTTGCGCAGCAGCGGTTCGTCGCTCTCGTAACCGTCCAGAATGTGATGCAACGGCCGGTCGATCACGCCCGGTACCACGAGCGTGCCCGATTGCGCGATCAGACGGCCGTCCATCTCTTCCGGCTCACCGAACCAGACCACCTCGTTGTCGTTGCCGAGGAAGTACTTCTCCATGTTCCCTTTGACGCGCGGATCGATCGTGTCGCGGGTCAGCCACGGCGCGTGACGCGGGCGGGCGCGGTCGTCATACAGGGCGGGGGTGTTGAGGGCGAAGATGGCCGAATCGCTCGTCGCACGCTCCAGCGCAAAGAAGGCCGCCACGAAGGGCGATTTCGTGAAGTCCAGCAAACGCGTGGGCGCGCCATGGTGCTGCATCAGCCCGAGGCAGCGCAGGTCGTCGTGCAACAGTGCGGGCCAGGGCACATGGTTATGCGCCTTGCGCCGGAAGATGCGGATGGCACGTGCCTCACGACTGCGCCACTGTTCCTTGTCGGACACATAGGCGTGCAGATACCGCGACAGCGAACTTTGCAAATGCCAGCGCGCATCCTGTTGCCCGCGAAAGGCCCAACCTTCGAAGCGGGAGGACAACTCCATGAAATCCTTCCAGCTTTCGATGACGGTGGTGTCCATAGTGGGCGAAATCCTTGAGTTGGCGTGTCACAACGCCACGCCGTTTTGTGAGGACGCTAAGGCACCGCAAGCGATGCGTGGCGTCGGCCACTATAGTACGGCGTCTGTGACAGCTCAAGCGCCCGTCTTGCGAAGTCGCATTCCCCCGTGCCTTACACGAGCCGGGAGACTCACCACGCGGGCACCGGCATAGAGACCGATGCGGAAGCGAAGGCGGGCAAACGCCCTGCTTCCCGACGCCGTGGGTATTCGACGTCGACCCGATAAAAAACGGCGGACCCGACAACCGGTCCGCCGCCTTCCGAGCGTTGCGCTTGACGCGCGCTGGCTATTTTCTCGGTGCAAGGCCGGCCAACAGGCCGCCAGATGAACCTCCTGCGCCCGACGCCAGACCACCGAGCAGGCCGGTGACTGGGGCAAGCGGGTTACTGCCACCGCCTGCTGCACCCGCGAGTAGGTTCGTTACGGGTGCCAGTGGGTTGCCGCTGCCCGAGGATCCGGTGGCCAGGCCGCCGACCGAAGCGATGGCCGCGCCGACGCTCGTTACATCATTGCCAAGCGCCGTGGTGATGGGGGTATTGCCGGTTCCGGCGATTGTGCCTCCTGCGGCGCCGAGACTAGCGCCGAGCGTCGATAGCAAGCCGCTTAGCGGAGCGCCAAGGCCCGTTGTCGAGCCAACGGTCTGCGTTGTGGAAGCGACTGTCGACGTGATGGGGGTAATGAGGGTGCTGAGGGTTTGCGTGATTTGTCCGGCCGGCCCGGTCGAAAGGGCTGTCGTCAGCGTGCCGCCACCGTTGGTGATCGCTCCGCCGAGCATGCCGATCACACTAGCGAGCGGCGTCGTCACCGCGCTGAGCGGGCTCAATGGACCGATGCTCAGGCCGGTGACGAGACTGCCAGCGTCGGTGACGGCGCCGCCAAAGTAACTCACTGGGCCGCCCAGACTCGAAAGGGTGGTTCCGACCGGATTTCCGCTCGTACCGAGTTGCCCCAGACCTTGAGAGACACCGGTGCCGACCGTGGAGGTGGCTGCGCCGAATTGCTGAACGATATTCCCCAACGGTTGAGGGACGGACGAGCCGACACCGGGAATCGATTGCGAACCGATGACAGAACCAATCGCTGAAATCGTCGAGCCGCCGCCGCTGATAACACTGCCCGCATTAGCGATTACCGTGCCGAAATCGTTGCCGCCAGGGGCGGGCGATGATTGTGCATGGGCCGTAACAGCCATTACTGAAACGACGGCCATGACGATAGCGCTCATTCTGAATTCACTTTTCATGATTCCTTTCCTCCGTTGTGGGAACAACGCAGGTTGATGAGCAAATTCGATGCCCGAGAGGTGACAGCACAGCCGGGAAAATGGTCCGCCTCTCCAGCCAAGGCGATGGAGTGAAAACAGGGCATCGCGGCACGCGCGCCAGACCCGGCAGTGTCAGAAAAAGTGGTCTCGCCGTCGCGCATGTAACGTAACGTCACGTTACGGTCCTGAGGTCCTGATCTCAGTTCAGATTCTCGCCAGCGATTCAAAGGCACACGCAAGCGAAGCAAAGGCGAGTTCGTTTGCTGCGAGCGTGTCGTGGTGAGTCGCGATACGAAGAAGATATTGGATACGACTGAAAAAACGTTCGACGATGTTTCGGGTTCGATGCAGCGCGCGGTTTATCGCGATGCTTGGTCTACCGCACGCGATAAACCGTGCACTGGCGACCCATTCATCGATGGCTTCACCGACAGCGTTCACGCGTCACGAAATGCCTTGACAGTCACTGCCTCTCAACGTATCGTCCGCGCTGAAACATTCAAGAAGCTCGATTGCTGATTATCATTTTTCTGCGTCCTCTGCGCGGTATTCGCTATCCTCTCCTCCTCCTTGAAGTTTTTCTCGCTCCGCAATGGGGCTCTTAGGTTTATTTCAAGGATTTATCATGGAAATGGGTACTGTTAAGTGGTTCAACGATAGCAAGGGCTTTGGCTTCATTACGCCGGATGCTGGCGGCGAAGATCTGTTCGCTCACTTCTCCGAAGTTCGAGGCGAGGGTTTCAAGTCGCTCGCAGAGAACCAGAAGGTGAGCTTTGAGACCAAGCGTGGCCCGAAGGGCATGCAAGCATCGAATATCACCCCGCAGTAAAGTAGTTCAAGGGCCGGTACACCGGCCCTTTGCTTGAATAGCATCCTCGCGGAGCCTTGCGCTCCCGATCTGATCGCACCGTTTCGAGGTGTGCATCATTTGTCTTCTCGACACGATCTGTCTCGCTCCCCTTTTATTACATTTCGCAGTTATTCAATTTGTATGGCCGAATGCCGTGCAAATGTCGCTCGCTTATCGCTTATGAAAAATAATAACCATAGCCACCGTTACAACGGATATCTAGTTTCCCCTTCTGCCTATCGTCTACCGGACGGCTGGTTTGCCGCCAACCTTCTGCTTGAGCGTAGTGATGCCGCTCAAGCCGCGTCAGCCGCCTATACGTTCCATGCGCTCGACTATTTCGATACCGAAATGCAGGCACTGGGACACGCCTCCACATGGGCACGCGACTGGATCGACAATCGCGGTTAGTCTGCAATGCCTCTGCCACCATCGTGAGCAGCGCGGTTGTGGCTCGTTGTAGTTGCGGTGTTTCCGGTGTTGGGCATGACGCCGCCGCCGTGGTATGACCTCATACGCGTCGCGCCATGAGCGCCATGTGTGCCATGCCACGGCGATTTCATATTCGCAGTTCACTGCATTGGACAAACGCTGGCGAGGCTCTGCGGTGTTGCAGGTGTCGCGCGCAAGGTGCGCTGTGTGTCCGGCGTACCGATGAGCGCCATTAACCCGCAGGCGAGCGATCCGCGCCAGTGGAGGTAGTCGTGACCGGTCGGCGTCGACGCATACGTCACCTGATAGCCCTTCGCACGCAACACGTCGCGCATGTGACGCCCGGAAGTGCCGATGCCTGTCGGCCCGCGCCGGTCTTCAAAGAATCCCGACTCGAGATAGAACCTCACGGGCAGTTTCGGCCCATCGGCGTACTGCCGGATCAGCCAGCCGGACTCACGCGTGGTGGCATCGCCTTGTGACGGCGCCCACCAGTACGACCCCGACTGCGAGAGCACATTGCCGAACCACTGCGGCGCTTCATGCGCTGCCCATGCGGAAGCGAGTCCGCCGTAGCTGGACCCGGCGACCACCGTGCGCGCCGCCGGTGCCGACACGCCTTGCGCCTTCGCCCACGGCATCAATTCCTCGGACAGAAATCGGGCAAACGCGGGATTCGGCGGCAGTTCCTTGCCACGCGTGCCGCCATCGATGACGCCGACGATGAGCGCAGCCGTGCGAGGTATGCGGCCCTCGGCAATCAGGTTGTCGAGAATGACCGGCGTGGGCACGGTGTTCAGGTAGGCATGCGCATCGAATACGACCAGCAATCCTTGCGAGGCGTCGTTCACGCGATATCCGGCAGGACGATAGACATAGACGTCGCGCGTGTTACCCAGCGCGGTGCTGGTAAACCGCGTCGCCTGCACGGTGCCTGCGGGCACATTCGCACGTCGATCGATCCACGGTTGCGGCGGCGCGTCGGGCAGCGTGACCGACGACTTCACGCTGTGCTTGCCGTCGAACCCTTCCACGGTGAACGGGTGACGATTGAGCGGATCGGCCTGCAATGTCGTCACCACCGCGCGGCGGCGTTCCATCGCGGTGCCTTCGATATCGGGGACGTCCGGCGCGAGCTGATACGACAGACGGGCGCTGTCGGGCACGACATAGCTGCGGTACCAGACATCGCTGTTGCCGAGTTGACGCATGTCGTCGTGGTCGCCCGATGGCGCACCGAGAATGCGCACGTTGCGGGGATGCCCGCGCCACAGGAACGTCAGCAGCGACACGTTGCCGGGCGAGCGCGCCAGCAACGACGCCGACTCATCGCCTGTGACGGTGTCCGGCGGGATCGCCTCGACCATCGGCGTGCCCGAAGCGGCGACTTCCTGCCAGAAGGTGTCGGTATTGCCGCCCGCACATAGCGAGGCATTCAACGCCAGCAAACGCGGGCTGACGAGCCCGAGCCGGTATTTCGGCGCGCGCGGATCGCCGTTACAGACGTCATGTGAAGCCTCAGACGTGTTCGCTGAAGCGTGAGCGTTGTGCGCGATCACGCCCAGCATCGCGACGATGGCCGCCACGGCGGCGCGGGACTTGGGGAATGTCATGACGAACCTCAGAAATCGATGCTGGCGGAGAGCTTGACCGTACGCGGTGCGTTCTGAATCACGTAGCCGTCGTTGAACGTGCCTGACCAGGCGATGCGATTGGTGACGTTTTCCACGGCGGCGCGAAACACCACGCCCTTGCCGTAGAGACGCGTGGCATAACGCGCGCCGACGTCATAACGCGTCCAGCCGCCAATCTGCTGCGTGTTGGCGGAGTTCACGTATTGAGCGCTGGTGCTGATCGTCCGTGCTGTCAGCGTCACGCCGGGCACCCAGGGCAGGTCCCATTCGGTGCCGAGGTTCGCCGTCCATTTCGGCACGCCGTACGGTGTATTGCCGTTGTAGAGATTGCCGGCTGTCTTGGTCAGCTCGCCGCGCGTGTAGGCCACGCCGCCCAGCACGCGCCAACGCGGCGTGAATTCGCCGAACACGTTCCATTCCACACCCCGGTTGCGCTGCTCGCCATCGGGGTTGTAGGTGTTGGTCGCCACGTCCTTGATCATGCCGGGCTTCGTGATCTGGAAGAACGACAGCGTGTTCGTGAAGCTGCCCGCTTCCCACTTCACGCCGAACTCGGCCTGCTTGCTGCGATAGGGGGCGAAGACCTGCCCGTAGTTGGCCGCGCTCACGTCGGTGACCATGCCCCCTTGCGTGAGACCTTCGATGTAGTTGCCGTAAAGCGAGACGTTCGGCCCGAACGGCTTGAGCACCAGACCGAACGCGGGGGTGATGGCGTTCTCGTCATAGTTGGACGTGCGCGCGCCGGTCGTGGCGGCGAATGCCGCCGCCCGCACACGCTGACTGCGCACGCCGGCGATCACGATCACGCGGTCCTGCCACATCGATACGGTGTCCGACACAGCGAAGCTCGACAGTGTAGATTCGGCCGTCTTCGGCGCCGCCCCCGGATCTTTCGCGAGGGTCGGGTTGACCGGGGCGTAGATGTTCGAGTTGTAGTTCGCGCTCGTCGTGAAGACATTGCCGCTGGTCGTGTCGAGCGAGGTGGCCGAGAGCGTCAGCTCATGCTTGAGCGGCCCCGTGCGAAATCGCGTGCGCACGCCGGCGTCGAGCGAGAGGGTGTCCGTCCAGCCGCGCTGGAAGTACGTGGCGCCGGTGTAGCTGCCGTCCGGCTTGATCGGGCCTGTGCGCGTGCCGGTGATGTAGCCCGCGTAGCGATAACTCAGTGCGCCGATGCCTGCGTATGCCGTCACGGCGTCGGTGACGTCGACTTCGCCGCGTAACTGCACGCCGTTGCTCTCCAGATTTCCGTATTCCCCGCGCAGCACGTTGGTGCCTGCGGGCGGCGGTGTGACCACGGTCGACGCAAAGGTGGCCATCCATGGGCTGCCGCCCGTGTACTTCTCGGTATCGGTGTAGGCGTCCAGCCCGATACGCACGCGATCCGTCTTCAGATCCAGTGCGACCGAGCCGAACTGACGGCGCTTGTTCTGAGCGTCGAGCGTGGTGCGGCCATCGCGCAGTGCGCCGTTGAAGCGGATGCCGACCTCTTCGTGATCGCCGAAGCGGCGCCCGATGTCGGCCTGCACGCCGAATTGCGAATCGGACAGATAGTCGGCACTCAGGCGCGTGAGCGGGGCGCTCTCGGCCTTTTTCGTCACGACGTTGATGGCACCCCCGACCGCCCCCGACGGCGACATGCCGTTGAGCAGCGCGTTCGGTCCCTTGAGGACTTCCACGCGTTCGATGAACTCGGTCGGCACATGACCATACGGCGAGAGGCCGAACATGCCATTGAGCGAGACTTCGTCGGCCGTGAGCGGGAAGCCGCGAATGCTGAAGTTTTCGTACATGTGACCGCTCGACGTGGTGAAGCGCACCGAGGGGTCGTTGTCGAGCACGTCGGCCAGCGTTGTCGACTGTTGATCCTGAATGGTCTTCGCGGTGTAGGCCGTGAGGTTGAACGGCACGTCCATGAAGTCCTTGTTGCCGAGCAGGCCGAGACGCCCGCCGCGTGCGACCTGTCCGCCGTCATACGCCTCGGGCAGACCGACCGCCTGCGCCACAACGTGCGTGGTCGGCAGCAGCACGCCGTCGCTTGCCGTCACGGTGGCGCTGCCGTCCTGTGCCGCGGCGCGCACGCTGTACACGCCGTGGCTGCTGCGCATCGCCTGCAATTGATGGGGCGAGAGCAGTTGGTACAGCGCCTGCGTGAGCGTGTATTCGCCGTTCAGTCCGGTGCTTTGGCGTCCTTGCGTCAGCGAGGCGTCGACGACCAGCTCGATGCCCGCCGTGTTGGCGAAGCGGTTGAGCACGGCGTCGAGCGTGCCGGGTGCGATCTGCCAGGCGCGACGCGCGTCGGGAGCGGTCTGTGACGACGTGGCAGTCGGTGCGGCGTGGGCATGATGCGTGACGCCGGCAGCCGCGAGGGCGATCAACAGGGCAACAGCAGGACGGAGCGCGGCGGCGAAGGGCGTCGGGCGCAGGGGAGCAGCTTCGGAAATCAACACGGTCGGAGTGCCTGAGAGTTCGGAAAAGGAATGCCGGGGCGATCGTTCGCACCGGTGCATACAGGTATTCCGAACGAAATCGGCAAACCCTCAACCGACATCGCAAAAAAAATCGAAAAAATTGTCGGAGGCTGTGCTGGCAAGACACATAGCGCGCCTTGCCAGTGCAGCCCGTCGCTATCGGGCCTTCACCGTGACCCAGTAGCGCGTGCGGTAGACGGTCTCGACCGGCAGTCCGACGGCCAGACTGGCGAGCGCCCGATCCGTATCGGCGAGCGAAAACACGCCGCTCACGCGCAGGTCGGCCACTGCGGCGTCGCATCGAAGCACTCCGCGCCGATAACGCGCGAGGGTGTCGACGAGATCGCCAAGGCGAATACGCTCCACGATGAGTTGGGCGCGTGTCCAGGCGGCAGCATTTTCGTCGAAGGCCTCTGCGGGATCGGCCGGGTCAATGGCGCTCGACGAGAAGCTCGCGGCCTGACCGGCGTCGAGGCGGTGCGTGCGTGCGCCGTCGGCGGTGCGTACGAGCACGATGCCGTCGAAGACCGCGACCTGCGTGCGATCGCCGTCATCACGCACCGTGAAGCGCGTGCCGATGTCGCGGATCTCGCCTTGCCGGGTGGCCACGACGAGGGGCGTGCCCTGATAGCGCGTGGTCATCGACGGCTCGCTCGTCTCCACGCAGATCCGTCCGCGCCGCAGCACGATGCGTCGCTCATCGGCGGTGAAACGCACGTCGACAGCGGAGGCGGTATCGAGCCAGAGACGGGTGCCGTCGGCCAGCGTCAGGCGCTGCACGTCTCCGATGCCCGTCGCGTAGTCGGCGGTGACGGTGTCCCAGACTGGCGAATGGCGCAAGGTGTAGCCCGCACCCGCCAGTGTGATGACGCCTGCGAAAACGCGCAGGGCGCGGCGGCGTCCGGCGGCGCTCACGCGCGGTGCGGGACGCGCCGTCAGCGTCTCGAAAGCCACCCGCGGCGGAACCGCGTCGAACTTCTGTCCGATGGCGCCGAGCCGTTGCCATGCGCGTTCGTGATCGGGATGCGCGGCGCGCCAGCGTTCACAGGCGGCGACATCCTCGGCGGTGGCCGTATCGGACCACAGCCGCGCGAGCCACAGACTGGCGCGCTCCACCACTTCCGGCGCGAGGGCCCCCGCCGATGACGCGGTGCGCGAGACCGTTTGCAGGGCACTCATGCGTCGCTCCCGTACTGCACCGCGTAGCATTCGCGCAGCGCTTGCGCGACATATTTTTCGACGGACGACACCGAGACCTGCAATTGCGCCGCGATCTCGCGATAGCCAAGCCCTTCGAGCTTGCACAGCAGGAACGCGGTGCGTGCCTTGGCCGGCAGGCGTGCGAGCAGCGCGTCGATTTCGATGAGCGCTTCGAGGATGAGGGCGCGTGTCTCGGGCGACGGCGCGACCGGCTCGGGAAGCGCGGTGAGGGTTTCAAGATAGGCCGCCTCGATATGACGTCGGCGGAACAGGTCGATCACCAGACAGTTGGCGATGCGGGCGAGATGACGACGGGAGTCTTCGACCTGCGGCGCGCGGCCGGTCGACAGCACGCGAAGGTAGGTATCGTGGGCGAGGTCGGCGGCGTCGAACGCATTGCCCAGCTTCTTGCGCAACCAACCGCGCAGCCAGCCGTGATGATCGCTGTAAAGCGCTCCCATCTCGCGCTGAAAATGACTTTCCATGATTCCCCGTGTTCGCATGACGTGCGCTCCACGGGCGACGCCATACCGAACGATCCGGCCCCCCCCCTTGACATGGCGCCTGACGTCCGGCGGTTCGCGAATGCATAGCGCCGATCTGCAAATGATAATGATTCTTATTAATTCTAAGGGTGAATCATAGGGTGACGCAATAGGCGTGACGTTCGCGTCGATGGTGTTGACGGTGCAGATGGTACCGATGGCGTCGATTGTGTCGATGGCGCCGGGTCGGCGAATTACGCCGCTTGCGCTGGGGACAGATCGTTCGTGAGCGCTGCGAGCGCGGCTTCCGGCGTGATGTCCGAGGTGTCGAGCGTGATGTCGGCCAAGCGGTAGAGCGATTCGCGGGCATCGAGCATGCGGTGGATGTGCTCGAGCGCCTCGTTGCGCAGGGCTTCGGTGGCGATGCGCGCGTCGTTCTGCTGCATTACGCGCTGGAAGTGGACCTCGGGGCGTGCACGCAGCCACACCGTGCGAAACGTGCGGAGTACGCGCTCGTAGGTCGGCGCTTCGGAGACGATCCCGCCGCCCGTGGCGAGCACGACATGCTCATGTTCGGCAATGATGCGTTCGATGCACTGCCGCTCGATGCGCCGCATGGCGGCTTGTCCATAGAGCGTGATGACTTCGCCGATGGCAATGCCCGCTTCACGCTCGACTTCCTTGTCCAGTTCGATGAACGGCGCACCGATGGCCTGCGCCAACGGCGGCCCGAGCGTCGACTTCCCCGCGCCACGCAGACCGATGAGGGCAATGCGCTGTCCGGTGCGGCGCGCCTGCGTCGCCCCCGGCACGACAATCTGGCGACGCAGGCGCGAGAGGACTTCCGGCGGCTGTTGCCGCAGATATTCGACGAGGATGAGCAGATCGCCGTCGTATGCGGTGCGCTCCGCCACGAGCGTTTCCACGCCCACGTTCAGCGCTTGCGCGAGCTTGTGCAGCACGGCCAGTGAGACGTTGCCGGTGCCGGCCTCCACGCGGGCGAGATAGGGCAGTGAGACCCCCGATTGTGCGGCGAGCTGCTTGCGGGTCATGCCCCGTTGCGCGCGCAGCGTGCGCACCTGCCGCGCCAACGACGCCAGCCGCGACGCCACCCCGGCTTCGGCGTCATCGGCCAAACCGGAGGGAAGGGCGTTGGCGAGCGGTTTTGTCATGGGCGCAATGGTAGAGGCGTGATGGCGATAAATATACTATGAGATATCAACGATGCGCCAACGGCGCTGCATGCGATCGGCTTCATATTCAGTGAATGCGCAATAAATTGCACATATCAACAAAACATCCCTGTTAACCCTGAACTGCATTGCACAAATCGCGCAGCGGTGAAAATATCTTATAAGATACTTTCGACGATTTGGAGCGAATGCAGACCATGACCTATCCCCATTTGCGTGTGCGCGTCGACGACGCCATCGCCTTCGTGACACTCGACCGTGCAGACAAGCGCAACGCGCTTTGCGACGCGGCCATCGATTCGCTCGAAGCGGCGTTTCGCGACTTCGACGACGGCGTGCGAGCCGTTGTCCTGAGCGGTGCAGGCGAGCACTTCTGTGCCGGACTGGATTTGTCCGAAAACAGCACACGCGATCCCATCGACGTGCTGCGTGTCTCGCAACGCTGGCACAAGGTATTTCACGAGATTCAGTTCGGTGGGCGCCCGGTGGTCGCTGTGTTGCACGGCGCCGTGATCGGCGGCGGGCTGGAATTGGCGCTGGCCGCGCATGTGCGTGTCATCGAGCGCAACGCCTTCTTCCAATTGCCTGAAGGCAAACGCGGCATCTTTGTCGGCGGTGGGGCGTCGGTGCGGGTAGCGCGCATTCTCGGGCCGGACCGCATGACGGAGATGATGCTCACTGGCCGTCGTTACGACGCGGTCGACGGCGAGCGTCTTGGCCTCGGCCACTATCTGACGGACGCGGGCGAGGGGCTTGCCCTGGCTGCGCGGCTTGCGCGTGATACGGCGGAGAATAGTCCCTTGTCGAACTGGGCGACGATTCACGCACTGTCGCGCATCCACGACATGTCGATGGCCGACGGTCTCTTCACCGAGTCGGTGACGAGCGCGTTGATGTTGGCCACGCCCGAGGCGCGCGAGCGCATGGAACACTTTCTGGGCCGCACGGCACGCTAGCCCCCGGCCTACCCCATGGAGACGAATGTGAAATACGACAACATCGAACAGGTTGCCGTCATCGGCACCGGTGTCATTGGTGCGAGCTGGGCGGCTTACTTTCTGGCGCGTGGACTGCGCGTGAGTGCCTGGGACCCGGCGCCGGGCGCGCACGAGCGCTTGCGCGAGGCGGTCGATGCGCACTGGCCAACGCTGATCCGCATCGGTTTGTCGAGCGGCGCGTCGCGCGACGCGTTGACGTTTCACGACACGCTCGACGCTGCGCTCGCCGGTGCCGACTTCGTGCAGGAGAGCGGCCCCGAGCGCGAGGACCTGAAGCAGGATCTGTTCCGCAAGATGGACGCCGCGCTGCCGCCATCCGTCGTGATCGCCTCGAGTTCGTCCGGCTTGCTGATGAGTCGCGTGCAGTCGGTGTGCGCGCATCCCGAGCGTGTGGTGCTTGGGCATCCGTTCAACCCGCCGCATCTGATTCCGCTCGTCGAGGTCATCGGTGGCGAGCAGTCGTCGCAAGCCGCCATCGACACGGCGATGCAGTTCTACCGCGCGATCGGCAAGCGGGCGATCCATGTGAAAAAAGAGGTCAAGGGCCACATTGCGAACCGCTTGCAAGCCGCGCTGTGGCGTGAGGCGATGCATCTGGTCGATACGGGCGTGGCGTCCGTGGCCGACATCGACGACGCGATTGCCTACGGTCCGGGCCTGCGTTGGGCCGCGCTGGGGCCGTTCCTGAATCTGCATCTGTCGGGCGGCGCTGGCGGCATCGCGCATCTGCTCGACCATCTCGGCCCGCCCATGGAATCGTGGTGGGCAGACCTCGGCGAACCGGTGCTCACGGATGAGCTCAAGGCACGTATCACGGCCGGGGTCGAAGCCGAACTCGCCGGGCGGGGCAACGCGCGGCTCGAAGCGCAGCGCGACGCCGTCATCCTCGGCATTCTCGCGAGCAAGCCCTAAGCAAGCCTTAATCAAGCCTTAATCGGCGTCATCAATGATCTGACAGACCCATCACCGAATCGAAGCCTCGTATTCAAGGACGGAAGGAGACTGGCATGAGCAAACCGAAAGTCATCGTGACCATTGCGCCGACGGGCGGCATGGCGTTCAAGTCGCAGAACCCCCATCTGCCGACCCAGCCCGACGAGATTGCGCGCGACGTCTACGACTGCTACAACGCAGGCGCGAGTGTCGTGGCGATCCACGCGCGTCGTCCCGACGACGGCGCCACGTGCGATCCGGCGATCTATCGCGACATCAACCGCCGCATTCGCGACAAGTGCGACATCGTCATCAACAACTCGACCGGCGGCGGCGTGCATGGCGAGATGATCGGGCAGGCCGAGAACGGCTACTGGGAAATCCTCTGGGAAGAGCGCCTGAAGGGCATGGATGCCGGCGCGGAGATGTGCACGCTCGATGCCACGACGATCATCGCGAGCTTCGGCGGCAAAGAAATCCTCATGCATACCTCGCCGGAGCGCTCCAGGCACCTCGCCGTCGAGATGAAAAAGCGCGGCATCAAGCCGGAGTGGGAAGTCTTCAGCCCCACGCACATCGTGCAGGATCTCGCCACGCTCACCGCCGCAGGCTTCGACGACGAGCCATTCTTCGTGAACCTCGTGCTCGGCGTGCATCGCGGCTTTCAGAACGCCATGCCGTACACGCCGCGCGTGTTGCAGTCGATGGTCGATCTGCTGCCCAAGGGAAGCATCTTCTGTGTGAGCGGCATTGGTCCGGCGCAACTCCCGTCGGCCATGAACTCGCTGCTGCTGGGCGGTCACGTGCGCGTGGGTCTCGAAGACAACCTCTACTACGAGCAAGGCGTGCTGGCGACGAATCAGCAACTGACGGAGCGCGTGGTGCGGCTCGTGCGCGAGATGGGCTTTGAGCCGGCCACACCCGCCGAAGCGCGCGAAATCATGGGCTTGCCGCGCAATCGAGAAGTGCTGCCGGAGTTTGCCGTGCGTTGACCCGAGGGCGTGCGTCGCAAGCTGTCCGGCCCCACAAAATGAAAAGACAAGGAGACATGTCACATGGCGGCAAACAGGTTCACACGCGGTTTCGCGTTTTCAGCGCTCTCTGGCGCGACACTTCGCGCGTTGTCCGTGTGCGTGGCGGCGCTGTGCGCATCCACGCAGGTGAGCGCACAACCGGCGGGCGTCACCGTCGGCGTCACGCTCTCGACCACCGGCCCGGGCGCTTCGCTCGGCATCCCGGAGAAGCAGGCCATCGGCATGCTTCCGCCCACGCTCGGCGGACTGCCGGTACGCTACATCCTGCTCGACGACGCGACTGACCCGACCACGGCGACGAAGAATGCGCGCCGGCTGGCGACGGAGGACAAGGTCGACGCCATCATCGGGTCGTCGACAACGCCGGCCTGTCTGGCGGTCGCGGCCGTGGCGGCCGATACGCGCACGCCGCAACTGGGGCTGTGCCCGTTCGTGCCGAGCGCCGCGCAGATGCGCTACGTGTTCTCGCTGCCGCAGTCGGTCGCCGTCATGGCCGACGCCGTGCTCGATGACATGAAGGCGCACAAGGTCAAGACGCTGGGCTTCATCGGCTTCTCCGACTCATACGGCGAAGCGTGGCTCAAGGACATTCAGACGCGTGCGGTCGCCCGGCAGATTCAGGTGGCGCCGGTCGAGCGCTATGCCCGTAACGATCAATCCGTGACGGCGCAGGTGCTCAAGATGATGTCGGCCAACGTGGACGCCGTCATCATCGCCGCCAGTGGCACACCGGGCGCGTTGCCGATGAGTACATTACGCGAGCGCGGCTACAAGGGACGCATCTATCAGACGCACGGCGTGGCGAATAACGACTTCCTGCGCGTTGCCGGCAAGAGTGCCGAGGGCGCGATTCTGCCCGTGGGCAACATTCTCGTGGCCGAGCAACTGAGCGCGAATCATCCGGGCAAGGCGGTCGCGACCGACTTCGTCAAGCGTTACGAAGCGCAATACGGGGCCGGTTCGCGCAACCTGTTCGCAGGCTACGCGTACGACGCCTATCTGGTGCTCGATCGCGCCGTCGCTGTGGCGGCGAAGCAGGCGCAACCGGGTACGCAGGCGTTTAGAGATGCCCTGGTCGCCGCCGTCGAACAGACCCGCGGCCTTGCGGCAACGCACGGCATGATCAATGTCAACGCACAGGACCATTCGGCTTACGGCGAAGACGGTCGCGTGCTCGTCACGGTGAAGGGTGGCAAGTGGACGATCGACTGAACGCGGCGGCGGCCGGCGCGCGCCGCCTCGCCATCCCGGATATCGAGCGCGAGACCCGTGCCGACGGCAGCTTCGTGATTCGCTCGCGTGCCACGCTGGGCGACTTCGCGCGAAGCCCTGCCGACTGGCTCGTGCAATGGGCGACACGCACGCCCGAAGCCGTGTTCGTGGCAGAGCGTTGGCAGCCAGGCGAGTCGGCGTGCGCCACGGACCTGTGGCGGCGTGTCACGTATCGCGACGCGCTGACCATGGCGCGCGGCATCGGTCAGGCATTGCTCGATCTCGACGTGCCTCGTGACCGGCCCGTGGTGATCCTGTCGGACAACAGCGTCAATCACGCGCTGCTCGTGCTCGGCGCGATGATGGCGGGGCGTCAGACGGCGATCGTGTCGTCTGCGTATTCGCGTGTGGCGAAGGACATGAGCAAGCTGCACGGCATTCTCTCGCGGCTCGACCCGGCGCTGGTGTACGTGGAAGACGGCGACCAATATGCGCGGGCGCTCACCGACGCACCGATCCGCTGCCCGATCGTCGCGACCCGCAGTGGGCGGTCGGACTGGCTGCGTTTCGACAGGCTTGCCGCCACGCCTGCGTCGGGTGCGCTCGATGCCGCGTTTGCGCAGGTGCGCGGGGAGGACACGGCCAAGCTGCTGCTGACTTCAGGCTCGACGGGTAAGCCGAAGATCGTCGTCAACACGCACCGGATGCTGGCCGCGAACCAGCAGATGATTGCGCAATGCTGGCACTTCATCGACGAGGCCGCACCGATCGTCGTGGATTGGCTGCCGTGGAGCCATACGTTCGGCGCGAACCACAATTTCCACATGGCGCTGCGTAACGGCGGTGCGTTTTACGTGGACGACGGACGACCCGTGCCCGAGTTGATCGGCCGCTCCGTCGAAAATCTGCGCGACGTGTCGCCCACGTTGCACTTCAATGTGCCCAAAGGCTTCGAAGCGCTGGCACCGTTTCTGGAAGAGGACGACGCATTCGCCGCACGCTTTTTCGGCCGTCTTCAGGTGTTGTTCTACGCTGCGGCGAGCTTGCCGCCGGCACTGTGGGAGCGCTTCGAGCGGCTGGCGTCGCGGCATTGCGACACGCTGCCGTTCTTCACGTCGGCGTGGGGCGCGACGGAGACCTCGCCGCTGGTCACCAGCGTGCATTTCCCGATTCCGGGCGCGGGCAATATCGGCGTGCCGACACCGGGCAACGAACTCAAGTTCGTGCCCAACGGCGACAAGCTGGAGATGCGCGTGCGGGGGCCGTCCGTGTTTCATCGCTATGCGGGCGACCCGCAGGCGAGCGCCAATGCGTTCGACGAAGAAGGCTTCTACCGCACGGGTGACGCCGGCCGTTTAGCCGATCCCGACAACCCGAGCGCGGGCGTGATCTTCGATGGCCGCGTGTCGGAAGACTTCAAGCTCACGAGCGGGACATGGGTGTCGGTGGGTGCGCTGCGCTTGCGTGCCGTCTCGGCGCTGGCGCCGTATGCGTCGGATGTCGTGATCGCGGGGCATGACCGGGACGAGATCGGGCTGCTGATCTTCCCGAGTCCGGCCATGCGTGCGAAGGCGGAACCTGTCGACGGCTCGCACGCAGGCAAGGCATTGGCGATGCATGACGAGGTGCGTGCGCTGGTGGCGCAGGCGCTCGCGCAGCTCGCACAGGACGCGGGCAGTTCGCAACGCGCCGCGCGCGCTGCCATTCTGGCGTCGCCGCCATCGCTCGAGCAGGGGGAGATTACCGACAAGGGCTACGTGAACCAGCGCGCTGTGCTGACCTTGCGTGCCGAGGACGTCGAACGGCTTTACTCGGATTGTTCGTCGGTGATCCGATTGCCGTTGCCGTGAGTTGCGCGTCAGGGGCAAAGGAACTGAGCGGTTGAGCGGATGAGTGGTTTTGGGGGGAAGTGAAAGCGACAGCGCGCCGGTGGCCGTAACAGCCACTGGCGCGCGAAGTCGTTCGCGGAATGTGGGGGATGCGGGGGTCAGGCGAGGGCTTCCCCGTGACTTTCCGGCAGGAAGAAGTAGACGATGATGGCGGCGAGCAGGAAGAAGCATGCGGTCGCCCCCAGCGCAGCGCTCACGTTTTCACCGCGCGAGAGCAGACCAACCGCCGCCGGGGCGAGGGCGCTCGCGGCGCGTCCGGTGTTGTAGATGAAGCCCTGCGCGGTGGCGCGCACCTGCGTCGGGAACATCTCGGCGAACGTCGGGGCAAAGCCGCTGTAGAAGCCCGTGCCGAAGAACGCCACGACGGGGCCGAACACCAGCAACAGCATCGGTTCGCGAATCGCGACGTAAAGCGGCACCGTGACCGCCGACACGATGAAGAAGAGCAGGAACGACTTGCGGCAGCCGATGCGATCGGCGATATAGCCGAAGCACACGAAGCCTGCGGCTGCGCCGATCTGCATGATGACGATCCATGTCGTGGAGCGCAGCAGATCGAACCCCGGGCCGCCCTGATCGACCGGCGTTGCGAGATACGCCGGAATCCACGTGAACAGCCCCCAATAGCCGCACATGGCCGCTGCCGTGAAGGCCAGCCCGACAGTCGTGTTGCGTGCATACGGCCCGAAGAGCATGCCCAGCGTCTGGCCGAGCGTGAGTCGCACGCGTTGCTCGCGCCAGATCGCCGGCTCTTCGACATGGCGTCGTACCCAGAAGGCGAGCACCGTCGGCAGAAGGCCGAAGGCGAACACCCAGCGCCAGCCGAAGTGCGGCAGGATGACGGCCGCAACGATGGCCGCAACCGCGTAGCCGACGGCGAAAGCGCTCTGTACCCAAGCCATGACTTTCGCGCGATGCTCGGCGGGCCACGTCTCGGTAATGAGCGCGGCGCCCGCCGACCATTCGCCGCCAATGCCCAGCCCGAGCAGGAAGCGGAACACCAGAAGCTGCGTCACCGAGTCGGCAAAGCCGCACAGCGCCGTGCCGATGGAGTAGCACAGGATCGAGAGGATCATCGAGCGCGTGCGGCCGATACGATCGGCGAGGAAGCCGAAGAACAACCCGCCAAAGGCGGTGGCCAGCAGCGTGAGCGAGGCAATCATGCCCGCCACGCCTTTATCGAAGTGCAGGTCGACACTGATGTAGCGAATCACCATCGCGAACAGCATCAGATCCATGATGTCGAGCATCCAGCCGATGTAAGCCGAACCAAATGCCCGCCATTGCGCAGGGCTCGCGCCGCGATACCACGGCCGACGTGCCGCGTCCGCCGCGCTCAGCGCGGTCGTGCCAGTGTCCATTCTTGTCTCCTTCATGGAACCCATCCTAATGTCACGCCTCACGTATCGACCATCGATACGTATGGGAATGATTTCGTTTGAATGGTAGCAGTACATTCCGAAGCAGTGTGTCGTGGTAAACCATAAATGGTGCTTTGTGTATCGATGATCGATACTTCGCATCAGAGTTGTCTCGGCGGTCGGGGCAACCGACTGGTCACAGGAGATCGAGAAGTGAAGCCGTTCCAATTGCGTTTGTACGAGGATGTCATTGCGCCGAGCCATCCGCCCGTCTACCTGCCGGCTGCGCGGCGGGCGATCTATGTGGTGCGTGGCGACGTGGCGATCGAGTTCGATACGGGCGCGCAGCATCACCCGGCGCAGAGTGCCTGGCTGGGCGAAGACGACGTGGCGCTGGTCGCGGGCAGTGAAGGGGCCACGTTGTGGCGTTGGGAGTTGATGTCGGGCGATGCGCCGACGCCGGGCGAGATCGCGTCGGCACCGGGGGCGGC
>NZ_JAELTP010000786.1 GCF_016428915.1 Pandoraea sp. ASV26
GTTCGACCCTGTGATTCCCTGGTTTCTCCACGACATTTTGACGAGTGTTGCGGTGACGGGGATGGATAGGAGTATGATGTTTGCGACGCTGCCGCGACGGAACTTTTATGTGGCGACAGGAGAGACGGAGATGGCGGAACAAATTTCCTCCGGCACACTACTGTCAGTAACTTTCTGGAGAGTTGCCCCGCCCACACCACATTTCAACTAGCTCTGAACACAGCTCTAAGCGGGAAGCTTAAACCACCCAAAAAAGACGTCTATACATACAAAAGCTACGCAAACTAGTGTGCTATTCACCCTTGGGCATATTTAAGGCAGATGCAGCTTGCAACCACGAGTTCCAGTCGACCTCTATATCAGCCTCGCCGGTCATCTCCGCAGGCATATCCGAAGAC
>NZ_JAELTP010000787.1 GCF_016428915.1 Pandoraea sp. ASV26
GCACTGTCCACCAGACTACACTGTGGAGAATAACGTGCACCAAGCTACGAGAATGGCCAAGAAGTTTTATAAGCGCAACATGCGTGGTCGCATATGGGCGGAGAATCAGGCCGTCGCGAATGTCTTGGCTGCACAGCATAGAATAGCCATCACCGAGCATCCGCCCGATGAATCTCAAATGACCGGAGCCAAGAATTCTGCCGTTTTGGGCGAAACTCAGAACAAGGGTCAGCCGCCGAAGAATCTATGGAAACTTCCATCTGGAGCGCCAATCATTCCGCAAGCTGTGTTCGAGGTTGTCGAAGCATCTATCCAGCGATTTGCGTTCAGAAAGCGCAAAGATTTTTTGAGTGAGGCTTGCCGCTACTGGACATTGAAGCGTGAGGCCAGGCGAGGAG
>NZ_JAELTP010000788.1 GCF_016428915.1 Pandoraea sp. ASV26
CTCTTAAAGTCCTCAACCTTTTCCTTCTCAAAACGATCAATCTCGGCGCGCATGCATCGACCCATATCTTCGAATAAGAGACGTGCTTGATGCACCTTCTTCTCCGCCTCGCCAACCTCGGCATTCATCTGGTTCAGACGATCCTGCTGACTTTTGCCTTGTCGGAGCAACTTGTCTTGAGTTGCCTTCTTCTTTTGCAGTTCAGACTCGGCAGAGTGCCAGGCGTAGAAACCCTTTTGACGCTGATTGAAAGCCTGCTTAATAGAGCCAATGAGGCGGATATATTCTTCAATAATGATGCCAAATGTCAACACATCTTGCTGTGCCTGGCGGTCATAGACATCTCTAATAGTGAGCTGAAGGTCAGAAAGAGCGTCAAGCGGGCCGGAGAGTGTAGG
>NZ_JAELTP010000789.1 GCF_016428915.1 Pandoraea sp. ASV26
TAGTGATTGAAGGCCAAGATGGCGAGCAATGACCTTTTTATATTATAATAATTGGCGTAAATTTTTCCAAAGAATTCGTTCCTCTTATCACAGTAGCTCAGCCTATGCAAGAGGTTGCTGTCCTTCTCTTTGGCAGATGCGTACGAGATTTCTTCACCCCGGAGCAACTCACGTGTCCTGAACAACTCAAGTTCTTGGTCTTGGTCTTGGCCTGCCTGTTGTTCGGGTTGAGTCTCTGTTTGTGACTCTGGAGCTTCAGCCATTGTTACAAAATATCAATACAAATAAACATGAACAGAACAACTTCTTCACGTTGGCATGGTTTTTTTCTCGCCGCACAAAGGATTGAGAGAAGAAAAGGGAATTGTCAAATAGGGGTGAATCAAACGGTGGTGTAA
>NZ_JAELTP010000790.1 GCF_016428915.1 Pandoraea sp. ASV26
CGGCTGTACAGTGGTGGGGTTGGAGGCGCGATGAGGGGCAGTTAGGTACTCGACACGGGCGGATACGGGGCTCTTTTTGGGGCAGCCTTTGGATCAACACCGCCTACAACCATGCGGGCCTCGATGCATGAATAGCGTGCAATTGTGGCGGAATATTGCTCCAAAACATGCCGTGTACGCAAATTTACTTAGAAAAGTACCAATACGAGCTGCAAGACATATACACTAAATTATATAGTCCCGCGTTGGCGTCCAATCTTGCGTCAAGCCAGACGGACATACATGGCCCCGGCCCGCTAAACAACACCTCTGAAGACGCTGGTGGGTTCGGAAATATACGAGTAGCTCTCTCTTCCCCAACTAACCCCACTGCGGGACAGCTGGAGCCAGTTTGGAGT
>NZ_JAELTP010000791.1 GCF_016428915.1 Pandoraea sp. ASV26
TGGAATGTGTGCGGGCTTCGAAGATTCATCAACTAGGGTCGACAGCCAAGTGTGCAGCTATATTTATTTGTCTGGGCCGTAACCAATCGTGACAAATCCCAATGGAAAAGCACAAGGGTTTGTTGGAAACAGGACAACAAGGTGCCGGTTTCGGTGGGCTGCTTTGTGAGGCTAAAGCTGACTAACCAGGGACCATGATGCGCCAATTGCTGTGAGCGAAAAGACAGGGCCTCAATAAATTCAGCTGCATATAGCATTGGCTTGGAAAACAAATAGAGATTTTGAAACTTTAGGATGCATTTAATATTTGTTTCGTGCCGCATGCAAGCGTGGCGGTAGAAACCCAACCAACTCGGAAACTCTGTCAAGTAGAGCTTGCTGTCCGTTTCTGCATGGG
>NZ_JAELTP010000792.1 GCF_016428915.1 Pandoraea sp. ASV26
GTGTTGGCGATCCAGAAATGATCACATAGGCTTATTACTAATAGTGGCTCTTCAGAGACCTGTGTTTTTTTTTGCGACAGATCCTTTCTGATTGGATTGGAAGCTGGATCCGACCTTCAGAAGCTCAAAATCATGGATCCAGTTCTCCAATTTTCAACTACGGTATAGCGGTTGCCTAATCTGGTTTAGATCTGGCGCTCCAGCTCCAATCGACCTAAATCCAGTCCTCAGATCCAAACCGAACACTTCATGATGAACGGTAGAAGCGTGAGACCGTGCTTAATACTGCGCAAGTGTCATTGGGAGTAGGTGCGTATATGCTGGCGCTGACGGGAGGGGAGGGACGATTTTCATTGTCTAGTTGATTGTCACCCGCGTGAGCTGATTGCTGCTACCC
>NZ_JAELTP010000793.1 GCF_016428915.1 Pandoraea sp. ASV26
GTATAATGATACACGACGCCAGACTAGACTCGTCAGCAAACTCATTCCGACTTTGACAGAATCCGATGATGCGTTAGTTCCTCCATGCCATGGTCTTTCGTAACGAGCTGATCCTATATTTGTTTGAATCTGATTAGCATCCAAAATTCAACCCAATCGAGACATGTACTTACAACGATATACGTTGGCAGGAACCTGGTTGCAAACCAGCAAGCACCAGAATGCGCGCCTCGCCACACTATCCCGCTCTTCCTCTTCCTCTCACCCACAACATCATGTACAATATCATCCACGAAACGCTGAACAGAACCCCGTTCTGGACCAGCAGCCCCCGTTGCCCAACGCGTAATAAAGTCAAGAACGCTGGTATAATATGACCCCTCGGGCAGAACTGGCC
>NZ_JAELTP010000794.1 GCF_016428915.1 Pandoraea sp. ASV26
TCCTGATACCGGTGCTCGACCACCTTGTGTCCGTTCCCAGACGTCCAGGTCATGTAATAGTTCGGCGCGTTTTCTAGGGTTCGCGGCGTCGCAGTTTGCGTTCCATATCGTCATCCATTCCTTATGGCGTCGTTCTAAGAGTTGTCGAGGCCCTTGGTTCGGTATTCCGAGATCTGCTAGCTTCTTCCGCAGAGCTTGCTCTTTGTACATGGAGTAGTTTACGGCTGGTAGGCGATCAAGGTTGCTTGGTTGCTTTCGCTGCATCTGCCCTCCGCCGCGCTGTTGTATTGGATCGTGTATCGGCTTCTCTGATGGGCCTGGACATGATTCTATATGTGTAAAGACTTGCCATTCTTTCATGCGCCGTTGGCACATCGGGCAAGGCACAAGTCCGTCG
>NZ_JAELTP010000795.1 GCF_016428915.1 Pandoraea sp. ASV26
GTTTTATCGCCGACATTCTGCAGCGCACGTGTGTGAAGCATCTATTTAATCGCTTATCTGCCTCCTTTGAGGGATAACGGACGCATCAGTTACACTACGTCATCACAGAAGGAAGCTACGCACCATGTTGGAATACTTCACCTACAAGAAGGTCAAGAAGCACAAGGCAGAGAAGAAGGCCAAGGACGAAGCCGAGGAGGCAGCGAAACAGGACGAAGGGTCCAACGAAGCGCCGGATGTTGCCAAGATTAGACACGACAATGGAGATCGTAAGGGCAAAGCTGCTGACAGAGACGGAACGGAGAGCCCTAGGAACCCAGTCCTGCATCCCGACGACGAGCGGTTCATCGAAGAGCTACTCTCGAATGACGACGGCGACGATGAACCTGGGCCACCC
>NZ_JAELTP010000082.1 GCF_016428915.1 Pandoraea sp. ASV26
TATCCGGCGTTGATCTCTCCGCGCGAGACTTGAATCGTTGATGCGGGAGGTGGATCGTGAAACGCTTACTTATGCTGGCTGGAGGCACCGCGGTGGCCGTGATGATGGCCGGTTGCGTCGCCGTACCGTACGGCGCACCCGCGTACGGCGGGGCCTACTACGACGGTTATGGCTACGCCCCCGGCTACGACGCAGGCTATGCGCCCGGCTACGCGGTGGTACCGGCGCCGGTGGTCACCTTCGGGGTGTCGGGCGGCTACTACGGCGGTCGATATTACCGCGGATGGGGCGGCCGGGGCCGTGGATGGAGCTGGCATCACTGATGGATGCACCGTGCCGTCGGGTCAACCGGCGGCATCGGCCCCCAGACGCATCGCGACTGGCGGACTCAGAACTCCGAGAGCGCGAAATCTTCCTTGGAAACGTCGCATTCCGGGCAGCGCCAGTCGGCCGGTACGTCGGCCCAGCGTGTGCCGGGGGCGAGTCCGTCATTCGGTGCGCCTTCGGCTTCGTTGTAGATCCAGCCGCAGATCAGGCAGATCCAGCTTTTGAATTCGATCGGGGTGTCCAGCGTGGTGGTCATGGTGTCGGGTCAACAGGGAAAACTTGCGCGACCCGCATTGTAAGGCACGCCCGGGGCGACGTCCCGCTCGCGGACCTACGCCCGAGCGCAAAGTGAATCCAGATCAATTGACGGAAATGTCGGCGGCGCGCAAAGGCGTTGCTCAACGAAATTCGCGCAGGAGTTACCGGGGCAAAGGGTGGCGCGCCGTTGGCAAGCGGCGCGACAGCCATTACCAGTGAATCTGGTTGAGGAAGATCGGCGCCATCTGCGCGAGCGAATTGAGCAGCGACATGGCGGTGTCGCGATGTGACACCTCCCGCCACAACCGGCTTTCCTGGACCACGCGCTCGCGGTCTTCCGGCGTTTTCACCTCGGGCGAACGCAGCGCCTTGATCAGGTCGATCACAGATGCCCGATCGACGGTCTCCGTGACCGAGTGATGGGCGAGCAGATCGTCCAGATGGACACGTTCCGCCTCGGTGAGGGAGGTGTCGGAGGTGTCGGCAGGCGAAGCGGTGGAGGTAACGGACGGCTTGTCGGATTGGGTCATACGAGACGTTCTCCCGAAGTCACTGAAAGGCGAGACGGCCGCTGAGCGACGGATCCTGAGAGGATCCCAAGTCATGCGTAGCGAGGTATCGCGTGACTCCATCATAGGCCGATTCGCCAGCGCTGCGAACCCTTCCATTGGTCAAGTCCCCCGCGTATTCACCCGATCGGATGGGGGATTTCCTCCCGACTTGCGGTATGTCAAAGCGATGACATCTGCGCACAGAAGCGGGGCCAAACGTCAAGCTTAAAAAATTTATCCGGGGCTGACGCCGAAACGGGCAATCCTCTTGACAGCGTGTAACGGCGGGCGTTTCGAGGGGGTGCTGCCGGGTTATCCAGTGGGTTATCCACAGAAGTTGTGGGTAACTTTTCGGTGGGTGATCTGCGCGATGGCGGTGTCAACGGCGTGACCCGCTCGTGAACTGTCACCGGAACAGCGGACGCAACATGAGCAGCGCGAAGAACAGCGCGACGCCAACGGGCAGCAGCCCGGTGAAGAACGCGGGCCAGGGCGCACGGCCCCGGCGGCGGGCACCGAACGACGAGATCAGACCGGCGCACAGACACAGTACCCCGACGCCCCACGTAGGATGCGGGCTCTTGAGCACCCATGCGGCAGCGGCTACCAATCCGATCCAGGCGAGCGGTGTTGCGCCGGGCGGCGGGGGAGCGACATTGGCGGGGGCCGGCTTGGGGTTGCGCGACTTGTCGGAAGCGTTGGCGGTGTCAGGCGTGTCAGGGGTGTCGGGCGTATTGGCGGGCATTGAAGTTCCGGAGAATCGGGGACGTGCGGTGAGATGGATGAGACCGTCACGCGAAAGACGCAGCATAACAAACGTCGCCCGTCACCGCTCAGGACGCAAGCCCCTGCAAGGCCCATGCGCCAGTGGCCGGGGCGTCGGCATGCCTGTTACCCGCGGGGGCGTTCACATACCAGAAGGACGTCGAGTCGATGTCGCGCGTTGGTGCAAAGGCCGGGGGCGTAGCGCAGCGGTCGTCGAGATCGACGTATTGCTTGTGCACGAGTTGGGGCCGGGGCGGGGGCGTCATGGCGCTCCCCGCGTAGGTGACTACACCGGGCACACCGACCGCTTGCGGAGAGGCGCGCACCTCGACGCACGGTTGATGTAACGGATCGGCCACGGGCGCGATCGCTGGCGGCATCGATTGCGCCCGGACGCGCGCCACGCCGGGTGCCAACAGCAGGCAGAGCGCGATGAGACCGAACCGCAGCGAAGCGATCGCGCGTGTTGTGCATATCGTGCAGATAGCAGGCTGGGCGAGGGGCGTGGCGTGTCTCGGCGGCATGACTGGCTCCGTCGGGGCGATCATGGGGACCGTCGGCAGGGCGAGCGTCGCAACACGCCGCCCGGCGCACGGCATTTTCCCGATCCTGAAGCCAATATCGTGCCGGAATTTATAAGTCTTTGATTTTTATTGGATTGTTGGTGCGTAATGGAACACTTGGGCCGATTGCCCCTTGGCAAGTGTTGCAGTTCCGAAACGTGCACCTGAGAATCGGCCCATGCCGTCCCCAAGCACGAAGCGATTCTCAGAGTCCCTCGATGCTGTATATAATTACAGTGTTTCAATCCACGGCGAGACAGAACCTCTTATGAAAGCCAACTATTCCATCGCCGAAATCGAGCAGGCGATCAACTACTGGACCGGCCATCAGGCCGCCGATAGCCACTGGTCGTTGTGCCAGTCGGCGCGCGCGCTGGCCAACGTTTATGGCGAGATGATCTACCGTCGCGAGACGAGCGTTGCGGCCGACGCGCTCGACGCCGAGCAAAGCCAGGCTATCGAGACGGCGCTGCACCAGATGGAACTGGGCCTCGCGCCGTGATTCAGGATTGAACGGGGTTCGGCAAGTGGCGACGTGCCGACCACTGTTCGAGCCAGTGTTCGAGGTCGCCGGCCGATAGCGCGGGGGAGAACAGATACCCTTGCGCTACGCGATAGCCCTGGGCGACGAGCAGATGGCGCTGGGCCTCGTCTTCCACGCCTTCCGCTACCACCGTGAGATGCAGATTGCGGCCGATGCTGATGATCGCATTGGTTAGCGCCCGCACCGTCTCGTCACGTGTGATGTCGTGTACGAAACTGCGATCGAGCTTCAGTTCCGAGACCGGCAACCGACGCAGATAGCTCAGGCTCGAGTAGCCCGTGCCGAAATCGTCCATCGACAGGCGCACGCCCATGCTGTGGACTTCATCGATGATGCGCAGCGTGCTCGGATTGTGATCCATCAGCACGCTTTCCGTGATCTCGATGGCCAGGCACGACGGCGGCAACTCATGATCGGCGAGCGCTTCGGCGATCATGCGCGGCAGGTCGTGATCGTGGAAGTTGGTCGGCGAGAGGTTGACCGACACATTATGGATGCCCACACCGCGCCGCCGCCAATCCGCCAGTTGACGGCATGATTCGTGCAGTGTCCACATGCCCAGTTCCCCGATCAGGCCGCATTCCTCGGCCAGCGCAATGAAGCGCGACGGCGGCACCTCGCCGTACTGCGGGTGCGTCCAGCGGGTCAGCGCCTCGGCGCCATACACCGATTCGTCGAGCAGATTGATCTGCGGCTGGTAGAAGAGCTGGAGCGTGTTACGGCGCAGGGCGTCGCGCATGGCGGTCTCCAGTTCGAGCCGCTCCTGCGCGTGGACGTTCATGTCTTCGTTGTAGAAGCGCATGCTGCCCGGGCTGGTCATCTTCGCCTGATACATCGCCATGTCGGCGCGCTGCAAGAGGAGGTCGAATTCCTTACCGTGATTCGGGTAAAGACTGATGCCGAAGCTGCCCGACGGTACGAGCGTCACGCCATCGACCTGACACGGTGCAGTCAGTGCGCTGCGCATGCGCTCGATGGCGATATCGAGCCGCTCGGGGTCGCACTCGGTGAGCACGGCCACGAACTCGTCGCCCGAGAGACGCGCGACGATATCCGCGCCGCGCAGCGCACGTCTGAGGCGCTGGGCGATGGTGCGCAGCAGCACGTCGCCGGCCTGATGACCCAGCGAATCGTTGACCTGCTTGAAGCGATCCAGATCGATGAAGATGACCGCCATGCGCGTATTCAATTCGCCTGCGCTGGCGATGGCCTGCGCCGCGAGCACGCCCAGCATGCTCCGATTGGGCAAGCCGGTGAGGCTGTCGGAGAACGCCAGTTGACGGATGCGCGTGCGTGATTCGTCGCGCTCGAAGGCCAGCTTGCACAGATGCACGCACACGTCGACCAGCCGCTCGTGCAGGGCATCCGGGCCGCGCACGGTGCGGTAATAGAACGCGAGCACACCGAGCACGCGCCCGTCGTTCGCGATGACCGGCATGGCCCACGAGGCGGCCAGCCCGAACTCGGCCGCCATGTCGCGGAAATCGGCCCAGCGTGGGTCGTGCGCGATGTCGGTCACGATCACCGGCCGCGCCTGAAAGGCCGCCGTGCCGCAGGTGCCCACATTCGGGCCGATGGCCAAGCCGTCGACCATCTGGTGATACTGCGCGGGCAGGCTCGGCCCGGCTTGCGGACGCAGCCGGCCCTCGGCGTCGACCCGCACGACCGAGGCCATCACTTCGGGGGCGATCTGCTCCAGTTCCCGGCAGATGAGCGTGAGCACTTCCACGAGGGGCGCATCGCGCACCATCGCGGCGAGTGCCTTGTGTTGCAGCACTTCCTGAATCTTCGATTGGGTGATGTCCGTGAACAGCACCACGGCGTTGAGGAGCTTGCCGTTCGTGTCGAGAATCGGGTTTGTCACCACGGAGACCCACAGCGGCTGACGCTGCGCTGTGCGCACGAGCACTTCGCAATGGCTGCTTCGGCCGTCGCGGGCCGAGACGAGACAGCCGGCGAGTGCCTGCCTGACGTCGACGGCCGACGTGCCGTCGTCGAGTTCGCCCGCCGGTGTCTCACCCAACGGGACGTGCACGGACTGGCCGACGACCTCGCTCGCGGCGTAGCCGAACATGCGCGTGAAGCCCGCGTTGATGTAGCACACGCTGCTTTGCGCGTCGGTGATGAGCACGGCGTTGTCGGTCTCGTCGACACCCAGCGAGAGCAGGTGCATGCGGGCGTCGTCGGCCGCCTGACGCTCCACGCGGGCGGTCACGTCTACGGCGAGCTTGATGACGAAGGCGAGCTTGCCTGCGTCGTCGAATACCGGGTTGTAGGTCGCTTCGAGCCAGACGGCGCTGCCATCGTGACAGCGGCGGCGGATTTGTGCGGTATGCGAGCGGTGGGTGCTGAGGACCTGGGCGAGGGCGTCGCTGCAAGTGGCGTCGCCCGGCATGCACAGCAAGGCGTGAGGTTTGCCGATCAGGTCGGCGCGCGTGTAGCCGAACACGCCGAGCAGCTTGTCGTTGACGTCGACGATGGTGCCGTCGGGCGTGAGCGTGAGCATGCCCAGTGAGCGGTCTAGCGCCTCTAAGAGCGCTTCGCGCCCAGGTGCCTGTGTGGCGCCAGCGGCGGACGGTGAACCGGGCACGACCATCGCAAGGGCCTCCTCGGACGTCCTGTGGACATTGTCGGGTGTGACTGGGGCTGACACGCCAAAAACGCTTTCAAGTATAGCGACCTGCGGGCGCAGGCTCACATGGGAGAAACCGGGAGAACGTCAGACGTCGACGCCGTTCCGGGCAGACAACAAGACAGTGGGCTGACGCGTGGCGTGGGCCTTGAGCGGCGCGTTGACTTCAGGCCGCCTTGACGCGAATTCGCACCCCGTCGACCGAAACGGTCTGACCGGCGCGGATTTTGCAGGTTTTGCGGGTCTCGAGCTGACCGTCGACGCTGACCGCGCCGTTGGCCACCAGGACTTTGCCCGCGCCGCCCGAATCGACAACGCCGGCGAGTTTGAGCAAGTCGTTCAGGGCGACGAATTCGCCAGTGAGTTCAAAAGTTACGTTTTGCATGATGGGCGGATACTACGTAAAAACCCGGTGCGCGTCGACTGCTGCTGCGTTTTAACGACTGGCGCCGGCCAGGCGGGGCGCCGCCTCACGACTCGATCACGTGTTCGATCCGGCGATCGGGAATCAGCCACACCGTAGCGACCAGCGCATAGATCGCGAGCGAGACGGCAGGCACCACGAACGCCATTCCGATGGCCAGCGCATAGGCGACCACCGACAACTTGCCTTTGACGTCGCTGCCCAGGGCGGCGGCGAGCTTCGCGTTGCCGCCGTCCTCGTGCACGGCAAGCAGGGTTTTCGTGAGGATGAAATACGCCACGGCCGCCATGAACAGCACAACGCCGTAGAGTGCCGTCGGCCAGGCGGTGAAGTGGTTCTCTCCCAGCCAGTTCGTGACGAACGGCACCAGCGACAGCCAGAACAGCAGGTGCAGGTTGGCCCAGAGCACGCCCCCCGAGACCCGCTGGACGACATGGAAAAGGTGATGGTGATTGTTCCAGTACAGGCCGACGTACACGTAGCTCAGGATATAGGTGAGCAACGTCGGCACGACCGGTAAGAGGTCTGCCAGTTCGCTACCGTGCGGGGCTTTCAACTCCAGCACCATGATCGTGATGATGATGGCGATCACACCATCGCTGAACGCTTCCAGTCGGCTTTTGCCCATCGTGCTCGTCGCTTGTCGTCAATCTCGGGTGGATATCAAAGCACTGCGACCCGGTTGCGGCCGGCCTGCTTGGCGGTATACAACGCCCGGTCGGCACGTTGCAGCAGGGCGCCGAAATCGGCGTCGTCCGGGGCGAGGCTGCCGACGCCGATGCTTGCCGAGAAGCGGACCGGCCCGTTGGGGCCCGGCACGCTGGCGTTGCTGATCGCGCTGAGCAGGCGTTCGGATGCCTGTAGGGCGCGTTGCGCATCGGCTTCGGGCAGCAGCACGCAGAATTCCTCGCCCCCCAGGCGGCCGATCACGGTGCCTTTGCGCAGCGTTGCCCGCAAGACCAGTGTCAACTCCACGATCACTCGGTCGCCGATGGCATGCCCCCACGTATCGTTGACCAGTTTGAAGTGATCGATGTCGAGCATCAGCACGGCCAGACGCCGTTGTTGCGCGCGGGCGGCGGCGAACAGGCGATCGGCCTGCATGAGAAACGCGCGGCGATTGAGCGCGCCGGTCAGGCTGTCGCGCATGGCCATGTCGCCGAGCACCAGATTGACGCGACGCAGTTCGAGTTCGTCGACGACGAGCGCCGAGAGGTCCGCGAGCAGGCCGCGCTTCTCGTCATCGAGGGTGCGGGGGCGGCGGTCGATTACGCATAGCGTGCCCAGGCGATGGCCTTCCGGCGTGCGCAGCGGCGCGCCGGCATAGAAACGGATGTTCGGCTCGCCCGTGACCAGCGGATTATCGGCGAAGCGACGGTCGGCGCGGGCATCGGGCACGACGAGCACGTCGTCGCTGAGAATCGCATGCGCGCAGAAGGCCATCGAGCGCGGGGTCTGCGTTGTCTCGAGACCCTGATGCGCCTTGAACCACTGGCGAGTTTCGTCAATCAGCGAGACGAGCGAGATCGGCGCGCCGAGGATATAAGACGCCAGACGCGCGATGCGATCGAAGGCGGGCTCGGGCGGGGTGTCGAGAATCTCGTAACGGCGCAACGCCGCGAGACGCTGGGCCTCGTTCAGGTTTGCATCGGCGTTCGACGCAAGGCGCGAGGCGGGCGATTCGTGTGATTCGGCTCCGGATGCGGTCATGTCGTGGCGTGCGGGCAAGGGCCGGCGGTTGGACGACAGCAGTGCCGGGGACGAGGGCTCTGGCCACACGTTCGGCAACTGAACGAAAGGAGATGCTGACTTCGCAGACTGCTCAGGTGATGCGTGTGATGCGTATGGTGCATGTGATGCTTGTGGTGCGGGCTGCTTCAAAGTCGACGCTCGATCCAAAATGTCGATGGCGGCAATAACGCCAATCACGTCGATACTGCCATTGGCGCCAATGGCGCCGTCAATTCTGCCGCGCCTGTCGTCACTTGGCAAATGCGACGACATCGATCCGTTCAAGCCGTTGGCGCGGTTGGCGCTGCTCGCTTGCCAAAGGGTGCGAGCGGCCTGAGCCGCGTCGTGAGTGCTGTCGCGCATGGGGGCGAGGTGCTCGGATTCGGGCAGAGAATGGCTCATGGTTTGACTTCGAAGGCTTCGCCGGTTTCGAAGAAGTTGCCGCCGGCAATGTAGTGAAGACTGCGCGACACGCCAGGCTCGAAGTGCCAATGTCCGTCGCGAAATGCGCGCGGATCGGCCCAGGCTGCCACGACCTCGCCGAGAAACAGATCGTAGCGATCCTGATTATGCGGCTCCGGGATCACGCGGCATTCGAGCCACGCCAGGCACCCGTCGATGAGCGGCGCGGCGATGTGCGAGCCTTCGAAAGCCTGCACGGTGCCGTCAGCGAACTTGTCGGTATCGCGTCCGGAGATCGAGCCGACGGCCAGCGTCTCGCGGGCGATGGCGCGGGCGGGCACGTTCAGCGAAAACTCGCCGGAGGCCTCGACCAGCGCTCGCGTGAGCGTGTTGCGGTCGATGACGACGGCGACTTTGGGCGGTGAGAAATCCAGCGGCATCGACCAGGCGGCGGCCATGACGTTGCGACGCCCGTCGTGGGCACTGCCCACGAGAACCGTCGGGCCGTGGTTGAGCAGGCGGTAGGCTTTGGGGAGTTCGACGGGCAGGCGTTCGGTCATGGCGGGCACTCGGCAGACGGGGTGTGATATCAGGCGGCCCATGATATCGCGGACGGGAAAAAACAACGATGCACCGATGAGGCTCATGACGAGCGATGACATCTGAAAAAGGCGGCCCGCAGGGGTGAGCTGCGGGCCGTACAAACGGCACGATGCGGGGAGCGCGTGCCGGATCAGATGTGCTTGCAGTATTCCATGCGTTCGTCCCAGTCCAGTCCCCATACCGCGCGTGCAAGTGCGCGCCGAAATCGCCCGCCGGAGCGGCCTCCCGAGTTGACCTCCTATACTGAGGCGAAGCACACGGCGCCAGCGTGACGTCTACCGCCCGACGTCTGCCGCCTGAAGTCTGCCGCATGAATGAGATCTGGCGGCGCGATCTCGAAGCGCTGACACCGTCGAGGCTAGCGGGAAAATTATGGCGGGTGCATTCTCCCGACATGCCGGCGCTGCCCGCGCAGGGCTGACGATGGCCGACGACGGACCGGATGGACTGGACGGACTGGAGACAAGACATGACGACTGACCGGCGCATTACGTTCTATCACGCTCCGAACACCCGCTCCTCAGGTGTGCTTGTATTGCTGGATGAACTACAGGCTGAGCACGACCTTCACCTGTTGCGCTTCGCGACCGGCGAGCAACGCGGCTCGGAGTATCTGGATCTCAATCCGATGGGCAAGGTACCGGCCATCCGCCACGGCGATGCGATCGTCACCGAGCAGGCCGCTGTCTATATGTATCTCGCCGAGTTATACCCCGAGAAGGGGCTGGCTCCCATGCCGGGCGATCCGCGTCGTGGGCCCTATTTGCGCTGGATGGTGTTCTACGGCTCGTGTGTCGAACCGGCGGTGGTCGACAAGTCGCTCGGGCGCGAAGGTGCCGAGCGCTCGCGTTCGCCGTATGGCGACTACGATACGGTAATGTGGACGCTGGAGCGGCATCTGACGCAGGACGCTGGTCCATGGTGGTTAGGCGAGTCGTTCACGGCGGCCGACGCGCTGTGGGGCAACGCCATGCACTTCCTCTCGCATTTCAAGCTAGTGCCGCAGACGCCGTCCGTGAAGGCATACGTGGAACGCTTTCGCGCGCGCGACTCGTTCGCGCGGGCGCAGCAGCGAGACGCGGAACTGGCGAAACGGCTCGCTGCGTAGTCGGCGTGTAGGCCTGCCGGTCTGTCGGTCTGCCGGATGATCAGCCCGGCAGCACGTCGATGCGCGGCTCGCAGTCGATCGGGAAGTTGACCGAGTTGGCGATGTAGCACTTGGCGTGCGCCTGATGATGCAGTTCGGCCGCGAGCGCGGTGTTGCCGCCCGCGCGGATCGTGACGTGCGGGCGCAGCAGGATGCGCGTGAAGCGGCCCTCCTGCGCGGTGTCGATCATGGTGCCGAGTGCGTCGTCGGTGTACTGCTCGACCACCACGCCGGCTTCGGCGCAAAGGTGCAGGTACCAGAGCTTGTGGCAGGCGCTCGCGGCCCCGACCAGCAGATCTTCCGGATTCCAGCGTGCCGGGTCGCCACGAAAGGCGGGATCGGCCGAGCCGGGGATTGCTGGCTTGCCGTCGGCGCGAATCTCGTGATTGCGTCCGTATTCCCGATAACCCGACGTGCCGCTGCCTTGATTGCCGGTCCATTCGACGCCAATCCGGTACTGGTGTTCGCCTGATGCCATGTCATGTCTCCGCACAGCGCCGGCAGCCAAAGAAAGAGGGGGATTGCTGGTGAAGATGCACGCTGCCGGGCCAGTCATGAATTCTCTCAGTTGCCTGCCCCCTCGGCTGGCCATTTTCGGCCATCAATAGGTCCGATTCCGTCGTGTGAGCCGCCACCGCAGGCGCTGACGATCGCGTCAGGCCAGCGGCTCGGTCGTCAGCGCACGCGTGAGGCCGTACATCGGGCGACGCATTGCCACGTCGAACGGATTGGTTTGCGGGCCGATCAACTCGGCCTGACGCCGTAGCAACTCCACCACCATCGGCAGACGATCCTGCGACAGCCGCGCGGCCAGCGTACCGACGCTCAGAGCAGCGACGGCATGTCCCGTGCGGTCGAACACGGGCACCGCGACCCCGGCCATACCGTCGAGCACGCCGCTGTTACTGCCCGCGTAGCCCAACTGACGCACGCGCTCGATCTCGGTGCGCAGATAGACCTCGTCGAGCACGCCATAGCCGCGCAAGCGCGGCACGTTAAAGCGAATGATCTCTTCGCGCTCGGCTTCCGGCAGGAACGCCAGAATCGCCAGACTTCCCTGACCGACGCCCAGCGCCACGCGTCCGCCGATATCGCCGGTGAACGAGCGGATCGGGAAGGGGCCTTCGCACATGTCGAGGCAGACGGCATCGAAGCTGCTGCGCACGAGCAGAAAGATCGTGTCGCCCAGGCTCGCGCAAAGTCGCAGCAGCGACGGGCGGCACAGCGTGCGCATGCCGCTCGGATTGCCCGCCTGCGCGGCCATCGCGAAGAAGTCGATGCTCAGCCGGTACAGCTTGGACGTCTCGTCCTGTTCCACCACGTGTTCGGCGATGAGCGCATGCAGAATCCGGTGCACCGTGGCCTGACTCAGGCCGACCGCCTTGGCAATGTGAGTGACACGCTCGCCTTCGGGCTTGGCGGCGCCGAGGGCGCGAATGACGGCAAAGGTCCGTTGCAAAATGCCCGCGCCAGCCGACTCCGGCGTCGACGACTTCGGTTCGTGGGGTGAATCGGAGGTGTTCATCGGTGTCTCAAATATTCCGTCAAACGAAATACTAACGTAAGCCGATACAGCTTGAAAACTGGCGCGATCCCTCGGAAGCCGCAAAAACAACCAATATTTATCGTGAGTTAGGGATTATCCCGAGACGGTAACGCGAAACGAAAGTTCGCGTGCATCCATGAAGTATTCCGTCAAACAAAATAATCTGAAAATTTATCTCGTTTCGTGGAATCGTTATCTTGCGACAAGCAATTTGGCTCGCTACTGTTCGATGCAATTGCATTTCTTGTGGCACGCATGTGCCCGAAGGTAGTGACCATGTCTTTCCTGACTTTGACGGATGTTTCCAAGACGTTTGGCGAGTTGAGCGCCGTCTCGAACGTCAATCTCTCGGTGGAGAAGGGCGAGTTCGTCTCGCTGCTGGGCCCGTCGGGCTGCGGCAAGACCACCACGTTGCAGATGATCGCGGGCTTTGTCGAAGCCACGACCGGGCGTATCACGCTCGACGGACGCGATATCACGCACATGCGTCCGAACAAGCGCGGCCTGGGCATTGTGTTCCAGAGCTACGCGCTGTTCCCGCACATGAGCGTGGCGGACAACGTCGGCTTTGGTCTGGAGATGCGTGGCGTCGACAAGGCCGAGCGTAAAGACCGCGTTCGCGAGGCGCTCGCCCTCGTGCGACTCGACACCCTGGGTCATCGCTACCCGCGCGAACTCTCGGGCGGTCAGCGTCAGCGCGTGGCCATCGCACGCGCGGTCGTGATCGCACCGCCCGTGCTGCTGCTCGACGAACCGATGTCCAACCTCGACGCCAAGCTGCGCGAAGACATGCAGTTCGAGCTGCGCTCGATCCAGCGCAAGATCGGCACGACCACGATCATGGTCACGCACGATCAATCCGAAGCGCTGTCGATCAGCGACCGCGTCGTGGTCATGGAAGCGGGCCGTATCACGCAGGTCGACACGCCGTACCGGGCTTATGAGCGTCCGGAAACGCCGTTCGTCTCGCAGTTCATCGGCAAGGCCAACATGCTGGCCGGCCGTGTGGCGGCACGCGACGACGAACATCTGCATATCGAACTGGGCGCGCAACTCATGCAGCGCGCCTCGCTGGCGAATCTCTCGCCGCGCGATCGCAGCATGGCGGTGGGCGATGCCATCACCCTGTGCCTGCGTCCGGAAAAAGTGCGTCTGTGCGCGCCGTCGGCCGGGCGTGTGTCGGCGACGGTGACGAGCCGCTTCTTCCTCGGCAGCCAGTGGTTGTACCGCGTCGACAGCCCGTTGGGCGAAGTGCTCGTGTGCTGCCAGAACGAAGGCGGCGAGCCGCTTGAAGAAGGCGCACCGGTCGGCCTCGACTGGCAGGCCGAAGCCGTGCGCTTCGTGGCTGCGGGAGCGCGCGCGAATGGCTGAGACGCTGCAAGTTCCCCGCACCGACGCTGCGCCTGCCGCGCGTGCCCCCTGGCACGCCTATTTGCCGCTGTGGGTGATGAGTGCACCGGCCATGCTGCTGTTCGTGGCGCTGGTGCTCATTCCCTTGCTCATGACGCTGGCGCTCACGTTCTATCAGTTCGATCCGGCCAGCGGCCCGATCGCGGCGTTCCAGTTCGAGAACTACAAGGAAGTGCTGTTCGACTCGTACTTCCACACGATCTTCCTGCGCACGTTCGGCATCTCGCTCACCGTCACGGCGGTGTGCGCCGTGGTGGGCACGTTCGAAGCCTATGTGCTCTCGCGCATGGGCGATCCGTGGCGCTCGCTGTTTCTGCTGGTGATTCTCTCGCCGCTGCTCGTGTCCATCGTGGTGCGCGCCTTCGGCTGGAGCATGCTGCTCAGCTCCGGGGGCCTCGTCAACCAGATGTTCGGCGTGCTCGGCATGGGGCCGTACAAGATGGAGTACACGAACTTCGCCATCGTCGTCGCGCTGGTGCACGTGATGCTGCCGTTCATGGTGATTCCCGTATGGACCTCGCTGCAACGACTCGATCCGCAGACGGAAAACGCCGCGCTGTCGCTGATGGCGTCGCCTGCCACCACGCTGCGTCGTATCGTGCTGCCGCAACTGGTGCCGGGCATTCTGTCGGGCAGCCTGATGGTGTTCGGCCTGTCGGCGAGCGCCTTCGCGATCCCGAGCCTGCTGGGCGGACGCCGCCTCAAAGTGGCCGCCACCGCCGTGTACGACCAGTTCCTCAGTTCGCTGAACTGGCCGCTGGGCGCGACCATCGCCGTGTTGCTGCTCGTGGCGAATCTGATCGTGATGCTCACGTACTACCGCGTGCTAGAGCGCCGCTATTCGCGCAGCATGGGTTAAGGCCACTCAGGCCACCGCAGAACAGAACTCACTCGCCATCATGCGTAAAAACAGTCCCCTGGCGCTCGCGTTCCATACGCTCGTCATTCTCTTCGTCCTCGCGCCGATGATCATCGTCGTGCTGGTCGCGTTCACGCCGGAGCAAACGCTCTCGCTGCCCACGCGCGGCGTGTCGCTGCGCTGGTTCCGCGCGATTCTCGACTACCCCGATTTCATCGCGTCGTTCTTCACCAGCCTGAAGCTCGCGTTCATGTCGGCCACGCTCTCGCTCGTGATTGCGTTGCCGGCAGCATTGGCCATCGGCCGCTCGCGTTTTCCCGGGCGTAATTTCCTCAACGGCCTGCTGCTCTCGCCGCTGGTGATCCCGGGCCTCGTGCTCGGTATCGCGTTGCTGCGCTTCTTCGCCATGCTCGGCGTGACGGGCTCGTTCGGTGCGCTCATCTTCGCGCACATGATTATCGTGACGCCGTTCATCATGCGCCTCGTGCTGGCGTCGATCAGCGGGCTCGACCGCAGTGTCGAAAACGCGGCGGCGTCGCTCGGCGCGGGCGCGTGGACGACGTTCCGTCGCGTGACCATGCCGATGATCCTGCCGGGCATTACCGGCGGCTGGCTGCTCGCGTTCATCAACAGCTTTGACGAACTGACGATGTCGGTCTTCCTCACGGCGCCGCAAACCGTCACGCTACCGGTGCGCATGTACATGTACGCCACCGAGTCGATCGATCCGATGATGGCGTCCGTCTCGGCGCTGGTCATTGCCGTGACGCTGGGCGCGATGCTGCTGCTCGACCGTATCTACGGCCTGAACCGCATCCTGATCGGCCAGCACTGAACGCGCGCCACAAGACGACTCCTATGTCCAGATCTTCCCATGCTTCGCACGATTCGCCGCCGTCGCACGCGCCGGATCAGTCCGCAGGTCAGCCCTCGTGCCATGCGCAACTGACGCGTCTGGCCGAGACGTCCCGTGCGCCGGTCACGTTCTACATCGACGGCGAACCGGTACAGGCGCTGGCAGGCGACACGCTGCTCACGGCCATCCTCACGCATCAGCGCCACGTGCGCATCAGTGAATTCAGCGGCGCGCCGCGGGCGGGCTTCTGCCTGATCGGCGCGTGTCAGGACTGCTGGGTGCGCTGCGAGTCGACGCCCGTGGCCGGTGGCGATGCGCAACTCACCCGCCTGCGCGCCTGTTCGACGACGGTGCAGGCCGGCATGCATGTCGTGACGCGCGCCGCCCACGCCGACGACGTGCACGGAGGCGCGCATGACTGAGCGCGCCGAAATCGTCATCGTGGGCGCCGGCCCGGCGGGCATTCGCGCGGCGCAGACGCTGGTCGCCGCAGGGCTGCGCCCGATCGTGCTCGACGAGAACATTCGCTGGGGCGGCCAGATCTATCGTCAGCCGCCCGCAGGGGCGGGATTCACGCGCACCAAGCAGGCGCTGTACGGCTTCGAAGCTGCCAAGGCGGATGCCGTCCACACCACGATGGCGGCGCTGTTGCCGCAGCTCGACTATCGGCCCGAGACGCTCGTGTGGGCCTGCGATCCGAAGCGCCTCCACACCGTGCACGATGGCCGGGAAACGCCGGTGTCGTTCAGTCATCTGATCATTGCCAGCGGCGCGACCGATCGTGTGCTGCCGCTGCCGGGCTGGACGCTGCCGGGTGTGTACACGCTGGGTGGCGCGCAGGTCGCGCTCAAGGCGCAGGGGTGCGCCATCGGCGAGCGCGTCGTGTTCGCGGGCACCGGGCCGCTGCTGTATCTGGTGGCGTACCAATATGCCAAAGCCGGCGCGAATGTCGTCGCTGTACTCGATACCAGCACGTTTGCCGCGCAGGCCATGGCGGCCCCGCGTCTGCTGAGTCAGCCGGCGACGTTTGCCAAGGGTGTCTATTACGTGGGATGGCTGCGCTCGCACGGTGTGCGTATCGAACATGGCGTGACGCTCGAAGGTATCGAGGGCACCGCGGGGGTGCGCGCGATTCGCTGGCAGCGGGGCGGGCGCGAGCACTCGCTCGAATGCAATGCCGTGGGGCTGGGCTTCGGGCTGCGTCCCGAGACGCAACTGGCCGATCTGGCGGGGTGCCGTTTCGTCTTCGACGATCTCAACCGGTGCTGGCTGCCCGAGCGTGACGCCGCAGGCCGCAGCTCGCAGCCCGGCATCTATCTGGCGGGTGACGGCGCAGGCATTGCCGGGGCAGACGCTGCCGAACTGGCGGGCCGCCGCGCCGCGCTCGCGTTGCTGGAGGACCTCGGCCTTGCCGCGCCGGTCGTACCCGATGCCCCTGACGCCGCCGTCATCGAGCGCAAGCTCGCGAGCATTCGCCGCTTCCGCGAGGGCATGGAGCAGGCGTTTGCGTTGCCCGAGCATCCTGCGGCGCAATGGCCGGACGACATGCTCGTATGCCGTTGCGAAGAGATCGATGCGCGCACGTTGCGCGAATGCGTTCGCCAGGACGGCGTGACCGAGATCAACCGTCTCAAGGCGCTGACCCGCGTGGGCATGGGGCGCTGTCAGGGCCGGATGTGCGGCGAAGCGGCGTGCCATTTGCTGGCCGAGGCGAGCGGGCAGACGCTCGCGCAAGTGGGGCGCCTGCGGGCGCAGGCGCCAATCAAACCGATTCCGATTGCACCGATGCTGTTCGACGAAAACGTCGTCGCCATTCCCGAAGAGGCGCGCGATGAGTGAGACCTTGCATTACGACGTCGTTGTCGCGGGGGGCGGGTTGGTGGGCGCGTCGGCCGCCCGTGCGCTGGCCGAGCGAGGCTTGCGCGTTGCGTTGTTCGAGCGACGCTACTGCGGTGCGCAAGCCAGCGGTGTGAACTACGGAGGGGTCCGCTGTCAGGGCCGCCCCGAAGAACAACTGCCGCTCGCCATGCGCGCGCGCAAGATCTGGGATCGTCTGCCGGCGCTGATCGGGACCGACGGCGAGTTCGTGCGCTCGGGCCATCTGCGTCTCGCGCGTCGCGAGAGCGATCTGGAACCGCTCGACGCCTGGTCGGCCATGGCCAGCGGTTACGGTCTGGCGACCACGGTGTATCGAGGGCGCGAGTTCCGTCAACGTTTTCCGTGGCTGGGAGACGGTGCGCTCGGCGGCTCGCTGTGTCTGAGCGATGGCCATGCGAATCCGCGCCTCGTGTCGCCGGCGTTTGCGCGCGCGGCGCGTGCGCTTGGCGCCGACGTGCGCGAGCGTACGCCGATCACCGAGATGGCCCACGACGGCGTGCGCTTTCAATTGACGGCGCAGCCCGAAGACGGCGCGACGTTGCATGTGAGTTGCGACTGGCTGCTCAACACGTCCGGCGCGTGGGCGAATCATATCGCCGGCACGTTCGGCGAGCGCGTGCCGATGCATGCCATCTACCCGAACATGTGGGTGACGGAGCCGTTGCCCAAGTTCATCGGTCACAACCTCGGCGTGTACGGCGGCGGCGTGTACGCGCGTCAGGTCGAGCGCGGCAATTGCGTGATCGGCGGCGGACGCGGCACCGGAGACGGCGAATACGCCCAGCCGTCGGCCGATACGACACGCGCGGTGATGCGAGAGGCGTGCGCTTTGCTGCCTGCATTGCGTAACGCGTTGCTCATTCGCACGTGGAGCGGTGTGGAGGGCGAGACGCCCGACAACAATCCGATCATCGGCATGAGCCGCACGACACCACGTCTGGTGCACGCCTTCGGCTTCTCGGGCGGCGGCTTCCTGCTCGCGCCCGGTGTGGGCGAGGTGCTTGCCGATCTGGTCACGCACGGCGAGACGCCGACACCGATCGAGGCGTTTGCCGTCGACCGGTTTGCACAGGTGAGTGCTGAAGTCTGATGAACCCATCGCATCCCGTACGTTCCGGGGCCGTCCCGGGTCTGTCGCAACACAACCTTCCTAACCCCCTGGAAACACAAGGAGAACCACGATGAAGCTATCCCGTAAGGTCGTCATGTGCGCTGCGGCGCTGGCATTGGGCGCGAGCAGCGCGGCCTGGTCGCAGTCCAAAACGCTCTACATCGGCATGAATGGCGGCCCGATGGAAAAGGCTTACACGAGCCAGGTCTTCCCGGAGTTCGAGAAGGCCAATAACGTGAAGGTCGTGGTGGTGCCGGGTACGTCATCGGACGTGCTGGCCAAGCTGCTTGCCAACCGTAACAGCCCGCAGATGCACGTGGTGTTTCTGGACGACGGCGTGATGGCGCGCGCGATCAGCATGGGGGTGTGCCAGAAGCTGGACGACTCGCCCGTGCTCAAGGAACTGATGCCGTCGGCACGCGTGAAAGACGACATGGGCGCCGGTGTGCAACTGGGGATGACCGGTATCGGCTACAACACCAAGCTCTTCAAGGAGAAGGGCTGGGCCGCGCCGACGTCGTGGACCGACCTCGCCGATCCGAAGTTCAAGGGCAAGGTCGTGTTCCAGTCGGCGTCGAGCAGCACGTTCGGTCTGCACGGCTTCCTCGCGCTCAACCGTATCTGGGGTGGCAGCGAGACGAACGTCGAGCCGGGCTTCACCAAGTGGGCCTCGACCGTGGGGCCGAACGTCGTCGAGTACATCCCGAACTCGGCCAAGCTCTCGGAAATGATCCAGACCGGCGAAGCGGCCATCTTCCCGCTGACCCCGACGGCCGTGAGCGATCTGCAAGACAAGGGCATTCAGGTGGGTTACGTCGCGCCCAAGGAAGGCGCGGTGCAGTTGCTCGTCGACCTGTGCGTCGTGAAGAACAGCCCGGACAACGCCATGGCGCAGAAGCTCGCACAGTACCTGCTCTCGGCCAAGGGCCAGTCGCTGGCAGCGGCGGCCGGGGCGTACATCCCGACGAACGCGCAAGCGACGGTGCCGGGCCCGATGCAGAAGCGTCTGGGCAAGATGGACGATCTGATCAAGAACCTCAAGACCGTGGACTGGGACGCCATCAACCAGCGTCGCGCGCAGTGGGATCAGCGCTGGAACCGTCAGATCGAGCAGTAATCGCTGCTTCACCGTGCCCGCGCGCATGCCGGTCATGCGCGGTGCGCACGAAAAACGCCGGGTCCCTTGAGCAGCACCTCAGGGTGGCCCGGCGTTTTTTTGTGGCGCGATATTCCGGGTTACATCGCGTCCGATTTGGCAGCGAGTGCGGCGAAGGCGTCGACGAGGGCGGTGTGATCGGCGGGCATGACGAAGGCGTGCAGCGAGTGGGCGGGCTCGTCGAGCATCAGATAGCCCAGACTCCACGAGGGGAACGCTCCGGGGGTGTTCGGCATGCCGTCGAGCAACACCTGAATGTCGGTGTGGTTACGCGATGCCTCGATGCGCTGGCGGACATCGGCGAGCGGCTCGCTGGGACCTTCGAGGTACTGATAGAACATCGCGCCATCGAACAGCAGCACGCCGGTGATGTGATAGGTGGCGTTGAATCCACGCGAATTGACGATGATCTTCGACAGGTCCCGCAGATCGAGGTCGGGCACGGCTCGGCTCAGGTATGCGTAACACTCGATCATCCGCTTCGTCTCCCCTGGCAGGCAGCGCATCGGTGCGCGATGTTTGGCGTCGACGTGGTGTCAACGGACATTAGAATACCCCATGTGCGAAGCCCGGGACTCAAGCGCCATGCCGATCAACTATCTACGTGGATTCACCCAGCCGATGCGCACGGACGCTGCGAACCGGCGTCTGGGCAACTCGCTCGCGTTTGTCGCGGGGGCGGCCAATGCGGGTGGTTTTCTCGCCGTGGGTCAGTACACCTCGCACATGTCGGGCATTGTGGCGGCGCTCTCCGACAATCTGGCGCTGGGACAACTCGTGCTCGTGCTTGCCGGCTTCAGCGCGTTGCTGGCGTTCCTGCTCGGGGCCGCGACTTCGGCCGTTCTGATTCATTGGGGACGGCGTCACCATACGCATAGCGAATATGCCGCACCGCTGATGCTCGAAGCGTTGCTTCTGCTGATTTTCGGCGTGATGGGGGCGAATCTCGAGGCGCATCGCGTGCTGTTCGTGCCCGCCACGATAGGCTTGCTGTGCTACGTCATGGGTTTGCAGAATGCGATCATCACGAAAATATCGCGAGCGGAAATTCGAACGACGCACGTGACCGGTCTGGTGACCGACATCGGCATCGAACTGGGCAAGATGGGCTATTGGAACCGGCCGGGTGTGGCGAGCGACCTGCCGCGCGTGGCGGCGGATCGGCAGAAGCTGCGTCTGCTCTGCACGTTGCTGGGCATGTTCTTTCTGGGCGGCCTGAGCGGCGCGCTCGGCTTCAAGTCTCTCGGTTTTGCGGCGACGATTCCACTGGCGGTGGTACTCATCATGCTGGCGATTGTGCCGTTGCTCGACGATATCGCACGACATCCTCACTGATCTGCGCGTTGGCATCCCTTTCTGCGATTTGCCATGCCCCCCGCTTGGGGTGCGCCGGACGCGTGACTGTGGGCGTTGCGACGGGCGGAAGCGACGCGCTGCCCCTGCGCTCAGGGGGTGAGCATGGCGGCGAGCCGCAGCAGTTCCCCCTGACGATGGCAGCCGGTCTTGCGCAGAACGGCGGATAGCTGAGTGCGCAGCGTGCTGGTGCCCAGACCGAGCACCTCGCTGCATTCGCCGATGGTCAATCCCGCGACCAGATGGTGGAAGAGGCGGGCTTCGGCCTGCGTCAGCGAAAAATGGTGGCGCAGTGCGGTTTCGCTCGGAACATTGAAGATGCTGCGCCGCTCGATACGCACGCCGAGGGCCGCGCGCAGTCCGTGGTTCATCTGAGCGCTCAGCGCGCGCAGCGTCACCCGATAGGCATGTCCCCACGAATCGGGCAGCACCAGCGATACCGGTTCACGGTCGACGCTGACCTGTCGCAGGGAATTCATCAACCGGGTCTGCCACTCGGGCTGGCGATGCATCAACCGGCGTTGCTTGAGCATGAGCTGGCTGTCGTTGTTGCCCAGCAGCGCATCGAGCCCGGGCGTATGTTCCAGCACCCAGCCGTCGGGCGACGCGATGAGGAACCCCTCGCGAGCCGGATCGAGCATCTGGCCGAGCGCGCTGAGACTGGTTCGGGCTGCGGCACGTCGGGCTGCGAAGGCTGCGGCGAGTTGGCGTTCGTACTCGGCAATCTTCGCCGCATGGGCGAAGTTCGGCTCAACGACATGCGTGCGCTGTATGCTCAGGGCGGTGAGGGCGTCGTCATCGTTGCAGATCACGACACCGACCAACTGCTGGAGCTGGTACGTGCGCATGAACTCGTTCCAGAACACGCGGTCGTTCTGCGATTCGTGTTTGAGCGCGATGGAAGAGTCGTACCAGGTGCCTGCGGGGGCATCCCAGAAGCGGCGCGTCGAATCGTCGTACTGGTAATAAAGCTGCGCGTACTCCTCGATCAACCGGGCTTCGTGTCCCGCTTGTTCGACGAAGCGAACCGATCGGCTCTGTTTGTCGTGGCAGAGGAACGTGGCAGCGTCCGCACCGAGGAATTCGCGCGCCGTCTGCACGACATCGAGCCAGTCTGCGTCCCCGGCGCCGACCGCCCGGACCGCCTCCGATGCCCGCCGAAAACTGACGTCGTCTGACATGGGATCCCCCGTATATCGCGATAATTCTATTGAGGCTGAGGCTCGATTTTTGCGAAGTGTAGCAGAATGGGCTGTCGGATTTGAGAGGGGCGTGCACTGTGATATATACGGGCGACAACGCGTGCTGGCGCTGCGACAATGCAGCCATATCGGGGAAGCGATATGGCGATCGGGAGGTGTCGACGCCAGCGCATTCCGCACCGCATCAAACACGTCAAATGGGAGTCACCATGCGCCATCACCACTTCTTCGCCGTCTGCCTGTGCCTGACGGGCGCCATGATGTTCGGTCACGCGAACGCGCAGTCGTATCTGGGGGCAGGGGATCTCGGCAGTATCCGTCAGACGAATCAGTCACCGCCGGTGAGCCCCGCAGTGTCGGCCGTCGGTGGCCGGACAAACAGCGTGACGGATGCCCAGAGCGCCAGCGCAACCATCAATCGCACGGCGAGCGAGCGCAACGGCCCGGCCACGGGGCCGAGCCCGCAGGAAATTTCCGCGACGAAGAATGCGCTCGACACGCGCAACCTCGAGCACCCGCGTCAGACGAAGTCGTTCGACAGTCTTGCCCGGCCGTCGCGGCCCGAATAATGCCTGCCTCGGGGAAGGGCGCTTACTCCGCCATGGCGGGAATGGCGCCTTCCTGGAAAAGGATGCGCGGCGCGTCCATCGTGCCGTCCTCTTCGTCGACCAGCACCTCGTAAGCGGCGATACCGGCAAATCCGGATGCCATCGATTGCGCAATGCGTACCGCACCGAACTCTGTGCTCGCCTGACGCAGCTCGCCGGGCTGCAATACGCCGTCCTTGTTCTTGCGATAGGGCACGACGATGAATTTGGTGGATTTGGCGTCGCTCATGGTGTCACTCACGATGAAGTTGGATCAGCGCAAAATGTAGCATGACTACTGTATAAAAATACAGGTATTTTTGTGGCAGACGTCATGCCGCGACATCGCATGGCTACAGGGTTGGCGACCTGGCGACGCCTCACGTCGGTATCGACGATGCCCGTCACCGCGATAGGCCGAGGGGCCGAGGAATTCGCCGCACGCCTGCTGACGGGGCTCGCGGTCCCAAACAACATCGCGTAATGCCTACATAACTAGGAAATGGTCGTATATTCGCGCGCCTCTTGATAGCCTGCCGGTCGACTCGCGACTTGCGACCAAAACTAAAAGCATTGAGAGCGTGGAATGAATGCAGGCAACCTGATTTCGGCAAACCGGCTACACGACGGCTTGGTCGTGTGGCTGGACAAGCAACACAACTGGGTGGACGACCTGACGCAGGCACATGTGTTCGACGCGCAGGAACTCGACCAGGCCCAAGCGGCCGCGCAGGCGGCTCAGGCGGCCAATCTGATCGTCGATCCCGTGCCGCGTCCTGCGCAATTGAGCGATGCCGGCCCTGTGCCGGTGGATTTTCGTGAGCAACTGCGCTCGCGCGGCCCGTCGGTGCGTGAAGACCTCGGCAAGCAGGCCGGGCAAGACGCGGTGCAAGCGGCGCTGGCCCATGCGCCCGCGCTGACCGTGGCGCCGGAGCATGCGGGCATCTACCGCTATGACGCGTCCGAGCGCGAATTCCTCAAGGAGCGTGCGAAGGAGTTTGGTCAGCAGGTGGCCCGGCGTCTGAGCGGCGAACTCAGCGAAGACGCGTTCAAGGTCTATCGCCTGATGAACGGCCTGTACCTGCAATTGCACGGCTACATGCTGCGCGTTGCCATTCCGTACGGAACCCTGAGCGCGATCCAGATGCGTCAGCTCGCCTATGTGGCGAACCGTTTCGACAAGGGTTACGGGCATTTCACCACCCGTCAGAACCTACAGTTCAATTGGCCGACGCTCACGGACTCGCCCGAGATCCTGTCGAAGCTCGCCGACGTCGACCTGCACGCCATTCAGACGAGCGGTAACTGCATCCGCAACGTGACGACCGATCAATTCGCCGGTGCGGCGAAGGACGAAGTCGTCGACCCGCGCGTGTACGCCGAGATCCTGCGTCAGTGGTCGACTGACCATCCGGAGTTCACGTATCTGCCGCGCAAGTTCAAGATCGCGATCACCGGCGCGCCGACGGACCGTGCTGCCGTGCGCTTTCACGACATCGGCATTCTCGCGCGTACGAATGAGCGCGGCGAAGTGGGTTTCCAGATTTACGCAGGCGGTGGCCTGGGCCGCACGCCGATCGTTGGCACGCTGGTGCGCGAGTGGCTGCCCGAGGCTGACCTGCTGCGTTTCGTCGAAGCCATTTTGCGCGTGTACAACGCGCTGGGTCGTCGCGACAACATTTACAAGGCCCGCATCAAGATCCTCATCAAGGAGATGCAGCCCGCGAAGTTCATCGAGATGATCGAGGAGGAGTTCTCGCGCATCGCGCTCACGCACCGTCCGCTTAGCGACGAAGTCGTCGCGGCGATTCGGGATCGCTTCGTCGTGCCCGAGTTCGAGACGTTGCCCGAGGCATCGAGCGAGTTTTCTCAGGCTTACGAGCGCGACATCGAGTTCCGTCGCTGGGTCGACACCTGCACGCACGAGCACAAGGTGCCGGGTTACATCAGCGCCGTCGTCTCGCTCAAACCGGCGGGCGGAATTCCGGGGGACGCCAGTTCGTCGGAAATGCTGCTGCTGGCGGAACTGGCGGAGCGCTATTCGTTCAACGAGCTGCGCGTGACGCATGAACAGAATCTGGTGCTGCCGCACGTCAAGCGCGACGAACTGCATGCGTTGTGGAAGCGCCTGAAGGAGGGCGGTCTGGCGACGCCCAACATCGGCCTGATTTCGGACGCGATCGCTTGCCCTGGGCTGGACTACTGTGCGCTTGCCAACGCGCGCTCGGTGCCGGTGGCGCAACGCATTGCGCTGCGCTTCACCGAAGCGCAGCAACGCAATATCGGGCCGGTGACGCTCAACGTGTCGGGTTGCATCAACGCTTGCGCGCATCACCACGTTGCCCACATCGGCATTCTCGGGGTGGACAAGGCGGGCAAGGAAAACTATCAGATCACGCTGGGCGGATCGGCCGACGAGAACGCCGCCGTTGGCAAGATTCTCGGCCCGGGCGTGACCTATGAGGACGTGCCGCAGGTGATCGAGAACATTCTCGATCGCTATCTCTCGTTGCGTAACGAAGGCGAGCGCTTCATCGATACGCTCGGGCGCGTCGGGGCAGAAGAATTCAAGGGAGCTTTGCATGTTGATTGATCGAAACGGACTGCCTGCTGCGGACGTCTGGACTTATCGCGGCGCACACGAACCGGTCACGACACAGGCGCGCAGCAAAGACGTGCTGCCGCTCGATGCATGGCTCGCGGCGAACGAGCAGGGCACGGCGCCGGCGGGTATCCGGGTGCAG
>NZ_JAELTP010000796.1 GCF_016428915.1 Pandoraea sp. ASV26
ACGCTGAACAAGCTACTGGTGAGTGTCTAACAGGGAATTTGAGATGGGGCTAAGTAGGCGGCGTGGTCGGTCCCTGGAACCGTCTACTGTGTTCAGATTATACGCACTTTGACTGTCCGTGTTATTTTGGTGTATGGGATGGATCTTAATATACTTGAAATCTTTTTTTCCTTTTCCAGAAAAACCTTTTGCCCAGTTTGCGCTGATGGTGGGCGGGGTCTGTGTCTATGTCGCCAGGTAACCTACCTATGTCGTGCATTCTGTTTGGCTTCTAGAAGTATTCTGGAAGACCGATGATCCTACGACTTGCCAGACTCCCTTGGTGAATGCGTTGCACTTTTTCTGTATCGGGTATGACAAAATAGAAAGACAATGTTTTTAACGAAACCTGGGTTTG
>NZ_JAELTP010000797.1 GCF_016428915.1 Pandoraea sp. ASV26
GCGTGGATGAGAAACTTGGCTTTGTCTCGGCCCGATGGCGATGTGCAGTGTTGCCCCACTATGCCGCGGCGGGCAGTGCCTCTTGGTGCTGACGGGCTTTTCCCTGATTGAGGCTATATAAAGGGCATTTAGAAGGGGAAGTATTATTAAAAAGTTGAAAGTTATCAATTTTTGGAGAGAAAATTAGCCTCTCATCAGCACTGCCCCGGCTTTATGGTAGCGTGGTGGGAGGCAGGCGGCAACTATGTTACTCGAAGCGCGAGGGGACCATATGAGTCTCTGAATTACGGCAATTAAAGAGACTAACTTTGTAGTTTCCATTTTTAGGCTGCCCATAAGCTGATGTAGTTATTGGAATGCTGGCATAAACCGCACCGTATTCCTGATTCAACTTAAG
>NZ_JAELTP010000798.1 GCF_016428915.1 Pandoraea sp. ASV26
ACCTTAGCAAACTGCATCTATCTATCTACGTCCGCAACACCTGGCATCGACTTTCAATACCATCATATATACACGTGTTATCGACCGGGATATATTGCTTTGTGACGACCTTGATCACTTCCTGCGCCACCATGCCCCCCAGAGTGGCTGATACGTTGTGTAGTTCCCCTCCAGCAGCACGAGCAACCTCTTGTGCTATTTGTTCCGTCCGCTCCTTTCCTTGCAGTGCAGGGGCCTGATGCTGGATTTTCAAAATAATTTCTTCTGATGTGGCTGATTGTACATGCGACGTCGCATTGAGCGCGAGGTATACGGAAATCAGTGACAGTGGCATTTCTGGGCCAGCAATGGCAGCCATTTCGTCGTTTTCAAGTTCTCGTGCTACAGATTGACCAC
>NZ_JAELTP010000799.1 GCF_016428915.1 Pandoraea sp. ASV26
GGGTATGCAAGTCATCCCGCGCCATCGCGCATCGCAAAGGCATATATCTTGGCCGCAAGGCCGATACCTGGTTTAACCCAGAAAGAGACATTCTCTACTTTGACAAGAGCGGCAAAAACCAATGCCTTCCACGCCTCACCGGGCCGCCGACGCTGATGCCGGTACACAACTGGGACAAGATCCGCAACGTGGGCATCGAGTGGCGGGCCTTCTTTTACAAGACGCCTCGCCCACAATCTACACGAGATATGCGAGCAATGTGGCGCGCAATTATCCGCTTGCTGCAAATGTACCTCCCAGGAATGCGTCGGTTGCACTACGTATTGCCAAGGGTGAGGCATCGCGGCGGTTTGGCATGGGGCCGCGAGCCATACGGATCGCAACAATACGAAATAG
>NZ_JAELTP010000800.1 GCF_016428915.1 Pandoraea sp. ASV26
ATTAGAGCTCACTGAAGTGCAGAGGGATGACTTTAGGCTGTCAAAACACTGAACCCTTGGCGACGGTAAGCGAGAGACGGAAAGTTGGATGCCGTCATTTACAAAGACAGGGAGGGTAGAAGCGAGTCTTTAATAAGGCTGACTCTTTGGGTCAAGTGAAAGAAATGAGACGGGACAAGGTCGGACAGGTTAAGGATCAACCTGTCCAGGCAGTCGGGTTCGAGGGAATTACACATGCTTCCGCCTTTTACCCACCCCTGCTTCCTATTATATCATGGCAGGAAGGAGGTAAATGGAGTACGAGTACAATGAGCACGACAATTACAACACGCAACACATGAGATATTGCTGCTGGAGACAAGGGGATCAGAGATTCCTTGCACCGGGGTGCAGTAT
>NZ_JAELTP010000801.1 GCF_016428915.1 Pandoraea sp. ASV26
TGAGCACAGACGTGCTCGGGACGCCGTCGTGCCGAGTGTCGAAGCTCTTGGAGCTGGCCAACACCATGTTTCATTCGTTCTACCAGGATGGGAATTCTCAGGTAGCCTCTTCGATTTTAAGCTTGATTTTTACTTTCTAGTGCATGCCTCTTGAGGCTGCAATGAGTAGTATGAAGCAATACAACACAAGTTGCCATTGTGTATGGTCGTGCGCATTCTATCCAAGCTCGTCTTTTGTAACAAATGAATTTCGTAGCGGCCAGCTTCTGTAATCCTGAAAGCACTGCGGGTGCATATTGCTCCGCAGATCGATCGAAGCCCCTTGTCCAAGCTAATGAGATTCAAGACAAGCGTCCGCCACTGCGGTCAGTTGAGACGGATGGGTGAGCTTCCGGG
>NZ_JAELTP010000802.1 GCF_016428915.1 Pandoraea sp. ASV26
GTAGTAACTTGTTTTATATATATATGTTTATTGCCGACTTCGCAAGTAACTCTATGCGCGAGTTCCATCGTAGTCGGGCTCGCTGTTATGGCCGAATTAGCCTAAATGATCATAGGACCTCCTACGAATCATGCAAATCAACGTTGTAATGTCAGGATAAATAGCAAGCTAGTTGTCCACTCAGTTATATTATAGATGATTTTAGCCGCATGTATTAGACGCTCATTTCGACGATATAAGACTTCACTTATTATTGACATCACGTGCGTGATCACATGACGCTTCACTGGGAGCTCCACTGTCCCGACTTTGGCGCTAACTGGCCTGGTACACGGCTCCATCGCATCGCGACAGCCTGACAATGCGCCAGCCTTGAATCGCCCGGCCGATAAAGTC
>NZ_JAELTP010000803.1 GCF_016428915.1 Pandoraea sp. ASV26
TTGCAAGCGCGAAAATGGGCCACATGACCGTCAACAGTTTGGAAGACATTATGGGTGAGTTTCCAAAAGCCTTTGATATTGTCAAGCCACTGTGCTTGCAACTCAGGAGGCTTCTTTTTCCACTGGATAAGGATGAGAGGATGATGATAGGAACGCCCGCTGGAGATCCGGAACAGCTTTACGGTGCTATTCGTTCGACTTTTGACGAAGCTGTCAGCCAAATTTAATACATTGGTGGCGTTTGTCTATTCCGAACTGACGCTTCGTAATAGTTAATAGCGAAGGCATTTTCTTGAGCTTGTGCTTCAGTCAGCGTTGAATTAAAGTTCCCGCCTTCATAAGACATTTTGTCGTGGGCCAGCGACTGAAACCGACAAGCTTACAGACCTATAAGTG
>NZ_JAELTP010000804.1 GCF_016428915.1 Pandoraea sp. ASV26
GATGTGTATAAGAGACAGGCTGTTGCTCAAGGCAACTAGTATTCCATCAATGCGGTACGAAGTAGTGGTTGAAGGGTGTGTACCAGGCATTCCACCGCCATTTTGGCCATACGAGTGTTTTTGCGCGCGTCTCACGGCACCACCAATGTCATGAAAAAAACTGGGCGCTAGTAACAAGGAGGGGAGGTCCCTGGGATGTGAGCTCTGTCGCATATCACATCTGTGCCAACAAAGCTGGCCACGGCTGCATCAGATGAGTGCAGCCATGATTCCAAGCTAGGCAATCCGAAGCCTGCAACTTGATGAGGGGCTTGGAGTCGGACAGACGTAGCAATGTGCGGCTGTAATTAGCAAGCTCCGGCATTGGAACCCTTTTTTCAAAATTGGTGCGGAGG
>NZ_JAELTP010000083.1 GCF_016428915.1 Pandoraea sp. ASV26
AACTGGCACGACCTCGACTATCTGATCGTCGACATGCCGCCGGGCACGGGCGATATTCAGCTCACGCTCGCGCAGAAGGTGCCGGTCACCGGCGCGGTCATCGTCACCACGCCACAGGACCTCGCGCTGCTCGACGCCCGCAAGGGTCTCAAGATGTTCGAGAAGGTCGGCGTGCCGATCCTGGGCCTCATCGAGAACATGAGCCTTCACATCTGCTCGAACTGCGGCCACGAGGAGCCGATCTTCGGCGTGGGCGGCGGCGAGCGCATGAGCCACGATTTCGACGTCGATCTGCTGGGCAAGCTGCCGCTGGAGATGAGCATCCGCGTGCATGCCGACGCCGGTATGCCGAGCGTGGTGGGCGACCCGGACGGCCGTGTGGCCGAGCTTTACAGGGCGATCGCCCGCAAGGTGGCGGTGAAGATCGCGGCCAAGCAGAAGGACATGACGAGCAAGTTCCCGTCGATCGTCGTTCAGAACACGTAAGAACGGCTGGCAGGGGCCCTGGGCGCCCCGCGCGGGGCGGTGCGAGTGAAAACATCACCGCACCGCAACAATCGCGTAAAATACGCCCACTTTTTCACGTACTACGCCAATTCAGGCCCACACATGAGCATCAAGTCCGACAAATGGATCCGGCGCATGGCCGAAGAGCACGGCATGATCGAGCCCTTCGAGCCCGCGCAGGTGCGGTATTCCCAGGACGGGCAAAAGATCGTCAGCTACGGCACGTCGAGTTACGGCTACGATATCCGCTGTGCGGCTGAATTCAAGATCTTCACGAACATCAACTCGACGATTGTCGATCCGAAGAACTTCGACGAGAAATCGTTTGTCGACTTCTCCGGCGATGTCTGCATCATTCCGCCGAACTCGTTCGCGCTCGCGCGTACCGTCGAGTACTTTCGCATTCCGCGCAATGTGCTGACCGTGTGCCTGGGCAAATCGACGTATGCCCGCTGCGGCATCATCGTGAACGTGACGCCGTTCGAACCCGAATGGGAGGGTTACGTGACGCTGGAATTCTCGAACACGACGCCGCTGCCGGCCAAGATCTACGCCAACGAAGGCGTGGCTCAGGTGCTGTTCTTCGAGTCCGACGAAGTCTGCGAGACCTCGTACAAGGACCGCGGCGGCAAGTATCAGGGACAGCGTGGTGTCACGCTGCCGAAAACCTAGCCTGCTACGCTCGACTCGCCGCCGGTGAGCATCCCCCACATTGCACTGCCCACGAGCCACGGCCATGTCGGACCGTGGCTCGTTCTTTTGTCGAAGGAACGCCAATGAAATTCCGTTTTCCGATCGTCATCATCGACGAGGACTTCCGCTCCGAAAATATCTCCGGATCCGGGATTCGCTCCTTGGCGGAGGCCATCGAAGCCGAGGGCATGGAAGTCAACGGTCTCACGAGCTACGGGGACCTGACCTCGTTTGCGCAACAGGCAAGCCGCGCATCGAGCTTCATCCTGTCCATCGACGACGATGAGTTCGGCACGTTCTCGAGCGAATCGGGCGGTGAGGGGGAGGGCGAACTGGCGCTGGCCATCATCAACCTGCGGGCCTTCGTGCAGGAAGTGCGCCGCCGCAATCCGGACATTCCGATCTTCCTGTACGGCGAGACGCGCACGTCGCGCCACATCCCGAACGACATCCTGCGCGAGCTGCACGGCTTCATTCACATGTTCGAAGACACGCCTGAGTTCGTGGCGCGTCACATCATTCGTGAAGCCAAGTCGTATCTCGACTCGCTGCCGCCGCCGTTCTTCCGCTCGCTCACGCACTACGCGGCCGATGGGTCTTACTCGTGGCATTGCCCGGGTCACTCGGGCGGTGTGGCGTTCCTCAAGAGCCCGGTGGGCCAGATGTTCCACCAGTTCTTCGGCGAGAACATGCTGCGCGCGGACGTGTGCAACGCCGTGGAAGAACTGGGGCAACTGCTCGATCACAACGGCCCGGTGGGCGCGTCGGAGCGCAATGCCGCGCGCATCTTCAACGCCGATCACCTCTTCTTCGTGACGAACGGTACGTCGACATCGAACAAGATCGTGTGGCACGCCACCGTGGCGCCGGGCGACATCGTCGTGGTCGACCGCAACTGCCACAAGTCGATCCTGCACGCGATCACGATGACGGGCGCCGTGCCGGTGTTCCTCACGCCGACACGCAACCACCTCGGTATCATCGGCCCGATTCCGAAGTCGGAGTTCGAGCCGGAAGTCATCCGCGCGAAGATCGAAGCGAACCCGTTCGCCCGTGAAGTGCTCGAACGTGACCCGAACGCCAAGCCGCGCATTCTGACGATCACGCAGAGCACGTATGACGGCGTGATCTACAACGTCGAGATGATCAAGGATGTGCTGGGCAACAGCATCGACACGCTGCATTTCGATGAAGCCTGGCTGCCGCACGCGACGTTCCACGATTTCTACCGCGACATGCACGCGATCGGCGAAGGTCGTCCGCGCTCGTCGGAAGCGACCATCTACGCCACCCACTCGACGCACAAGCTGCTCGCGGGCATCTCGCAGGCCTCGCAGATCGTGGTGCAGGACTCGGACGCTCGCACGTTCGATACGTACCGCTTCAACGAGGCGTACCTGATGCACACGTCGACGTCGCCGCAATACGCCATCATCGCGTCGTGCGATGTGGCCGCAGCCATGATGGAACCGCCGGGTGGCACGGCGCTGGTGGAGGAGTCGATCGTCGAGGCGCTCGACTTCCGTCGCGCCATGCGCAAGGTGGACGAGGAGTATGGCGATTCGTGGTGGTTCTCGGTCTGGGGGCCGGAGAATCTGGGCGACGAGGGCACGATTCAGCGCGAGGACTGGGTGCTGCGTGCCAACGAACGCTGGCACGGCTTCGGCGATCTGGCCGACGGCTTCAACATGCTCGATCCGATCAAGGCGACGATCATCACGCCGGGGCTGGATGTGGAAGGCGAATTCGGCGAGAGCGGGATTCCGGCGGCCATCGTCACCAAGTATCTGGCCGAGCACGGCATCATCGTCGAGAAGACGGGCCTGTATTCGTTCTTCATCATGTTCACCATCGGCATTACCAAGGGCCGCTGGAACTCGATGGTGACCGAGTTGCAGCAGTTCAAGGACGACTACGATCACAACCGCCCGCTGTGGCGCGTGCTGCCCGAGTTCGTGGCGAAGTTCCCGCGCTACGAGCGTATCGGCTTGCGTGACCTGTGCGATCAGATCCACAGCGTGTACAAGGCGAACGACGTGGCTCGCGTGACGACCGAGATGTACCTCTCGGACATGCAGCCGGCGATGAAACCGACCGACGCGTTCTCGAAGCTGGCGCACCGCCAGATCGACCGGGTGCCCATCGACGAACTGGAAGGCCGCGTCACGAGCGTGCTGCTCACGCCTTACCCGCCGGGTATTCCGCTGCTAATCCCGGGCGAGCGGTTCAATGCCGCGATCATCGAGTACCTGCGCTTCGCGCGTGACTTCAACGAGCGCTTCCCGGGCTTCCATACCGATATCCACGGTCTGGTGGTCGAGGAAGTGGACGGACGTCCCGAATACTTCGTGGATTGCGTGCGTCAGTAAGTCGTTGCCACCACTGACGTCGAGAACGGCCCCGTGTGAAAGCACGGGGCCGTTTTTTTCGTGAGAACCCGCTTTGTGTCCGGACGGCGGCGCGCCTTATACGCCTGTTTGCGGCGTTAGAAATTCATGGTGGGTATATCGTTGGCCTACGTACTTTCGCAAGTCCTATGCAAATCGTTAGGAAATGCCGTGAAATGCCATGAACAGGCGTGAAAATTCGGTATATTGGCGCGACTGGATCTCAAACGCTCGATTTGTGCTTTAGATTGAATTTGTCATGTTTGGGAGTTTTCCCGGCAATTTGTACGGACTCGATTGCTACACTCAACGCACTTTTTTCGAGCAGGAGGGTTCATGGAAGCCGGACAACTGGTATTCAGTAACTACGGCACGCTCGTCTGTGCCACGTTGGTCTTGTTACTGGGCCGCAAACTGGTGGGGTGGATCTCGCCGCTGCGCACCTACAGCATTCCGGAACCGGTGGCTGCCGGGTTGCTTGTGGCGCTGGGCACCTTGGCGCTGCGTCAGTTCGGGAACTTCGAATTGAAGTTCGATACGTCGATGCAAACGCCCCTGATGCTTGCCTTCTTCGCGACGATCGGTCTGTCGGCCAATCTGGCCAGCCTGAAAGCGGGCGGCCGTCGTCTGGTGCTGTTCCTCGTTGTGGTGGCGGGCATGTTGATCATGCAGAACGCGATCGGCGTTGGTCTTGCCACGTTAATGGGCCTGGCGCCGGGCGTCGGCCTGCTGGGCGGGTCGATCACGCTGGCAGGCGGCCATGGCACGGGCGCGGCCTGGGGAGAGACGCTCACCACGCGATACGGCGTACAGTCGGCGCTGGAGATCGCGATGGCTTGCGCTACATTCGGGCTGGTGCTCGGCGGCTTGCTGGGCGGTCCGGTGGCACGTTATCTGGTGGGGCGTCTGGGCAACAAGGTGCCGGGCTTCGATGCGGCGAAGGATGCGGCCCCCGAGGGCTTCGAGCAGCCGCATACGGTGCGTCTGATTACGCCACAGGCGCTGATCGAGACGGTCGCGATGATCGCGATCTGTTTGCTGGGCGGCGAGGTCATTGCGCGCTGGCTGTCCGGCACGGCGTTTGAATTGCCGACGTTCGTGTGCGTGCTGTTTACCGGTGTTGTCGTGCGCAACCTGCTCTCGCTCGTGGGTTATGAAGTCTTCGATCGATCGTTGTCGGTGTTGGGTAACGTGAGTCTGTCGCTGTTTCTGGCGATGGCGCTCATGACCCTGCGTCTGTGGGACCTCTCGACGCTCGCGTTGCCGATGATCGTGATTCTCGTTGTGCAGGGGGTAGCGATGGCGACGTACGCGATCTTCGTTACGTTCCGCGTAATGGGGAGCAACTACGATGCGGCAGTGCTTGCCGCCGGCCACTGCGGTTTCGGTCTGGGCGCGACGCCGACGGCCATTGCCAACATGCAGGCGGTGACTGAGCGTTTCGGTCCGTCGCACATCGCATTCCTGATCGTGCCGATGGTCGGGGCGTTCTTCATCGACATTCTCAACGCACTCATCATCAAGGGCTTCCTGTCGTTGCCGCTGTTCTGATGCGAGGCGTGTGACATCGTCATCGCCATAAAAAATGCCACCCGAATGGGTGGCATTTTCATTGGTGCCCGCTAAGGTCGAGCTGACCTTACTTGGCGAGCTTGGCGCGAGCGGCAGCGATGGCGCGTTGCACCTGTGCGGGGGCCGTGCCACCGATGTGGTTCCGGCTGGCGACCGAGCCTTCGAGCGTGAGGTAATCGAAGACGTCTTCGCCGACGAGCGGCGAGAACTTCTGCAACTCGGCGAGCGAGAGGTCGGCCAGATCGATGTCGCGATCCGAGCAGATCTTCACGGCGTGCGCCACGATTTCGTGTGCATCGCGGAACGGCAGGCCCTTCTTGACGAGGTAGTCGGCCAGATCCGTTGCCGTCGAGAATCCTTGCAGCGCGGCGTTGCGCATATTGGCTTCGCGCACCTTGATGCCCGGCACCATGTCCGCGAAGATGCGCAGCGTGTCGATGACGGTGTCGACCGTATCGAACAGCGGCTCCTTGTCTTCCTGGTTGTCCTTGTTGTACGCCAGCGGCTGGCCCTTCATCAGCGTGAGCAGGGCGATCAGGTGGCCGTTGACGCGACCGGTCTTGCCGCGCGCCAGTTCGGGCACGTCCGGGTTCTTCTTCTGCGGCATGATCGAGCTGCCGGTGCAGAAGCGATCGGCCAGATCGATGAAGCCCACGCGCGGGCTCATCCACAGCACCAGTTCTTCCGAGAAGCGCGAGATGTGCGTCATCACGAGCGCGGCAGCGGCCGTGAATTCAATGGCGAAGTCGCGATCCGACACGGCGTCGAGCGAGTTCGCGCAGACTTCTTCGAAGCCGAGCGTCGCGGCAACGCGTTCACGATCGATCGGGTAGCTGGTGCCGGCCAGCGCGGCGGCGCCCAGCGGCAGGCGGTTCACGCGGCGGCGCACGTCGAGCATGCGCTCGGCGTCGCGGCTGAACATCTCGAAGTAAGCCAGCAGGTGATGACCGAACGTCACCGGCTGAGCCACTTGCAGATGGGTGAAGCCCGGGAGGATCGTGGCGCTGTGTTGCTCGGCCAGATCGAGCAGCGCGCGGCGCAGGTCGCCGAGGTGATCGCCGATGCGGTCGATTTCGCTACGCAGCCACAGACGGATGTCGGTGGCGACCTGATCGTTACGCGAGCGGCCGGTGTGCAGGCGCTTGCCGGCGTCGCCGATGAGGGCGGTCAGGCGGGCTTCGATGTTCAGGTGAACGTCTTCGAGGTCCAGTTGCCACTCGAACTCGCCGCGCTCGATCTCGCCGCGAATCTGCGTCATGCCTCGCTGGATGTCGGCCAGATCCTGTGCGCTGATGATGCCTTGTGCCGCGAGCATGTCGGCATGCGCGAGCGAGCCTTCGATGTCGAACAGTGCGAGGCGCTTGTCGAAGAACACCGACGCCGTATAGCGCTTGACGAGTTCGGAAACAGGTTCGGAAAAGCGAGCCGACCAGGCTTCGCCTTTCTTGTGGAGTTGGGAGGTCATTGTCGTAGCGTGGCTAATCGAGGCCCATCGGGGCAGAGGCAAGCAAACCGTGGCAGAGCACGGAAAACCGTGATTATACAACCCCGACGTGCTCGCCACGACACGCCCGGCGCCGGGGCCGGGCGCCGGTCAGTTCGCCATCGACAGTGTCCAGATGCGCGGCGGCGCTGACAGGCAGAGGCCCGAGGTCGCTTCGTCGAACGCCGCGCGTTGCAGCGCTTCGAGCTTCGCCGTCTTCGCAATACGCTCGCGGGCCTGATGAATGCGTGCCATACGCGACGGATCGTCGGGCAGCGCGCACAGGCGTGCGAGATCCTGCATGAGCGAAGTGCCAAGCCGGTCGAGCGCCGGGCGCAGACGCGAGGCCAGATCGACGGGCTCGCCCGGGGCACGGCCCTCACGTGCCCAGCGCGCCAGCAGGGCGGTCTGCACCAGCTTGCCCGCCTCGATTTGCAGACGGAAGAAGGTACGGGCCTGCGCGGGCGTCAGGCCGAACTGGGGGGCGCGCGCGCCCACGTTGTCTAGCAGCGCCTGCTCGCGCGGGGTGTCCTGAACGGGTTTGCCCGAGGCGTATTTGGTACGCGCCACCGCTTCACTGATCGCCAGACGCTCCAGAATGCCGTTCATCAGCGGGTCGAGTATCGGGTCGACGACGGGCTGATGTTTGGCCGGTGTGCCGGGCGATGCGGCCAGCGTTTGCGAGACCAGGCGCACGGCCAGACCCCGCACGCCATGCGGCGCAGCGGCAATGAGCGTGTTCGAGGCAGACGCGAGATCGGAGGGATCGGATGGGTAGGAGGGATGAGGATTGCCGTCTCGCGCCGGCATCGCGGCCGCATTGGTCGTATTGGCGGGATTGGCAGTAATCGCAGTATTGGCCGTATTGGCCGTATTGGCAGCCGCGGCGCTCTGCGTGCCAGCGCACAGCAGGGCAAGCGAGGTTGCCGCGAGGACTTTGGCCGCCAGCCGTGTGCGGATGGGGCGAGTTGTACGGCGAGTGCGCGCTTTGCGCGCCGTGCGTGCGGGTAATACGGACAGTGCAGATAGTGCGTTGGAATCGGAATGCATGACGGATTGGCCCCCCGGCAGCCATCGGGTCGAATCCGTCGAAATATACCGTCCTATCGGTCGACTGTCGTTGGGGAGAATCCCAAGGGGCTCGCAAATTGGCGGTGTTCACGTCTGCGCGCAGGGTTGCACAGAGGTTTGCCGAGCGGTGCCATGCTGCGCCAGCCCCGCGTGCTGCGGAGCTGGCGCAGTGTTACGCATGTCGGCAATCGGCCGGGGTTTCCGCCGTTGCTTTACCTCGTGCTTCACCCCGTATTGCGCAGACCTGCCGCAATGCCGTTGATGGACAGATGGATGCCGCGTCGTGCGCGCTCGTCCGATTCGCCCGCCCGATGCCGTTGCAGCAACTCGACCTGCAAGTGATTGAGCGGATCGAGGTACGGGAAGCGGTTCTTGATCGAGCGCGCGAGCAGCGGGTTGTCGGCAAGCCGCTCCTCGTGACCGGTGATGAGCGCGAGCGCCTGCGACGTGCGCTGCCATTCGTCGACGATGCGATTGAAAACGCGCTTGCGCAGCTTCTCGTCGGCCACCAGTTCGGCATAACGCGAGGCCACGCCCAGATCGGTCTTGGCCAGCACCATGTCCATGTTCGAGAGCAGGTTCGCGAAGAACGGCCAGCGTTTGACCATCTGACGCAACGTGTCGAGTCGCTTTTCGCGGCCCGCTTCGTTGTCCTTGCCATCGGTCCCGTCGTTCCCGTCGCCACCGTCGAGATACGCGCTGACCGCGCTGCCGAAGCCGTACCAGCCCGTAATGAGCAGACGGCACTGGCCCCACGAGAATCCCCACGGAATGGCGCGTAAGTCTTCGATGCGACGATTCTTGGGGTCCGAGAATTTACGCGAGGCCGGACGCGAACCGATGTTCAGTTCGGCGATTTCCGCAATCGGCGTTGCCGAGAAGAAGTAATCGGTGAAGCCCGGCGTCTCGTAGACGAGGTTGCGATACGCCGTGAAGGCCGTGTCGGAGAGCGTCTGCATCACCTTCTCGTAGGCGGCCAGACGTGGCGGCTGGTTACGACTCGGCAGCAGCGTCGCTTCGAGCGTGGCGGCCACGATCGTCTCGAGGTTGCGCCGTCCGATCTCCGCGTTGGCGAACTTGCTCGCGATGATCTCGCCTTGCTCCGTCAGACGGATCTGCCCGTTCACCGTGCCCGGCGGCTGCGACAGGATGGCCTGATAGGTCGGGCCACCGCCACGGCCCACGGTGCCGCCCCGGCCGTGGAACAGGCGCAGACGAATGCCCTTCTCCTCGAACAGATGCACCAGCGCGAGTTCCGCCTTGTACAGTTCCCAGTTCGACGTGAGGAAGCCGCCGTCCTTGTTGCTGTCCGAGTAGCCGAGCATGACTTCCTGCTCGCCGCCTTGCTGCGTCATCACAGCGGACATGCCGGGGATGTCGAAGAACTCGCGCATGATGACGGGCGCGTTGCGCAAGTCGGCAATCGTCTCGAAGAGCGGGATGACCATTGCGCCGACTTTGGGCTCGACGGCCGTCGCGCTATCGTGGCTATCGTTGCCTAGCGACCCCTGAAAGAGCCCCGTCTCCTTTTGCAGCAGCATGACTTCCACCAGATCGCTCACGGTTTCCGTGTGCGAAATGATGTAGTTGCGCACGGCGCGCGGACCGAAGCGGGCGCGGATGTCGCGCGCGGCGGTAAATACGGCCAACTCGTCGCGCGTGCGCTGCGAGTAATCGAGATACGGCGAGAAGAGCGGGCGCGGCTCACGCAGTTCGCGCAGCAGCAGGGCGAGCTTTTCGCGCTCGTCGAGCTTCGCGTAATTCGCTTCGACGCCTGCCTTGGCGAACAACTCGGCGATCACCGCTTCGTGCACATCCGAACTCTGGCGAAGGTCGATGCTTGCCAGATGGAAGCCGAACACCTCTGCGGCGCGCACGAGCGGGCCGAGGCGCTGCGAGATCAGTGCGCCGCCGTGATGCGCCATGAGCGACGCGACCACCGTGTTCAGATCCGAGATGAATTCGGCGGCGTCGAGGTACGGCGTGGCGTTGCCGATCGCGCCGCGATGCGGCACGTGACCGACCCACTCGCGCGCCGTGGCCGCCAGACGTGCGTACACGCCGATGAGGGCGCGCCGATAGGGCTCGTCGGTGCGATGCGGCGAATCGTCGGGTGAGCGGCGTGCGAGGGTAAGCAATGCGTCGCTTGCCCCGGCGAGCAGGTGCGAGACGGACAGTTCCGCGCCCAGCAAGTGCACTTCTTCAAGGTAATGCGCAAAGATCTCGGTGGCCTGACGCGTGATCGCCAGTTGCAGCGTTTGCGCCGTGACGTTCGGATTGCCGTCGCGATCGCCGCCGATCCAACTGCCCATTTGCAGAAAGCGCCCGAGACCTTCGGCGCGCACGCTCGGCACGGCGTCGTGCAACTCGGCGCTCACATCGTCGTACAGCGCGGGAATTTCGGTGAGGAACGTGCTGCGGTAATACGACAACGCGTTTTCGATTTCATCGGCCACCGTCAGGCGCGAGCTGCGCAGCATGCGGGTCTGCCACAGCGTGGTGACATAGGCGCGCATCGATTCGGTATTGCGCGCCGACTCACGTTCGGTGAGGGCGTCGTCGCGATGCGCGAGCAGACGGGCGATTTCGCGCTCGGCGTCGAGAATGCTCTTGCGCTGGACTTCGGTCGGGTGGGCGGTGAGTACCGGCACGATGAGCGCGCTGGCGAAGAATGCTTGCAGCGTGGCGGGATCGGCGCGGCCGGCGTCTTTCAGGCTTTGCAGCGCGGCGCGCAGGCTGCCCGGCTGCGCCCGGCTGCCCGCAAGGGCGTGCACGCGGCGACGCCGGTTGTGATGGCGATCCTCGGCGATATTGGCCAGATGCGAGAAGTAGCTGAAGGCGCGCACCACCTGAATGGCTTGCTCGTTGGTCAGGCCGCCCAGCAGCGTGTCGAGCGCGCGTGCGGCGCTGCGGTCGCCTTCGCGGTGAAAGCGCACGGCGTTCTGGCGGATGGTCTCGACCAGATCGAAGGCGGCGCTGCCTTGCTGCTCGCGCAGCACGTCGCCGAGCAGGCGGCCGAGAAAGCGTATGTCCTCGCGCAGCGGGGCGTCCTTGTCTTCGCGCGAGCGGCGAGCCTTGGGCGCACTGGACCGGGTCGGCGCATCCACTGCCGCCAACGCTGGTTCAGGTATGGATGGGGCCGCGGCTGCTGCCTTCGCGGGGGGAGTTTTGCCGACCGACTGGGCGAGGCCCTCTTGCGGGGCTTTTACCTTTGCGCTGCTCTTCATGTCGCTCCTCTCGAGACCAGCCGTTAGGGCCGGTCAAGCGTGTTACCATTTTTTCTTTTGGTCTTCACGCGGTTGCTGAATGAACTTCGCTGCTCCTGAAACCCTGGTGATCGCTTCGCGCGAGAGCCGGCTCGCCATGTGGCAAGCCGAACACGTGCGTGACGCGCTGCACAAATTATATCCGCAGTGTCACGTGAGTATTCTCGGAATGACCACTCGTGGCGACCAGATTCTCGACCGATCGCTCGCGAAGGTCGGTGGCAAGGGATTGTTCGTCAAGGAACTCGAACTTGCGCTGGCCGACGGACGCGCCGATCTCGCCGTCCATTCGCTCAAGGACGTGCCGATGAAACTGCCCGACGGCTTCACGCTCGCGGCTGTGCTCGAGCGCGAAGACCCGTGCGATGCCTTCGTGAGCAATGACTACGAGAGCCTCGATGCGCTGCCCGCCGGCGCTGTCGTCGGCACGTCGAGCCTGCGCCGTGAAGTGAGCCTGCGCACGCAATACCCGCATTTGAAGGTCGCGCCGTTGCGCGGCAATCTCGATACCCGTCTGGGCAAGCTCGACCGGGGCGATTTCGCGGCGATCATTCTCGCGGCGGCGGGTCTCAAGCGTCTGGGGCTGGCCGAGCGCATTCGCGCCACGATTCCGACGCACGCCAGCCTGCCGGCGGCCGGGCAGGGCGCGCTAGGCATCGAAGTGCGCGCAGGACGTCCCGAAATCCTGCAATGGCTCGCACCGTTGCATGATGCCAACACCACACTGGCCGTGAGCGCCGAGCGTGCCGTCTCGCGTGCATTGGGGGGCTCGTGCCAGGTGCCGCTGGGTGCGTTTGCCGAATTCACCCCGCAGGGCGAACTGGCGTTGCGCGCTTTCATCGCGTCGACGGATGGCGCCACGGTGTTGCGCGCGCAGGGCGCGGCCAAAGTCGCTCAGGGCGATGTGGCAGGCGCCGAGGCATTGGGCCAGCGTGTGGCGCAAACGTTGATCGACGCGGGCGGGCTGGCGCTGGTACCGCCGTCCGAGCCGAAGGATCCCCCCGTTTGAGCCCGCGCGCGCCGACCCCACCGACCTCGACGACTTCGACGATCGTGCCGCTCGACGCCGGACGCGTCGTCGCCGGCTCTGCGGCACCGCGCTCGCCATGCGCGATCCTCACGCGCCCCGATGGGCAGGCGGATGCGCTTGCCCAGGCACTGAACGCCGAAGGCATTGACACGCTGGCGTTCCCGTTGCTCGACATTGCGGCGCAGGCCGACCCCGCCGCGCTCGCCGCGCTCGACACCGCAATGCGCTCGCTATCGTCCTACGCGCTGACGGTGTTTGTCTCGCCCAATGCGGTCGCGCATGCGCTGGCGCGGCTGGTGCATCTCCAATCTCCCGAGGGTCGTGAGATGGCCGGCGATGCCCGAGATGCCGGTGATCTCTGGCCGGTGACGTTGCCGGTAGCGGTGGTCGGTCCGGGCAGTGCACAGGCGCTCGCAGAGGCAGGCATTGCCCCGCCGCGGCATCACGTGATTGTGCCGCCGGGGGGGCCGGCAGCGAGGTTCGACTCGGAAGCGTTACTCGAACAACTCGACCTGACCGCGTTCGCCGGACGTCGCGTACTGCTCGTGCGCGGCGACGGCGGTCGCGAACTGCTGGCCGACACATTGCGCGCGAGCGGCGCACAGGTCGACATCGTGAGCGCCTACACGCGTCGCGCGCCCGAACCGGACGCCGCCGCCTGGGCCGCACTCGAAGCCCGGTTGGCGTTGCCCGCGCGTTGCGCCTGGGTGCTGACCAGCTCCGAGGCGGTCCGGCATCTGGCCACTATGCTCGCTGCGCGTTACGGTACGCGCGACGGTCTTCACACGCCGGGCACCCCGCAAGTGCTGGCGCAAATCCTCGCTGCGGCGTGCTTTACGTCGCATGCGCGCATCGCAGATGCCGCGCGCGCTGCGGGGTTTGATAGGATTACGCAGTGCGCGCCCGGCGATGAGAACTTGCTGGCGGCACTCAAAACATGGGCGGATCCCATTCAAGTCAAGCATGACGACAGATAATCGCGTTCCAGAGTCTTCCCAGAACCCGTCGGCGTCGACCGGCCCGGCGGCGTCGAATTCCACTGCGACCAGCGGCGCCGCCTACGGCACCGCGGGCGTCCCGCCTGCGTGGCAACCGCCTGAGCCGCCGCACAAGCGTCGTGGCTCGGGAGCCGCACTGCCGTGGCTGCTCTTCGTGCTTGTGTCGGCGGGCGCCGGCATCGGCGGTTGGTCGCTCAACCAGAAGCTCGACCGTGTGCAGCAGGAAATGGCGCGTCGCCAGCAGGCGGGCGACGCACAGGTCATGCAAGCGCAGGTACGGACCGCGCAGGCGCTTGATAACCAGCGCGATCTACAGAACCGGCTCACGTCGCTCGAAGGCCGTGTGTCCGACTCGCGCAGCCAGCAGGCCGCGCTCGAACAGCTCTATCAGGAACTCGCGCACAACCGCGACGAATGGGTGCTGGCAGAGACCGAGCAGATCGTCACGAGTGCCAATCAACAGTTGCAACTCACCGGGAACGTGCGCGGCGCGCTGATTGCGCTGGAGGGGGCAGACGCCCGCCTGGCACGCACTGGCGCCCCGCAACTCGCGGGTGTGCGCGATGCCCTGAAGAAGGACATCGACCGCCTGAAGGCCGTGCCGGCAGCCGATCTGCCGCAACTGACGGGCAAGCTCGATCAGGCCATCGCCATGATCGACACGCTGCCGTTGCAAGCAGAAGAGCAACGCGCCGAGCCGAAGGCGGATGTGAGCGGCCCGAGTGGTGCTGGCGAGGCGGGCTGGAAGGCGACGTGGCACCGTCTGTCCGCCGAGATGCTGGGCAGCCTCAAGCAACTGGTGCAGGTGCGTCGTCTGGACGATCCGGACGTGATGCTCGTGGCACCGGAGCAGGGCGCCTTCCTGCGCGCCAATCTCAAGCTGCGTTTGCTCAATGCGCGTTTGGCGCTGCTCGCACGCAATGCGTCGGCCGTGCATAGCGACGTGCTGGTCGCGCAGGCTGCGCTCGACAAGTACTTCGATGCGAAGTCCCGCCGCATTGCTGCCGTGAAAACGTTGCTCGATCAGGTCGACTCGGGCTCGCGCACGATCGAACTGCCGACCCTTGACGCCAGCCTGACCGCCATCGGTCAGGTCAAGGACGTCAAGGACAAGTCGTAAGGAGCCGCGCATGCGAGGATTGATCTGGTTGACGCTCCTGTTCGCGGTGGCGGCCGGCTTTGCCGTGCTGGCCACGTTCAATCACGGGCAGGTGGTGATGCTGGTGCCGCCGTACCGGGTGGACGTATCGCTGAACCTTTTCGTGCTGGCGCTGCTGGCCCTGTTCTTTGCGCTGTACGTGATCATTCGGATTCTGCGCAACATCTACAAGATGCCTGAGCGTGTGGCCTCGTACCGCAATCGCCAACGTAGCCGTCGCGCGAACATCGCGTTGCGCGACGCGGTGGCGAACCTCTTCGCCGGGCGCTACACGCGTGCGGAGAAGGCGGCGCGTGAGGCTGCCGAGCAGGACGACAATCGCGGCGTGGCGGCGATCATCGGGGCCCGTGCGGCGCACCGGATGCGCGAGTTTGCGCGGCGCGACGCATGGCTGACCGAGGCGCAAGGGGCGAATCTGGAAGAGGCGCGTCTGTTGCAGACGGCCGAGTTGCGCGTCGATACCCGCGATGCCGAGGGCGCGCTCGAAGCGCTGACCGAGATGCGGGCGCAGGGCGCGCGTCGCATGCAGGCGCAGTTGGTCGCGCTGCGCGCGCATCAGCATCTGAAGCATTGGCCCGAAGTGCTCAATCTGCTCAAGATGCTGGAGAAGCGCGAGGCGCTGCATCCGGCGCTGGCGGCCAAACTCAAGCAAACGGCGAGCGAGGGCATTCTGCGCGATCACCGGCACGATGCCGACGCGTTGCTCAAGTGCTGGCAAGCGCTGCCGGCCGACATGCGCACATCGGCGCGAATTGCCGATGTGGCTGCGGAGTTGCTGATTTCACTCGACCGTCCGCGCGAGGCGCGCGACATCGTCGAAGCGGCACTGGCCGAGCACTGGGATCCGCGCCTGCTTCGGCGCTATGCGGAGTGTGCGGGCGGCGATGCCCTGCCGCTCATCCAGAAGGCCGAAGCGTGGCAGCAGCGCCATCCGAACGATCCCGATCTGCTCTTCGCGCTGGGCAAGCTGTGTCAGCATCAGCGTTTGTGGGGCAAGGCCCAGACGTTCCTCGAAGGGGCGCTGCGTCACACCGACGAGCGCCATTTGCAGCAGCGCGTGCATCTGGCGCTGGCGCAACTCTTCGAAGGCCTTGGTCAGATGGATCAGGCCAACCGTCACTATCGCGCCTGCGCGACGGCGTAAGTCTCCCGACGCCCCGCCGGCGCCTGCGCAAGCGAATGCAGGTGCCGGCGGTGGCATGCCGCAGGAGCGCTCGTAAGCGCCAATCGGCGCCCGACCCCCGGGCCGGTCTTTTCTCTTTTCCCCGCGCTTCAGGACAGAGCGTTCTGCTGATATTCCCTGAGAACCTCGACGAGCTCATGGCGGACTTCGCTGGCGAGGTCTTTGTTACCGCCGTACTGGCATGTCGAACGCAGGTTTTGAAGCATCTCGACACGCTCATCGTCCGAGAAGATCAGATCATCGAAATCGCCTCTTGACTGGATGATTTCCACGAGATGGTCGAATAGCGGGCGAGTGTCTTGTGCGGGCACGTCCCTGAGCCGGTGGGAGATCGCTTCCACTGCGTTTTTCATGGGCGTGCCGCACAGTCCGTGATCCGGATGCGGATGGACGATCGCGCGTGCGACTGCCGCTATTTCCGCCGGCGGGACTGCGCCGAGCAATGCCTTCGTGAGTTCGCTCCAGCCGTCGCGCTCTGTCAGTGTGACAGCGGCGGTGATAATGGCTTGTGCGTACGTGCTGCGCTGCGCTTGCGGCAGCAGAGGAATAAACGTCGCGAGCGTTCTGAGGCGTGCCGTGCTAAGGCCATCGGTCGTCCGTTGCAGGCTGGCGAGCAATTTGTCCCATGCCTCTGCGCGGCGCTCAGCAGGCATATCACCTATGGCGCGAAGGCGATGGGTGATCAGGCGATCGACGCTGGCCTCTGTCGACGCCCTGGCGAGCCGCAGCGCCTGAGCGCCAGACTCGTTGCTGTGAGTGAGCAGCAGCGCTTTGGCGGCGTCCGCCAGCCGGGATTCGAAGCGTGTCACGAGCGATACGACACGCTCGAACGCCACCGGCCAGTGCGCTATCGTCTGTTCTGCCTCCAATCGCCTGACCAGCCCGTCGAGTAGACGGCGGGCATCCGGATACGAACCTTTTTCCAGCGCCACATCGACCGCTCTCCACTCTAATGTGGCAAACCAGTTCTCGGCCTGTGTGCTCGCATCTGCCAGGGTGAGCAGTGTCTTGCGCAACGCGTGATTCGGGATCGAGACATTCCCGCTGCGCATCAGGCCCGACGTTGAAGGCGTTGGCGCCAGCGCCGGGATTTCCGGCAAGGCGGCGAGCCGGGCCCAGTGCTCGGCGTCGTCGGGCGTCGGCGAGTCGAACGCGAAGTCGAACGTGCGTTTGCCTGCCCGCGGCTCATCGGCATGCAACTGTGTTGTCTGGCCTTGCCCGGCGAACACGTACCTTCCGAAATCAAAGGCACTGGCATTCTCGGCGGGAAAGGGGGCGCGTTGGAAGAGGCCGGAAAACTCCAAACGCATTTCAGACCACGACAGCCCCGTCGCGGGATCGGCCTCGGTCGTTTCAGACGTTTCCGAGGCGTGCGCCTGGGGCGTCATCAATGTCGGCGGACTCAGTGAGCGTTGCGTGGTCTGCCAGAAGTCGGCGAGAAAGGCGGCTTGCGACGTCGTTGTGGTGGCGGTTTCGCGGCTCGTCGTGGCGGCGGAGGTGTCCGTCGTCGCGGTAGATGAAGCGGTCGTCGTGGGAAGTGAAGAGGGGAACACTACGGACTCCTGACATGATGAAAGGGAGTCTGCACTGTGCCCCTGTGCCGGGCGCGGTACTTTGCGGCGCGTGTCCGGGCTTTGCAGAAGCGCTCAGCCAGCGCGTTGCAATGGCCTGATTGTCACTCGATGGCCGTCGCCTCGTTCCCCGAACTTTGGCGCAATGGCAATTCCGGCAGCCGGCCGAGCGCGACGATGGCGAGTGCCGCGATCAGTGCACTGCCGCCAAAGAACGCGCCGAAGGCGATCCGCAGGTGATCTTCCATTCCGGCCGGGGCGCCGCCCGGGCGCAGGAAGTCGGTCAGTTCGCGCGGTGCGCTGCTGCCGCTCTCGCCTGTACCGGACACCAGCAGCCCGACGATGAGTGCACCGAACATCGCCACACCGATCATGCCGCCCAGTGCCCGGAAGAAGGCGTGCGCGGCCGTAGCGATGCCGATGTCGCGCGGTGCGACGGCGTTTTGCGTGGCCACGGTCATGACCGGCATGGCCGAGCCGAAACCGATCCCGACGAGTCCGAGGCACAGCCCGATCACCACGAGCGGCAGTGATTGCACACCCAGCGCAATCGTCGCCAGTCCCAGAAATGCCACCGGCAAACCGATCTGCGGCGGACGCTTGTAGTGCCCCGTCTTGCGCATGTAGTGGCCCGAGCTGAGCGCGCCCGCCACGATGCCCAGCAACGGCAGGATCAGCATGAGCCCCGAACTGCTGGCCGATTCGCCCCGTTGCAACTGAAGATAAAGCGGCACGTAGATCCCGATGCTGATGTTGACCATCATCACGAGCACGGCCATCGTCGACGTCATCCGGAACACCGGGTTGGCGAGCAACGCGAGCGGCAGCAACGGTTCGCGCACAGTGCGTTGATGCCGCAGAAAAACGGCGCCGATGACCACCGCCGCGGCGATCAGGCCACCGATTTCCTTCGAGAACCAGGCATAGCGATGCCCGCCCCACGTGAGCGCAAGCAACAGGCAGACGGTGGCGGCGATGAGCAGCACCGAGCCGAGATAGTCGATGCTCGGCTTGCCTTCGCGCCGGGGCAGACGGCGCAGCGCGCGGTCGCTCAGGTAGATGGCGAGCACGCCGAGCGGGAGGTTGATCCAGAAGATGAGCGTCCAGTTCAGGTACTGGGCGAACACGCCGCCGGTAATGGGCCCCGCCACGCCGGAGACCGCAAACATGCCCGAGATATACCCCTGATACCGGCCGCGCTCGCGGGGCGAGACGATATCCGCGATCACCGTGTTCGACAGGGCGATGAGGCCGCCGCCGCCCAGGCCCTGCACACCGCGCGCGAGGATCAGCGCGAGCATGCTCGGGGCAAGGGCGCACAGTATCGATCCCACGAGGAAGACCGTCACGCTCGCGGCGATGACGACGCGTCGTCCGAGCAGATCGGAGAGTTTGCCGACGATGGGCGTGATCGCGGTGGACGAGAGCAGGTACGCGGTGACGACCCACGAGACGGCGTCGAAGCTGCCAAGGTCGCGCGCGATGGTCGGCAGGGCTGGCGCGACGATGGTCTGATCGAGCGAGCCGAGAAACATGATGAGCAGCAAGCCGGAGAGGATCGACTTGACCTCGGCGGGAGTGAGCGAGACGCTGGCCGGCGTCGTCTGTGAGTCGTTGGCGGGCATGCGGATCTTTGGGGGCAAAAAAACAGGCCGTCCCGGCGAGGACGGCCTCATGCATGTTACTCCCAGCAAGGCCAGGGAGCCAACGGCCCGGTGGCGTCTGGGTCTCGGTCGCCAAGACGATGTTTCGTCAGGCGATCTGCATGGCCGTCACTTGTTGACGAGCCGCGCGGGCACCGAGAGCGTGAGCAGCCCGCCCAGAATCATGAAGACCGTAAGCAGGAACATGCCGCTGTTGGTGCTCTGGGTTGCGTCCTTGAGAAACCCGATCAGGTACGGGCCGACGAAGCCGGCCAGATTACCCAGCGAGTTGATCATGGCGATGCCCGCAGCCGCAGCGGTGCCGCCCAGAAATGCCGTAGGCAGACTCCAGAACAGCGGCAACACGATCATGATGCCCATCGTGGCCAGTGTCAGCGCGACCATGGCGAGCTGCGTGTTGTGGCTCCAGACGGTCGACAGGAACAGTCCGATGGCGCCGAGGAACGCGGGAATCGCGATGTGCCAGCGACGCTCGCCGCGCAGATCGGAGCGACGTCCGACCACGACCATCGCGATCACCGCGAAGAAGTACGGAATTGCCGTGAGCAGGCCGATCTGCAACGGATCGGTCACGCCCGTACTCTTGATGATCGTCGGCAGCCAGAAGCCCACGCCGTACAGGCCGATCACGAACGAGAAGTAGATGAGGCTCATCATCCACACGCGCGGGCTGGAGAACACTTGTCGCAGCGGCAGATCTTCCTTGGTGAGCACGTCGCTGGCGATATTGCGCTCGAGCATCGACTTCTCCGACTCGTTGAGCCATTTGGCGTCGCGAATGCGGTCGTCGAGCACGAACAGCACGATAATGCCGATCAACACGGACGGAACGGCTTCGATCAGGAACATCCACTGCCAGCCGGCGAGGCCGGACACGCCGCTCATGTCCTTGAGAATCCAGCCCGAGAGCGGGCCGCCGATCAGCCCCGAGAGCGCCACCGCCGTCATGAACCATGCGGTCATGCGTCCGCGCCGCGAGGCCGGATACCAGTACGTGATGTACAGGATGATGCCGGGGAAGAACCCCGCTTCGGCCACGCCGAGCAGGAAACGCATGATGTAGAACATGGCGGGGGTGGTGACGAACATCATCGCGCCCGAGATGATGCCCCACGAGATCATGATCCGCGCGATCCACACGCGCGCGCCCACGCGGTGCAGGATCACGTTGCTCGGCACTTCGAACAGGAAGTAGCCGATGAAGAAGATGCCCGCGCCGAGACCGAACACCGTCTCGGAGAATTGCAGGTCGCCGACCATCTGCAACTTGGCGAAGCCAACGTTCACGCGGTCGAGGTACGCGACCACATAGCACAGCAGCAGAAACGGAATCAGTCGCCAGCCGACCTTGCGATAGGTGGCCGCTTCAAAGTCCGCCGATGGCGTGTTGGCCATCGGCGACGGGGGCGTCGGAATGCTATTCATACGGAATCTCCTCCGGTGTGTCGTTGTGTTGTCTGTCGTTATGGTGTGAGTGCGACAACTACGGGTGCTACCGACTGCAAAAACGATGCGTCGCTCAGATGCAACGGCCGCCGTCGACTTCGAGGCACACGCCGGTGATGAAGGCGGCATCATCGCTGGCGAGATAGAGACAGGCGTTGGCAATGTCCTGCGGCGTGGAGAAGCGGCCGAGCGGAATGCCGGCGAGGAATTTGGCGCGGTTCTCCGGGGTATTGGGCACGCCCATGAATTCGGCGGTCAGCCCGGTGTCGCCGATCACCGGATTGACGCAGTTCACGCGGATGTTGTGCGGGCCGAACTCGGCGGCCATGGCCTTGCTCGCGGTGATCACGGCGCCCTTGCTGCCGTTGTACCAGACCAGCCCCGGGCGTGGACGCACGCCGGCGGTCGACGCGATGTTGATCATCACGCCCCCGCCGTGTTGCAGGAAATACGGGATGACGGCGCGCGCACTCCAGAAGATGCTCTTGACGTTCACGGCATAGACGCGATCGAACTCGGCCTCCGTGACTTCGAGCAGCGGCTTGTTGCGGTGCGTGGTGCCCGCGTTATTGACGACGATGTCGAGATGACCGAAACGCGTGACGGCTTCGTCGCGCAGGGTGACGTGATCGTCTTCGCGCGACACGTCACCGTACACGAATGCCGCCCGGCCACCCGCCTGAGCAATCTCGCCCGCGACGCGCTCGCCGGCTTCACGGTTCAGGTCGTTGACGATGACGGCTGCGCCTTCGCGCGCAAATGTCTTGGCGATGCCCTCGCCGAAGCCGGAACCTGCGCCCGTTACGATGGCGACTTTCTCTTGCAAACGCATGCCTTGTCTCCCGTCTTATATCCCGTGTTACATCCCGTGTTCCATCGTGGCGGTTCAACCGTGCCGAATGGCGACCGTCTTGAGCGTGGTGAAGCCGTAAAGGGCTTCGAAGCCTTTTTCGCGGCCGTGACCGGAGTGCCGCATGCCGCCGAATGGCAGTTCCACGCCACCGCCTGCACCGTAGTTGTTGATGAAGACCTGTCCCGCGCGGATGGCGCGTGCCATTCGCATCTGACGGCCGCCGTCGCGCGTCCACACCCCGGCGGCAAGACCGTAGAGCGTGCCGTTGGCCAGACGCACGGCGTCGGCCTCGTCGGTGAACGGCATGGCGGCGAGCACCGGACCGAACACTTCCTCACGGGCGAGACGATGCGTGGCGGGCACGTCGCGCAGGAGCGTCGGGGCCTGATAGAACCCGGCCTGCGGCGCGCTGCTGACGACTTCGCCCTGTGACATCACGGCAATGCCGTCGTGCTGCGCTTCGGACAGAAAGTCCCACACGCGTTGCTGTTGACGCGCGTTGATGAGCGGGCCGAGATCGAGGTCGTCATGCGACGGTCCCACGCGCAGGTGCGCGAATGCTTCGGCCAGATGCGCGAGCACCGTCTCGTAGGCATCGCGCTCGACCAGAAGACGGCTGCCCGCCGAGCAGGTCTGCCCGGCGTTCTGCACGATCGCGTTGACGACGACGGGCAGCACGGCCTGCATGTCGGCGTCGGCAAAGATGATCTGGGGCGACTTGCCGCCAAGCTCCAGCGTGACCGGCGTATGGTTTTCGGCCGCCATCTGCGAGATCAGCGTGCCTGTCGCGGGCGAGCCGGTAAACGAGATGTGGTCGATGCCCGGATGCCGCGCGAGCGCCGAGCCGGCTTCCGCGCCGTATCCCGTCACGATGTTGAGCGCCCCGGGCGGCAGTCCTGCTTCGAGCGACAACTCGGCAACGCGCAGCAGCGAAAGACAAGCGTCTTCGGCCGGCTTGACGACGCATGCATTGCCGGTGGCCAGAGCGGCCGCCACGCTGCGTCCGAAGATCTGCAACGGGTAGTTCCACGGAATGATGTGGCCGGTCACGCCATGCGGCTCGCGCACGGTAAAGACGGTGAAACCTTGCTGGTAGGGGATCGTCTCGCCGTGCAGCTTGTCGGCGGCGCCCGCGTAGAACTCGAAGTAGCGCACGATGGCGGCGGCGTCGGCGCGCGCCTGCTTGAGCGGCTTGCCGGTATCGCGCGCTTCGAGCTGTGCCAGTTCTTCGTGATGCTTTGCCAGCGTATTCGCCAGTGCGTACAGCACGCGCCCGCGCTCTGCGGCGGAGGTGCGTCCCCAGTCGCCGTCGAAGGCTGCCCGCGCGGCTTTCACGGCGCGGTCGATGTCTTCGGCGTCGCCCCGGGCAATCTCGGCAAAGGGTTGTCCGTCGGACGGGTCGATAACGGGAATGACGTGGGGGGAAGGCGTGGCAGAAATGCCGGGCCGCTTCGCGGATGCGACCCATTGATTGCCGATGAAGTGTGTAGCTTCGGGCATGTCGACGTCACCTCGTGTGGGGGTGACACTCATTATCACTTAACTCACGTAGGTGTTGACCGTCCGATAGGGCGCATCCGCATAAACACCTAAAATGAGCGCATTGCAATTAAAGATATTTTATTGCAATTTTTTATCGCCTATCCTTGCTCACATCGAATCGCCAGACGTGCGTCTGGCAGGGCACCATCGCTCGCGCTGCGCTGTTCCAGACAACAGGGCGAGGCAGTTGAACCGATGCATTCAGGAGTAGGCAGCAATGAACGATGCCGTGACGCGCGAGACGTTGATCCGCCGGTTGCAAGATGAGCTTGGCGTGGATGCCGTGCTCAGCGATGAGTCCGATACCGCCGGTTACACGGAAGACTGGCGCGGTCGTTATCGGGGCGAGGCGCTGTGTGTGGTGCTGCCCTCGTCGACAGCGCAGGTCAGCGATGTCGTCAAACTGTGCGCGGCTGCCGGCGTGCCGATCCTCCCGCAAGGCGGTAACACGAGCCTGTGCGGCGGCGCGGTGCCGCCGACTCACGGCCCGTCGCCGGTCATTCTGAATCTGGCGCGCATGCGTCATATCCGTCAGGTCGATGCCGCCAACGGCTCGATGATTGTCGAAGCCGGCTGCATTTTGAAAACGGTGCAGGATACGGCGGCTGACGTCGGCCGTTTGTATCCGGTCAGTCTCGGTGCGGAAGGCTCGTGCCAGATCGGCGGCACGCTCTCGACCAATGCCGGCGGCACGAGTGTGCTGCGTTACGGCAATACGCGCGATAACGTGCTCGGGCTCGAAGTCGTGCTGGCCGACGGCACGATCTGGGATGGCCTGCGCGCCCTGCGAAAGGACAATACGGGCATCGATCTCAAGCATCTGTTCATCGGGGCGGAAGGCACGCTCGGCATCATCACCGCCGCCGCGCTCAAGCTGCATCCGCTGCCCACGCGTCATGCGCTCGCGTGGTTCGCGCCGCGCGATCCGGCCGCTGCCCTTCAGATTCTCGGCATGTTCCAGAATGCCTGCGGCTCGCGTCTGTCGGCGTTTGAAATCATGAATCGTCACCAGCTCGACCTGGTGTTGGCCAACGTGCCGAATCGTCGTAATCCGCTCTCGGGCGCGCACGCCTGGCATGTGCTCGTGGAGTTGGCCGACACGCGCGACGCCGAGGGGCTGGAAACCGTGCTTACCGAAACGCTGGGCGAGGCCATCGAGCAGGGGCTGGTCGACGACGCCGTGATCGCGGCGAACGACACCCAACGCGCCGATCTCTGGGAAGTGCGCCACAGCGTGAGCGAAGCGAACAAGAAAGCGGCGATCGGCCTCACGACGGATTGCGCCGTGCCGGTCTCGAGCGTGCCTGAATTCATCGATGCCGCCACGCGCGCCGTGCATGCGATCGTGCCGGGGCTCGACATCGCCATCGTCGGCCATATGGGCGACGGCAACGTGCACTTCATCCCGATGTTCTCGTTTGCCGCCTGGGCGGCGCTGCCTGACAGTGCGTCGATGGGCGACACGATGCGCGCCTGCGTGAACGACGTGGCGGCGCGTCTGTCCGGCACGTTCAGTGCAGAGCATGGTGTCGGGCAGACGGGACTGCCGCTCATGCAGCGCTACAAGGCCCCGGCCGAGCTGGCACTCATGCGCACCGTGAAGGCGGCGCTCGATCCCGACCAACGATTCAATCCGGGACGCCTCGTTCCCTGAGTCATTTCCGTTTCGCTGTTTGTTTTGCCATAACTGCGCGCGCGGCGGCTGTATCGAAGCTGCGGTTCGTCGCCGCGCCCACCCTCCCAGTCAAGACCGGAGACCATGATGAAACGCAAGACCTCCGCAAGCCCGCTCGACATCATCGACCACAACGAGGCGCCGCTCGCGCAACCGGGCCGTCGCACGGCCATGAAGACGGCGCTCGTCGGCGCGGCCGCCGTGGCGTTCCCGTTCGTGTGGACGCCTTCGCGCGCCGCCACCAAGCGCATCGTCGTGCGTGATGACGGCGGCATCTACACCAAGGCGTACGACGCCGTGTACTACAAGCCGTTCGCCAAGGCGACCGGCATCGAGGTCGTTGGCGTGCAGGCCAATGCAGAGCCGACCGCGCAGATCAAGAGCATGGTCGAGGCGGGCAGCTACACGTGGGACATGGCCAAGATCAGCCAGCCCGCGATTTTGCTGCTGACCTCGGGCGGCAAGGAATATCTGGAG